>JBDZUN010000189.1:0-6724 GCA_040255145.1 Hyphomicrobiales bacterium | reverse complement strand
CGGACCGAGGAGGGCATCCTCGAACGGATCGCGCCGGACATCGTGGCGCGGACCGGGCCGACCCTGATGGTCGAGCTGGGTAGCGGCAGCGCGCGCAAGGTGCGGCGTCTGATCGGCGCCTACGACGCGGCCGGGGTGCCGGTCCGTTACGTTCCGATCGACGTCAGCGCCGCGGCGATCGAGGGCGCGGCCGCCGACCTGCTCGAGGAATTCCCCGACCTCGCCGTCGAGGGCCTGGTCGGCACGTATGAGCGGGGCCTCGCCCAGCTTGCCGCGCGGCCCGATGCCGACCCGATGCTGGTCCTGTTCCTCGGCAGCACCATCGGCAATTTCGCGCCGGCGCAGGCGCGCCGGTTCCTGACCGCCCTGCGCCGGGTGCTGCGCCCGGGCGATCTGTTCCTGATCGGCATCGACCTGCGCAAGGACGCCGATGTGATCGAAGCGGCGTACAACGATTCTGAAGGTGTCACAGCGTGTTTCAACAGAAACCTGCTACGACACTTGAACCGCGCGTTCGATGGCGACTTCGTGCCCGACCACTTCGACCATGTCGCCTTCTATAATCGCCGGGCGCACCGGATCGAGATGCACCTGCGCAGCCGGGTCGGCCAGACGGCGCGGCTCAAGGCGCTCGGCGTCGCCGCATCCTTCGCGCCGGGGGAGACGGTGCGCACCGAGATTTCGCGCAAGTTCGACGCCGACGCGTTCGGCCGCCTGCTGGCGCGGCACGGCTTCGCGCCGGTCGAACGTTGGACCGATCCGCGCCGCTGGTTCGGCCTGATCCTGGCGCGCGCCGTCTGATCGCCGCCGCGCGTCCGGGCGCCGCATAAACGGGTCCGGCCGCGCCGAAATTGACGGCGGGCGGGCGGACGCCATAATGGCACGGCTTTTGCCGCGTCGGCGGCAGGCCGTGAAGAATTGGCGCGGGGCTTGCGATCCGGTCGGCTCCGGCCCAGCTCTTTCCCACATGGCAGGATCGATGATGGGCTTTCCCGACGAGACGGATTCGGCGCTGGCGCCGGTCGCGCCGGCTGCGGCCGTGGCCGACCTCGCCGCCGCCCGGCGTGTGCTGGAGGTCGAGGCCGCGGCCCTGGGTGACATGGCGCGCGGCCTGGACGCCGCGTTCAGCCGTGCGGTCGACGCGCTGGTGGGAGTCCGCGGCCGCGTGATCGTCAGCGGCATGGGCAAGAGCGGCCATGTCGGCCGCAAGATCGCGGCGACCTTTGCCTCGACCGGCGCGCCGGCGCAGTTCGTCCATCCGGCCGAGGCCAGCCACGGCGATCTCGGCATGATCACCGCGCAGGACGCGGTGCTCGCTCTGTCCAATTCGGGCGAGACGCCGGAGCTTTCCGACCTGGTCGGGCATACGCGGCGGTTCGGTATTCCCCTGATCGCGATGGTCGGGCGCGCATCGAGCACGCTGGCGCAGGCGGCCGACGTGACGCTGCTGCTGCCCAAGGTCGAGGAGGCGTGTCCGATGGGCCTTGCGCCGACGACCTCGACCACGCTGATGCTGGCGCTGGGCGATGCGCTGGCGGTCGCCCTGATGGGCCGGCACGGCTTTTCCGTCGACGATTTCCGCCAGCTCCATCCGGGCGGGCGGCTGGGCCGGACCTTGCTGCGGGTCGCCGACCTGATGCACGGGCGCGACGGCCTGCCGCTGGTCAGCCGCGAAACCGCGATGGGCGAGGTCCTGATCGAGATGAGCACCCGGGGCTTCGGCGCCGCCGGCGTCGTGGACGAAGGCGGAAACCTGGTCGGCATCGTCACCGATGGCGACCTGCGGCGGCACATGGCGCCGGACTTTACGGCGCTCACGGCCGGCCAGGTGATGACCGCCCGGCCCAAGACGGTGCAGCCGTCGGATTTTGCCGCCGAGGCGCTGCGGCTGATGAACGCCCACACGATCACCTGCCTGTTCGTGGTGGACGGCGCGGCGCCGGCGCGCCCGCTCGGCATCGTGCACATCCATGACGTGCTGCGGGCCGGGATCGCATAGAGGGATGGACAGGGTGAGTTCAGGGTTCGACGGCCCGTCGTCTCCCGGCCCAATCCCCGATCGGCCGCACCGCACGCCGATGGTCGCGCCGACGCACGACCGGCGCACGCGCTCCTACGACGCGTTGCAGCGTTCGGCGCACCACGCGCGTTGGATGCGGGTCGCCCGTTTTACCTTGCCGGCGCTCGCGGTGCTGCTGCTGGCGCTGGCCGTCGCTTGGCCGATCCTGTTCGCGCGCCCGAAATCCGACGCGCCCAAGATCACCTTGCACGAGTTGGAGCGGGCGCCGGGCGACGACGTGCGGATGGTCAATGCGCGCTATGCCGGCACGGACTCGCGCGGGCGGCCGTTCCTGATCACCGCCGATAGTGCCCTGCAGGATGCCAAGGAGGAGAATCTGGTCCATCTCAACCGGATGCAGGCGGACCTGACGTTTAACGGCAACGTCTGGCTTTCGGCATTGGCCCCGGCCGGACTTTACGATACCGATAAGCAGACCCTCGACTTGGCCGGCGGCGCCGACATTTACTCCAATAAAGGCTACGAGATGCATTCGCCGCAGGTCCACCTGGATCTCAAAAACGATTTCGCGGCCGGCGATCATGGGATTCGGGGGCACGGACCGCTCGGGCGCATGAGCGCGGATCGCTATCGGTTCGAGAACGATAAGCGGCACCTGGCGCTGGTCGGCCGGGTGCACGTCACCTACCTGCCCGGTCTCTACCGATGAGGGTGCGCCGCTTCGGCACGGCGGCCGGCTGGCGGGCGGCGCTGACGTGCACGATGCTGCTGGCTGGCGGGCTGGCCATCGCCGCCCCGGCGGCGCCGGCGCCGACGGTCAAGCCGATGTCGCCATCGACCGCGAAGGCCAATTCGCACCAGCCGATCGACATCACCGCCGATCGTCTGGATGTCGATCAGAACAGCCAGCTCGCCACGTTCAGCGGCGATGTGCGCGCGGTCCAGGCCGACGTGACCTTGCGGACTCAGACATTGAAGGTCTACTACGAACGAAAGGCAGCAAAGGATCCCGCGATGAGCGCCAAGGGCACCCCATCGCAATCCGTCATCCAACGTCTTGAGGCCACCGGCGGCGTTGTGATCCAGGCACCGGGCGAAACCGCGCGCGGCCAGCGCGGCACCTACGATGTCGTGAACCGCGTTGCGCACCTGTCCGGGGACGTGGTGCTTACCCGTGGCCAGAATGTCATCCGCGGCGATCGTCTGACGATGGACATCGGCTCCGGCCAGAGCCGCATGGAAGGCCCGCAGGGCGGCAAGGGGCGGGTTCACGGCGTGTTTGTGCCGCAGAAAAGCGGCAATGGAGATCACGCGCAGGACGGGGGCCGGTAAAGGTGCCGGTGAAGGGCGGAAAGCCGGAGCACGCCGGGCGGAGCCAGGATGGTGGAACGGCCGAGATCGCCACCCTGCACACGGTCGCGCGCGGGCCACGCCTCGTGACCCAGAATGTCGGGCTCGAGGTCCAGGGCCTGAACAAGAGCTTCCGCGGCCGGCCGGTCGTCCGCAATGTCAGCCTCCGGCTCCAGCGCGGCGAGATCGTCGGACTGTTGGGGCCGAACGGCGCCGGCAAGACGACCTGCTTCTACATGGTCACCGGTCTGATCCCGGTCGATCAGGGGGTCATCGGCCTCGACGGCCACGACATCAGCGCCCTGCCGATGTATCGCCGCGCCCGGCTCGGCATCGGCTACCTGCCGCAGGAAGCGTCGATCTTTCGCGGCATGACGGTCGAGGAGAACATCCGCGCGGTGCTGGAACTGGTCGAGCCGGATTCGCGCCGGCGGGAACTGATGCTGGGCGACCTGCTCGAGGAATTTTCGCTCACCCGGATTCGGACCGTTCCGGCGGTGGCGCTGTCGGGTGGCGAACGGCGGCGGGTGGAGATCGCCCGCTCGCTCGCCACCCAGCCGTCCTTCATGCTGCTCGACGAGCCGTTCGCCGGCATCGACCCGATCGCGATCACCGATATCCGCAGCCTCGTCGTTCACTTGAAGGATCGCGGTATCGGTGTCTTAATGACCGATCATAACGTCCGGGAAACGCTCGACATTATCGACCGTGCCTACATCATCCACGATGGGTCCGTGCTGATGGAAGGCGAGCCGTCGGAGATCGTCGACAATGCGGACGTCCGCCGCGTGTATCTCGGAGAGCGGTTCAGTCTTTAGCGCGCCCCGCCGGCTTGGGATCGTGGCATGGCGCTGAAACTCGAACTGCGGCAATCCCAGGCGTTGGTGATGACGCCGCAATTGCAGCAGGCGATCAAGCTGCTGCAGCTGTCGACCCTGGACCTCGCCGCCTTCATCGAACAGGAGGTCGAGCGCAACCCGCTGCTCGAACGCGACGAGGGTGCCGACCCCGCGCCGCATGAAGCCGCCGTCGAGACCGGCGCGCCGGCGGACGACGGAACGCGCGAGACCCAGGCGGTCGACCGCGCGCTGGACGACGACGGCTATGCGATGTCGGGCGGCAACCTGGACGGCAGCTATCAGACCGAGGGGCCGGCGGCGGCCGGCTGGGAAGGCGAGAGCGCATCCGGCCCGTGGAGCGGGACGCGCGGCGGCTCGTTCGACGATGACGGCTTCGATATCGAGGGCCTGGCGGAGGAGCGGCCCGACCTGCGCCGGCACCTGTCGGACCAGCTCGGCCTCGCGGTCGCCGATCCCGCGCGCCGGCTGATCGGCGCCCAGCTCATCGAGGCGGTCGACGACGCCGGCTACCTGATCGAGCCCCTCGACGACATCGCCGCCCGCGTCGGTTGCGCCCTGGCCGAGGCCGAGGCGACGCTCGCCCTCGTGCAGGGCTTCGATCCGCCCGGCGTTTTCGCCCGCTCGCTGGCCGAGTGCCTCGCCCTGCAGCTCAAGGAGCGCGACCGCTTCGACCCTGCGATGCAGGCGATGGTCGCCCATCTGGAACTGGTCGCGCGGCGCGATTTCGCCGCGCTGCGCCAGGTCTGCGGCGTCGACGAGGAGGACCTGCGCGACATGCTCGCCGAGCTGCGCCGGCTCGACCCGAAGCCCGGCCTGGCCTTCGGCGGCGAGGACGCGGCGCCGGTCGTCGCGGACATCCAGGTCCGCCCCGACCCCGGCGGCGGCTGGCGGGTGGAGCTGAATACCGAGGCGCTGCCGCGCGTCCTGGTCAACAATCGCTATCAGGCGCGGGTCGCGGGCGCGGCGCAGTCGCGCGAGGACAAGGCCTATATCTCGGAGTGCCTCAACAACGCCAACTGGCTGGTCAAGAGCCTGGAGCAGCGGGCGCGCACGATCCTGAAAGTGGCGAGCGAGATCGTGCGCCAGCAGGACGCGTTCCTGCGCGAAGGCGTGCGGGCGCTGCGCCCGCTCAACCTGCGCACGGTGGCCGAGGCGGTCAGCATGCACGAATCGACGATCAGCCGCGTGACCTCGAACAAGTACATGGCGACGCCGCGCGGGCTGTTCGAGCTGAAGTATTTCTTCACCGCGGCGCTGGCGTCCTCGACTGGAGGCGAAGCGCATTCGGCCGAAGCCGTGCGCGATCGCATCCGGACGCTGATCGACCGGGAGGCCGGCGACGGCGTGCTGTCGGACGACAAGATCGTGGAGCTGCTGCGCGCCTCCGGCATCGATATCGCCCGCCGCACGGTCGCCAAGTACCGCGAGGCGATGCACATCCCGTCGTCGGTCGAGCGCCGCCGGCTCAAGGCCGCCATGGTCTGAAGCCGGCCTGTCGGGATCGGCATTCCTAGAGATCGTTCACTGTTTCGCGGAAACGCTGAACGATCTCTAAGTCCCTGGTTTGTCGCGTTTCCGAACCGCAAAAGTGGCATCCACTTTTGCTGGAAACGCTCTAGCACAGCAGCGGCGACCAGCGCGTCACCAACGATGTTCCTCGCGTGGCGGTGCGCCGAGGCCGAGGAATTGGAACACCGCATCCTGGCTGCGCGGATCGGCCAAGATCGAGTGGTGTGTCGTGCCGGACAGCACGGTCAGTTCGCAGCCGGGGATCGCTTCCGCCAGCGGCCTGGGGTCACCGGCCAGCTCGTCGCGCCCGGCGGCCAGCAGCAGGACCGGGTTGCGGATCGCCGCCAGGTCGTCCTTCGCCAGCGGATCGCGGTTGGCCTCGGCGCAGGCGGCCAGCGCCTCGCGATCGTTGCCGGTGGTATCGGCAAAGATGCGGAACGAGCGCAGGGTCTCGTCCTCGATGTCGTCCGGACGAGCGGCGCGCATCGCGGCGACCATCGGCGGCGGCTCCGGCACCGGGTCCATCAGGCGCTTGCCGACGCCGACCAGCACGACGGCGCGCAGGCGGTCGGGATGCTTCAGCAGAAGCTCCAGCGCGACCCGCGCGCCCATCGAGTGGCCGATCAGATCGGTGCTTCCGATTTCTAGCCGGTCGAGCAGCCGGATCACGTCACCCGCCATGCGGCCGATGCCGTACTGGCGGGGATCGTGCGGCGCGTCGCTCTCGCCATGGCCGCGATGATCGAAGGCGATCGCCTCGCGTCCGGCATCGATGAACACGTCGTACCAGTCGGCGGCGCGCCAGGCCTGGCGCCGGTTGGCGGCGAAGCCATGCACCATCAGGATCGGGTCGCCCGCGCCGATGCCGTCGAAGACGAGCTTGAGACCGTCGGATTCGAACGTCGCCATCGTGCGCCCCCTTGATGGGTTCCTAGAGCCGTTCACCGTTTCATGGAAACGCTGAACGATCTCCAAGTCCTTGGTT
>JBDZUN010000188.1:0-6737 GCA_040255145.1 Hyphomicrobiales bacterium | reverse complement strand
TGGTGCGCGCCGTCGCCGGCAGCCGCGACGTCAACACGATGGGCTTCTGCGCCGGCGGCATCCTGCTGACCACGGTGCTGGCGCATCTCGCCGCACGCAAGGACAAGCGCGTCAAGGCCAGCGCCTTCGCGGTGATGCTGCTCGACTTCGATTCCGAGGCGGCGATCGGCAGCCTGTCGGCGACTGAGATGCTGTCCGCGGCCGAATTCGGCTCGGCCCAGGCCGGCGTGCTGGAGGCGAAGAACCTGGCCGCCGTCTTCGCCTGGATGCGGCCGAACGACCTGGTGTGGAACTACTGGGTCAACAATTACCTGATGGGCGAGAAGCCGCCGGCATCGGATCTGATGGCCTGGAACGCCGACGGCACCAATCTGCCGGCCGCGCTGCACAAGGACTTCCTGGCCATGTTCGGCGACAACAAGCTGGCCACGCCGGACGCCATGACGGTGCTGGGCACGCCCGTCGACCTCGGCCGCGTCCGGCAGGACACCTTCGTCATGGCGGCGATTGCCGACCACCTGACGCCCTGGCAGGGCTGCTATCGCGCGACGCAATTATTCAAGGGCGACAGCACCTTCGTGCTCAGCAATGCCGGTCATATCGCCGGCCTGGTCAATCCGCCCGGCAACCCGAAATCGAAGTATTTCGCCGGGCCGAAGCCCAGGCGGGACCCGAACGAATGGCTGGCGCAGGCGCAGGAGCGGCCCGGTACCTGGTGGGAGCATTGGGGCGACTGGATGGTCGCGCGGTCGGGCGAGGCCGTGGCCGCACCGCAGACGCTGGGCAGCGCCGACCACCCCGCGCTTGAACCCGCGCCCGGCCGCTACATCCACACATAGGACGCCGTGGGCGCCTCAGGCGGTGAAATCGGCGCCGAGCGATGCGCGCACCGGCGGCTGCAGGATCGCGAGGTGCGCATAGTTCTGGTGGCCGATGCCGAGCAGCACCTGCACCGCCGGGTCGCGGAACCGCGCGATCTGCTGCGGCGCGAAGCGGAAGTGCAGGAAATGCACCGACGAGGTCTTGCCGTCGGGGGTGGTCCGATCGACGTCGTGCTCGGGGTCGGCCATGATCTTCTCGTCGCCGACCTGGATGAACATCGTCTCCTCGACGCCGCCGAGCCGTGCCAGAATGTTGGTGCGGCGCAGGGGATCGTCGATCTCGAACATCATGGTCGCGATCAGCTCGGCGCCCTGCGGGATCAGCGGATTGTAGGCGCGCATCTCGTCCGCGAGCTGCTCGTCGCCGCCCTTCTCGATATAGAGCATCTCCTGGATCTGGGCCCACATCGTGTCCCAGCTCTCGAAATAGAAGGTCGCGTAGGGCCCGACCTCGACCCGCCGGCTCTGCTTCAGCGCGACGATCCGGGCGCGGATCGCCTTGCGCTCGGCCTGATAGCGGTCGAGCGGCAGGATGTCGGCCGGCGTGATGCGGCGTTCGGCCTGGGGCATGGTTCCTCCTTCAACACGGGCAGCCTGCTCAGCATCTATTCGGCGTCCAGGAAATCGATGCCGTAGGCCTGCGCCATCAGCTCGATGGGGTGGAACGGCCGCCTGGCGGAGCCAGCCGCATCGCCCTCGGCCGAATCGGCCATGACCTCCAGCAGATGTGCGCCGGCAAGCGGGCAGGACGAGGCAAGATGGGCGTTGCCCTGACGCGCCGCCGCCCGCGCGGCCGGCCGGCCGACCTTGACCGCGATCTCGTGCGTGCCCTTCAGCACGCCGAAGGTGCCGCCATGGCCCGAGCACCGTTCGACCACGTCGACCTTGGTCTCGGGGATCAGGCGCAGCATCTCGGCCGACTTGGGCCCCATGTTCTGGGCGCGCGCATGGCACGGCAGGTGGACGGTGACGCCGCCGTCGAGCGGCTTCAATCCATCGACCAGGCCTTCCTTCCGCGCGATGTCGACCACGTACTGGTCGATATCGAAGGTGTTCTCGGCCAGGCGCTTGATGTCCGCGTCATCGGGCAGGATCAGCGGCCATTCGAATTTCAGCATCAGGCCGCAGCTCGCGGTCAGTGCGATCACGGCGTAGCCGTCGTCGACGTAGCGCAGCAATTCCTTCGACACCTTGCGCGCCTGCTTGGCCGTCTGCTCGATATTGCCGTATTCGAAGAACGGCATGCCGCAGCAGGCGGGATAGCAGACCGCGGTCTCGACGCCGTTGCGCGCCAGCACGCCGCGCGCCGCAACGCCGGTGCCCGGCTTGTTGTAGTTGACGAAGCAGGTGGCGTAGAGCACCGCCTTGCGGCCGAAGGCCGGTGCGGTGCGATTGACCTCCGGCGCCTCCGCCTTGGCCTGCATGACGAAGGTGCGGCGGTGGAATTTCGGCAGGCTGGCGTCCCGGTCGATGCCGGCGGCCGCCAGCACGGGCCGGGTCAGCGCGTTGTCCTTGGCCGCGCCCCAATTGGCCAGCGGCGCGACCGGCGCGGCGAGGCGGCCGTTGCGGTCGGTCTTGGCCAGCTCCTTCTTGGCGAAGTCGATCTTGTGCCCGGCGAAGTCGCGCGCGCGCGCGCGCAGCATCAGGTGCGGGAAGTCCAGGTCGAACGGGTGCGGCGGCACGTAGGGGCACTTCGTCATGAAGCACATGTCGCACAGCGTGCAGGCTTCCTCGACCCGCTTGAAATCCTTGCTGTCGACCGAATCGAGCTCGCCGGTCTCCGATTCGTCGATCAGGTCGAACAGGCGCGGGAACGAATCGCACAGGTTGAAGCAGCGCCGGCAGCCGTGGCAGATGTCGAATACCCGCCTGAGCTCGGCATCGATCTTCGCGTCGTCGTAGAAATCCGGGTCGCGCCAGGCCAGCGCGTGGCGGGTCGGCGCCCCGGTGCCGCCTTCCTTGGCGTCTTCGGGGCGGGCGCCGTCCTGGTTCTGGTCAACCATGTTCGCAGTTCCTGGCGGGGCCGGTGGCCGCAGCCTGCCGATGATCCGGCGGTCCGGCGGGAAGATGGGGCGCGCACGATCGGCACCGCGGCGCCTGACCCGTGTGCGATGCGGCGGATCAGATGCCCGGTGCCGGCGCGCCGTTTTCGGGCGACGGGGAATGCCCCGCGTCGCCCGAACGACGTTCGATGGGCGTCAAGCCCGTCGGGCGATCAGCCGTTCAGGGTGTCGAAGGCCTTCTGGAACCGGCCGGCATGCGACTTCTCGGCCTTGGCCAGCGTCTCGAACCAGTCGGCGATCTCCTCGAAGCCTTCCTCGCGTGCGGTCCGCGCCATGCCCGGATACATGTCCGTGTATTCGTGGGTCTCGCCTGCGATCGCGGCCTTCAGGTTGAGGTCGGTGCCGCCGATCGGCTCGCCGGTCGCCGGGTCGCCGACCTCCTCGAGGTATTCCAGGTGGCCGTGGGCGTGCCCCGTCTCGCCTTCCGCGGTCGAGCGGAACACCGCCGCGACGTCGTTATAACCCTCGACATCCGCCTTCTGGGCGAAATAGAGGTAGCGGCGATTGGCCTGGCTTTCGCCGGCGAACGCCATCTTCAGGTTTTCGACAGTCTTGCTGTCCTTGAGGGATGACATCTTTCTCCTCCTGTTTGGCTTGTGGAAAGGCGGATCGAACGCCTCCCGTCCCGACAAGCTAACCCCGCCGGACGACCGCGTCAACAGATGAGAACGATTCTAACCTGAACCGGAATTGACGGCGTAAATTAGCTTTTCGGTGCGCCCGCGCGAACCCGCACGATCACGTCCACCCGGCTGACCATGTTGCCGCCGGGCACCGCCGGCAGACCCAGCACCTCGATGCCGTCGCCACAGATGTCGGCGAGGGTGCCGTCGCCCTCGAAATAGAAATGGTGATGGTCGCCGGTATTGGTATCGAAATAGGTGCGGCCCGAATCGACCACCACCTGGCGCAGCAGGCCGGCGTCGGTGAACTGATGCAGGGTATTGTAGACGGTCGCGAGCGATACGCGGAGCCGCGCGGCCTGGGCTTCCGTGTGTAGCGCCTCGGCCGTTACGTGGCGATCGCCCGTCTCGAACAGAATCTTCGCCAGCCCGAGACGCTGCTGCGTCGGCCGCAGGCCAGCCGCGCGCAACCGGCACAGCGCGCTGCTATAGGGGCGATCGCCGCCCTCGGGCTTCCTGTCCGCGTCGCGTTCCATCGCAGGCTCACGTCCCATCGGCGCTTGAGCCGACCGGCCCGTGCATGATACCTGAGACGCGCCAGTTGGATTCTGGTTCGCCCGGATGCTCGGAAAAGGTCGCTCGAACAGTATTCACATGGCTGAATTTGGTCTTTTCGGATGGTCTGTCAAGCGACGCCTGCCCGCCACGGGCCGGGCGCGCGGGGCGTTTTGATGGCGGAGACGGCGTCGTACACGCCGCCCGCGCCCGCGCGGCAGTCGGCGTTTTCACGGGCGGACCTCCTGGCATGCGGCCGGGGCGAGCTGTTCGGCCCCGGCAACGCGCAGCTTCCGCTGCCGCCGATGCTGATGTTCGACCGGATCGCCCGAATCACCGAGGACGGCGGCGCGCATGGCCGCGGCCAGGCGATCGCGGAGTTCGATATCCGGCCGGATGCGTGGTTTTTCGACTGCCACTTCGCCGGCGATCCGGTGATGCCGGGCTGTCTCGGCCTGGATGCGCTGTGGCAGCTGCTCGGCTTCCATCTCGGCTGGCTCGGCCTGCCGGGGCGCGGCCGGGCGCTGGGCGTCGGCGAGGTGAAGTTCGCCGGGCAGGTACTGCCGAGCGTCCGGCAGCTCACCTATCAGATCGACGTGAAGCGGGTGATCAACCGCCAGCTCGTGCTCGGCATCGCCGACGGGGTGGTCCGGGCCGACGATCGGACGATCTACGAGACGCAGAACCTGCGGGTCGGCTTGTTCACCGCGCCTGAGACGTTTTAGCGATGCGCGCCAGGCGGACCCGGACGATGGGGGGCTTCCCATGAGGCGTGTCGTCGTGACGGGCATGGGCATCGTGTCGAGCATCGGCAACAACAGTCAGGAAGTGCTGGCCAGCTTGCGCGAGGGTCGGTCGGGCGTCGAATTCTGCGAGGAATACCGCGAGCGCGGCTTCCGTTCGCACGTCCACGCGCCGATCCGGATCGACCTCGATTCGGTGGTGGACCGCAAGGCGCGCCGCTTCATGGGCGACGGCGCCGCCTACAACCACATCGCGATGGAGCAGGCTGTGCGCGACGCGGGCCTTACCGAGGCCGAGATCGTCAACGAGCGCACCGGGATGATCATGGGCTCGGGCGGCCCGTCGACCCGCAATATCCTGATCGCCTGCGATACCGCGCGCACCAAGGGCGCGCGCAAGGTTGGACCGTTCATGGTGCCGCGCGCGATGTCCAGCACCAATTCGGCGACCCTGTCGACCACGTTCCGCATCAAGGGCGTCAGTTACTCGATCTCGTCGGCCTGCGCGACCAGCGCCCATTGCATCGGCAATGGCATGGAGCTGATCCAGCTCGGCAAGCAGGACATCGTCTTCGCCGGCGGCGGCGAGGAGCTGGACTGGACGCTGTCGGTGCTGTTCGACGCGATGCCCGCTTTGTCCTCCGACTTCAATGACCGTCCGTCCACCGCCTCGCGCGCCTACGACGCCGACCGCGACGGCTTCGTCATCTCCGGCGGCGGCGGCGTTGTGGTGCTGGAGGAGCTAGAGCACGCCAAGGCCCGCGGCGCCAAGATCTACGGCGAGATCGTCGGCTATGGCGCCACCTCGGACGGCCACGACATGGTTCAGCCATCGGGCGAGGGCGCGGCACGCTGCATGCGCATGGCGATGGCCGGCATCGACGAGCCGATCGGCTACATCAACCCGCACGCCACCTCGACGCCGATCGGCGACAAGCGCGAGATCGAGGCGATCCGGGATGTGTTCGGCGACGCCGTGCCGCCGATCGCCGCGACCAAGTCGCTGACCGGCCACGCCCTCGGCGCGGCCGGGGTGCACGAGGCGATCTATTCGCTCCTGATGCTCAACAATCGGTTCATCCCCGCGTCCGCGCATATCGAATCGCTGGACCCGATGGTCGCCGACCTGCCGATCCAGCGCGAGCGCGCGGACAATGCCGAGCTGAACCTGGTGCTGTCGAATTCGTTCGGCTTCGGCGGCACCAATGCCAGCCTCCTGTTCCGACGCTATCAGGCGTAACGGAGGAACCATGCCGGACGTGGATAGAACCGTGACCATTCCCGGCATGCCGCCGATCGCGTGCGAATCGTCGCTGATGGCGGGGAAGCGGGGCCTTATCATGGGCGTCGCCAACGACCATTCGATTGCCTGGGGCATCGCCCGGACGCTGGCCGCGCACGGCGCCGAACTTGCCTTCACCTATCAGGGCGATGCGTTCGGCCGGCGGGTCCGCCCGCTCGCCGAATCGGCCGGCGCGAAGCTCGTCCTGCCCTGCGATGTGGAGGACGCCGCCAGCCTGGATGCCGTATTCGGTGCGTTGGGCCGCGAATGGGGCGCCCTCGACTTCGTGGTCCACGCCATCGCCTATTCCGACAAGAACGAGTTGAAGGGCCGCTACGCCGATACCACGCGCGCGAATTTCGAGCGGACCATGGTGATCTCGTGCTTCTCGTTCACCGAGGTCGCGCGCCGCGCCGCCGGCCTGATGCCGCATGGCGGCGGGCTGGTCACGCTGACCTATGCCGGGTCGGAGCGGGTGATGCCCAACTACAATGTCATGGGCGTGGCCAAGGCGGCGCTGGAGGCCAGCGTGCGCTATCTCGCGGTCGATTTCGGCGAGCAGGGCGTGCGCGTCAACGCGATCTCGGCCG
>JBDZUN010000187.1:5105-6789 GCA_040255145.1 Hyphomicrobiales bacterium | reverse complement strand
CGCGCCGCCGCCCATCCCGCAATCGGTCGTGGACGAGGCCGCGCGCTGGCGCGCCGGCGAACGGCCGGCGCAACCGGCGACGGCGGCCAGCATCCCGGCCAACCTCCCGCTGCCTGGCCCGACCTATTACGCGCCGCCAGCGCGCATCATCATGCCGGCGACGACCGGGCCGAAGCAACTTCGCCGCCCGGGCAGCACTTCCGCGACCGCTTCGTCATCACCGCCACCACCGATCTCCGCGCTCCCGTCAAAGGTCGGGCCGAGCGGACCGTCCTTGCCACCGCCGCCAACAATCGCTTCGGCACCTGCGCCGGCAGTCGCGTCAGCGCCTGTGATGGTGCCACCGCCGGCAACCGCAGCGGCGCCTGCACCAGCCTCGCAGTGGACTACCGAAGTCACGGCCGCCTCGCCGGCTATAGCGCCGCAGACGCCCCACCCCGCCTCGCCATTGGCGAGCCTGCCGCCGCCGGCATCGGCTCCCACCACGCACGCGCCGCACAAGCTGCGGATTCCGCCGGGCGTGCTGGCCAACACGCCAATCCCCAACCCCGGCGAGGGCATGGAACCGGCTTCCAACAAAGCCGCGCCGTCCGGGACGCTTTCGTCCAGCACTACCACGTATTCTGGGGATGAGCGCCTGCCGCTCCTGCCGACGATGATCCCGCCGCCGCTGCGGTCGGACCTGCCCGCGACGGGCGGCCAGGCATCGCAGGGGGCGGTGGTCCATCCAGACCTCGGCCCGTCGGCCCTGGCCTCGCCGGTCGGCGTCGAGGGCGTGATGCACGCAGAGCCGCCAGTACCCGCACATAGGAGCACGGCGGCCGAAACGCCAAAACCACCCGCCAGGACCGCGACGCCGAAACCCGTTGCGGCAAAGGCGCCGGCCGCCGAAAGCCCGACTGTAATGCCGTCGCCTGTGCCCGTCGCGCGGGCGGAGAGGCCGACGAGCACGAAAGCCGCGTCGGCGTCGAGTGAGCCCGCGGTCAGCATGAACCCGCCCGAGATGGCCGGCAGCACGTGGGGCGCAGTAGACGCCGCCGATCTGCCGCCGCCGCCACCGGACCTGCCGCTGCCCTCGGCCACGGGGCCTGGGGTTGCGCCGGCCGCGGCGCCATTGTCGGCCGCGAGCGCCGCCGTTACACCCACAGCCTCAACCCCGGCTTCATCGTCCACCAGGGCTGAACCGGAGCGTATCGCCGCTGCCGAACCGCCAAAGCACACCAGAATGCCGGCGATCGGCGCGCCCGGCACCGGCGACAAGCGCCTGGAAGTCAAATTCGCCTCCGGCTCCGCGACGCTGGACGACGCCGCGCGCGGAACGATCCGCAAGGCCGCGGAGGCCTATCGCAACAACGGCCAGCGCATCCGCATCGTCGGGCACGCGGCGAGCGGGACCACCGACCGCGCCGCCGACGACCACATGCTGGCCAATTTCGAGATGTCGCTGAAGCGCGCGACGGCGGTGTCGGACGAACTGATGCGGCTCGGTGTCGACCCGAGCGTCATCGTCGTCGAAGCCGTCGGTGACCGCAGCACCGACGGTACGCCCGGCGCGGTCTCCGAGGTCCGCTCGCACAGCGCCGACATCTATCTCGAATAGCGGCCCGGCACCGCCACCGCCCCTCCCCGGCCAAGCGAGGGAGGAAGGGGTGCCGCACCCCATGGTTCGGGACGGCGGGTCTTG
>JBDZUN010000187.1:0-5095 GCA_040255145.1 Hyphomicrobiales bacterium | reverse complement strand
CCCCTTGGCCATGCGGCCGTCCTTTGCGAAAGCGGTCGAGATTTGGCCAAGATCGCGTTATACAGACGGGCTGTCCCGTCGCGACGCGTAGAAGCCGCGCGCAGCAGGCATTCCCGGCGCGGGACCGCCGCGTCCACCAGCAACCGCGCACGATCGCCAGCCGCCATGCAGCACGAATTCCATCGGATCAAGCGCCTGCCGCCCTATGTCTTCGAGGAGGTCAACCGCCTGAAGGCCCGGGCGCGCGCCGCCGGCGAGGACATCATCGACCTGGGCATGGGCAACCCAGACATGCCGACGCCGCGGCACATCGTCGACAAGCTGCTGGAGACGGTGGAGAAGCCGCGCACCAACCGTTATTCAACTTCGCGCGGCATCCCCGGCCTGCGCCGCGCCTTCGCCGGCTATTACCGCCGGCGGTTCGGCGTCGACCTGGACCCGGAGACCGAGGTCGTCGCGACCCTGGGCTCCAAGGAAGGCTTCGCCAACCTGGCAATGGCGATCACCACGCCGGGCGACGTGATCCTGGTGCCGAATCCGTCCTATCCGATCCACCCCTACGGCTTCATCATCGCGGGCGCCGCGATCCGCCATGTGCCGGCCGGCACCGGCGAGGAGTTCCTGCGCAAGCTGTCGGCCGCGGTGCGGCACTGCGTGCCGCCGCCGCTGGCCATGGTGCTGAACTATCCGTCGAACCCGACCGCCGAGGTGGTCGACCTCGACTTCTATCACGAGGCGGTGCGCTTCGCCCGCCAGCATGAGATTCTGATCCTGTCCGACCTGGCCTATGCCGAAATCTATTTCGAGGACCGGCCGCCGCCCTCGATCCTGCAGGTGCCGGGCGCGAAGGACATCGCGGTCGAATTCAGCTCGCTCAGCAAGACCTATGCGATGCCGGGCTGGCGTATCGGCTTCGCCGCCGGCAACCGCAACGTCATCTCCGCGCTGACCCGCATCAAATCCTATCTCGACTACGGCGCATTCACGCCGATCCAGGTCGCCGCCTCGGCCGCGCTGAACGGCCCGCAGACCTGTGTCGATGAAATCCGCGCCACATATAAGGCGCGGCGCGATACGCTGGTCACGCACATGGCGCGTGCCGGCTGGGACGTGCCGAGCCCGCCCGCCAGCATGTTCGCCTGGGCCCCGGTGCCCGAGCCGTTCCGGGCGCTCGGCTCGCTCGAATTCTCAAAGCTGCTACTGACCCACGCCAAGGTCGCAGTGTCGCCGGGGATCGGCTTCGGCGAATACGGCGACGGCCACGTCCGCATCGCGCTGGTCGAGAATGAGCAGCGCATCCGTCAGGCAGCGCGCAATGTGCGCAAGTTCCTGGCGGCGGCAGACCAGATCGTCGGCGCGGCGACCGAGGAGCAGAAGCGTCGGGTGGCGACGCCTTGACCGTGCCGCTCAGGATCGGCATCGCCGGGCTCGGGACCGTCGGGGCCGGCAGCTTCCGGCTGCTCGCCGGCAACCGCGTGCTGCTGGCTCGGCGCAGCGGCCGTGACGTCGTCGTCCGCGCCTTGTCCGCGCGCGACCGCACCAAGGACCGCGGCGCGCCGGTCGACGGTATCGCCTGGTATGATGACGCGCGCGCACTTGCCGTCGCTCCGGACGTGGACGTGGTGGTGGAGCTGATCGGCGGCGCCGACGGGATCGCGCGGGACGTGATCGAAGCGGCGCTGGGCGCGGGCAAGCACGTCGTGACCGCCAACAAGGCGCTGCTGGCCCAGCATGGCGCCGCCCTGGCCTGGCGCGCCGAGGAGGCCGGCGTTTCGTTGAATTACGAGGCGGCGGTCGGCGGCGGCATCCCGATCGTCAAGGCGCTGCGCGAGGGGTTGGCCGCCAATCACATCAAGCAGATCTTCGGCATCCTGAACGGCACGTGCAATTTCATCCTGACGGGGATGGAGCGAACCGGCGCCGACCTCGGCGAGGTGCTCCGCGAGGCGCAGCGGCTGGGCTATGCCGAGGCGGACCCCACCTTCGACATCGGCGGCCTCGACACCGCGCACAAGCTCGCCATCCTGGCCAGCCTGGCCTTCAACGCGATCGTCACGCCGGCCGACATCCACGTCGAAGGGATCGAACACATCTCGGCTCTGGACATCGGCTTCGCGCACGAACTGGGCTATCGGATCAAGCTGCTGGGCATCGCCAGCCGGCCGGACCCCGCCGACGGCATCGAGCTGCGCGTCCACCCCTGCATGGTCAGCCGCAGCACGCCGATCGCCGACGTCTCCGGCGTGCTGAACGCCGTGGTCGTCGACGGCGACTTCGTCGGCCAGACGATGTTCGAGGGCGCCGGCGCCGGTGCACGGGCGACAGCATCTGCGGTCGTCGCAGACCTGGTCGACATCGCGCGCGGCCTGCGCGTGCCGACCTTCGGGCTGGCAGCGAAGGACCTGAAGCCGGGGGTGCCGGCGTCGATGGACCGGCGCGCAGGCGCCTATTACGTGCGTCTGACGGTGCTGGACCGGCCGGGCGTGCTGGCCGCGGTCGCGGCCGCGCTGGCCGCCGAGGATGTGTCGATCGATTCGCTGCTGCAGCGCGGGCGCGCGCCGGGCGAGGCGGTCACGGTCGTCATGACCACCCACGAGACCCGGGAGGCGGCGATGACCCGCGCGCTGGCGGCGATCGCCGCGCTGGACACGGTCGTTGAAGAGCCGCGTATGATCCGGATAGAACAACCCCAGACACAGGAAGCATGAACGATGGTCGAGGCGACGGACAACCAGGAAACCAGGCTGATGGGCCACCAGCCGCTCGACCGCATCCTGGTGCTGGAAATCGCGCGCGTGACCGAGAGCGCGGCGGTAGCGGCCGCACGGCAGGTCGGGCGCGGCGACGAAAAGCTGGCCGATCAGGCGGCGGTCGACGGCATGCGCCGCGCGCTCAACCACCTCGACATCGACGGCACCATCGTCATCGGCGAGGGTGAGCGGGACGAGGCGCCGATGCTCTTCATCGGCGAGAAGGTCGGCACCAGGCACGGGCCCAAGGTCGACATCGCACTCGACCCGCTCGAGGGCACCACCATCGCGGCCAAGGCGATGGCGAACGCGCTCGCGGTAATCGCCTTCGCCGAGGAAGGCTGCATGCTGCACGCGCCCGATGTCTATATGGACAAGATCGCGATCGGCGGGGGCTTCCCCGAAGGCGTCGTCGACCTGGATGCGACGCCAGCCGAGAACATCCGGGCATTGGCGCGCGCCAAGGGCGTCCAGCCGGGCGACATCACCGCCTGCATCCTGGACCGGCCGCGCCATGCCGAGTTGATTGCCCAGGTACGCGGGGTCGGCGCGCGCATGGTGCTGATCCCGGACGGCGACGTGGCCGGCGTCATCGCCACGACCGACGCCAAGACTGGCATCGACATCTATATCGGCACCGGCGGCGCGCCCGAGGGCGTCCTGGCCGCCGCCGCCCTGCGCTCCATCGGCGGCCAGATGCAGGGCCGCCTGGTTTTCCGCACCGACGACGAACGCCAGCGCGCCTACCGCTGCGGCGTGACCGACCTGGCGCGCAAGTACAGCCTGATCGAGATGGCGAAGGGCGACGTGATCTTCGCCGCGACCGGCGTGACCAACGGAACCATGCTGGACGGCGTCGTGCGCGAACGCGACGGCGCGCTGACCACCCATACGGTGGTGATGCGGTCGGCGACGGGCACGGTACGCTGGATTCGCGCGCGCCACGTCAACCACGAGAAATTCGCGATTTGACCGGCTCCGCCCCCGAAGCGCCCGAGGAAGACGCCTATCTCGGCGTCGAGCGGTCGTTTCTGGGCCGGGCCTGGCGGCTCAGGCTGCGCGACGAGCGGCTCGGCCGCGCGCTGGCGCAGCACCTGGGCGAATGCGACCTGATGGGCTGCGTGCTGGCCGGCCGCGGGGTCGGCCTGGATGACGGCGCGCACTATCTGAACCCGACCTTGCGCGAGGCGCTGCCCGACCCGTCGTCGCTGGCCGACATGGACCGCGCCGCCGAACGGATCGCGTACGCCGTCCGCCACGGCGAGACGGTCGCGGTGTTCGGCGACTACGACGTGGATGGCGCAACCTCGGCGGCCCTGCTGCTGCGCCATTTCCGCGCGCTCGGCCTCGACCCGCGCCTCTATGTGCCCGACCGGATCACCGAGGGCTACGGCCCCAATGCGCCGGCGCTTCTGGCCCTGCGCGCCGAGGGTGCCGGGCTGGTACTGACCGTCGATTGCGGCACGATGGCGCACGCGCCGCTCGCCGCCGCGGCGGAGGCCGGCCTCGACGTCGTCGTGCTCGACCACCACCTGCCCGGCCCCGATTTGCCAATCACCGCCGGCCTCGTCAACCCGCACCGGCTCGACGATACTTCCGGCTGCGGCATGTTGGCCGCGGTCGGCACCACCTTCCTGCTGTGCGTGGCGGTCAACCGGACGCTGCGCCGCAGCGGATGGTTCAGCCCCGGCCGGCCTGAGCCAAACCTGCTGTCGCTGCTCGATCTTGTCGCGCTCGGCACCGTGTGCGACGTGGTGCCGCTGACCGGGCTCAATCGCGCGCTGGTGGCGCAGGGCCTGAAGGTAGCGGCGCGCAGGCGCAATCCCGGCTTCGCCGCGCTGGCCGACGTGGCGCGGCTGGAGGCGGCGCCGTCCGCCTACCACCTCGGCTTCCTGCTCGGGCCGCGGGTCAATGCCGGCGGCCGGGTCGGCCGCGCCGACCTCGGCGCACGCCTGCTCTCGACCGATGACGCCGCTGAGGCGGCGGCGCTGGCCGCCGCACTCGACACGCTGAACGCGGAGCGGCGCACGATCGAGGCACTGGTACAGGAGCAGGCGGTGATCGCCGCCGCCCGGGAGGCCGAGGCGGGCGCGCCGGTCATCGTGGTCGAAGGGCAAGGCTGGCATCCCGGCGTGATCGGCATCGTCGCGAGCCGGCTGGTCGAACGCTACGGACGGCCGGCCGTCGTAATCGGCCTCGACGGCGCGCGCGGCAAGGGCTCGGGCCGTTCGGTGCCGGGCTGCGACCTTGGCGCGGCGGTGCTGGCGGCGCGCCAAGCGGACCTGATCGAGGCTGGCGGCGGCCACGCCATGGCGGCGGGCCTGACGGTGGCGGCCGAACGGATC
>JBDZUN010000186.1:0-6790 GCA_040255145.1 Hyphomicrobiales bacterium | reverse complement strand
GGGCGAAGACCTCGTTCGCTTCGGTCGGATGCAGCAGTGCGGCGCCCGGTGCGGCCGCGATGCCCGCCGCCAGGCGGGCCGCCATCGCATTGGCGTGTCTGGCGAGGCGGAGCCACAGCCCGTCGGCCAGCACCGCCTCGAACTGCGCCGCGACAAAGCGCATGCGCGACAGCAGATGGCCGGCGCGCTTGCGGCGATAGACGAAGTCGGCGGCGCGGGCCGCGTCGAAGAACAGGATCGCCTCGGCGCCGACCGCGCCCACCTTGGTCACGCCGAAGGCCAGCACGTCGATTCCGGCGCGCCAAGTGATGTCGGCCGGCGCGCAATCGAGTGCGGCGACGGCATTGGCGAACCGCGCGCCGTCCATATGCGCGGCCAGGTGATGGCGGTGCGCGAGGTCGGCCAGCGCCGCCACCTCCGCCGCGCGATAGACCGTGCCGGCTTCGGTCGATTGCGTCAGGCTGAGCACCGATGGAACCACGCGATGCTGGTCGGCGGCGCGAATGTCGCCGAGCGTGGCGGCCACCGCCGCCGGCGTCAGCTTGCCGTGCTCGCCCGGCACCGGAACCAGCTTGGCGCCGTTCGAGAAGAATTCGGGCGCACCGCATTCGTCGGCGTTGATGTGGGCTTGCGCGTGGCAATAGATCGCGCCCCAGGGCGGGGTGCAGTGCGCCAGCGCCAGTGCGTTGGCCGCGGTGCCGGTCGGCACCAGGAAGGCCGCGACCTCATGCTCGAACAACTCGGTCAAACGGCGGCTGAATCGCTCGGTCGTCGCGTCGGCGCCATAGCCGGAGGCGGGGCCGGCATTCTCGCGCGCGATAGCCTCGATCACCTCCGGCGCGACCGGACTGGCATTGTCGCTTTCAAAGTTCATCGTGCTCGACCAAATCGGAATCACGCAGGACCAGGGGCGTGAAGGTGGCCCGATCGCCTGGGCCGCGCAACCATGCGGCGACGCGGATCGCACGGTCGCGGTCGGCCGCCAGGATCAGCCACGCCTGGTCCGCCTGCCAGGCGCGCCGCTCGTCCTCGGCCGACGGCGCGGGCTCGCCGTCCGGGTGGGAGTGATAGAGGCCGATCAACGCCTCGCCGGCGTCGCGCGCCCGCCGTTGCTCGCGCAGCAGTATCGCGGGGTCGATCTCGAACCGGGCGCGGCGCTCCGCCTGCGCGACATTGGCGCTGGGCGCGAGCCGATGCACCGTCCACGTCGCGCCGTGGCGCCGGCCGATCAGAAGGCCGCAGCATTCCTCTGGATAGGCGTCGCGCGCCGCCTGCTCGGCCCGGCGCAGCAGCGGCGCCGGCAGTTCCAGGATCGTCGCCCCGCTCATGGCGCCGTGGGCGGCGCGGCGGGCGCGGTTCCCAGCCGGATCACGTCGGTGGGCCGGCCCTTCGCCAGGTCAAATACGACGATGCGCCGGCCGTCGCGGTCATGGAGGTCAAGCACCAGGCGGTTGCCGTCCAGCACGACGTGCTCCACCGCGCCGCCGGACGCCAGTGCCGCGGCCAGTTCGCGGGGCGGCATCACGGCTTCGGCCTTCGGATGCTTGGCCTGGTAGATCAGCGTCACGATCACGGCCCCGAAGCCGATCAGCAACAGCACACCCAGGACGATCACGGCGATCTTGAGCGCGCGCGGATTGGGCATAGTCTGTTCGGTCATGACGCTTTCCGAAGAGGCACGCTACGTCGTCGCCGTGCCGCCGGGCGCGGAGGGCGGCAGACTGGACCGGCTGATCGCTGCCGCGGTTCCCGGCGTCAGCCGGGCGCGTGTCCAGGCGCTGATCGCAGAGGGCCGGGTGACGACCCCGTCGCCGCGCGCAGCGACGATACGGGAGGCGTCCTATCGGGTCAAACCGGGCGAGGCCTTCGTCCTTTCGGTGCCGCCCGCGTCTCCGACCTGGCTGGCGCCGCAGGCGCTGCCGCTCGACATTCTGTTCGAGGACGACGACCTGATCGTGGTCGACAAGCCGGCGGGCCTGGTCGTGCATCCAGCGCCCGGCAACCGGGACCGCACGCTGGCCAACGCGCTACTGGCCCATTGCGGCGACGGCCTGCTCGGCGTCGGCGGGATGGGCCGGCCCGGCATCGTGCACCGCCTCGACAAGGGCACCAGCGGCATCCTGGTCGCAGCGAAGACTTCGGCCGCGCATGCGGGCCTCGCCGCGCAATTCGCCGCCCATACGGTCGAGCGCGTCTATCGGGCCGTCGTGCGCGGCGCGCCGCGACCGCCGACGGGCACGGTTTCCGGTGCGATCGGGCGCAGCACGGCGGACCGCAAGAAGATGGCGGTTGCCGTCCGCGGCAAGCCGGCGACAACCCATTACCGCACCGTGCGCCGCTTCGGCGCAGCGCGCGGCGGGGCGGCCGGCCCGGTCGCCAGTATGGTCGAATGTCGGCTCGAGACCGGCCGCACCCATCAGATCCGCGTGCACATGGCGCATGTCGGCCATGCGCTGCTGGGCGATCCGCTTTACGGCCAGTCCGGGCGGGGCGACGCGGTCCTGCGTCCCATTTTGGCCACCTTTGGCCGGCAGGCTCTCCATGCTGGCGTACTGGGTTTCGACCATCCTTTGCGGGAGACCCGGCTCCGCTTCGAGAGCCCCATGCCGGCGGACATGGACGTGCTCTGCGATTTTCTGGAGAAACTCTAAGGAAGCGCGAAGCGTCTTGAAAAATATGCTGACTTGCGCTACATTGCACACCGATAGGGGTATTGCCTTTGAAACCGCGATGCTTCGATCGGGGTTGTACCGTATGTGACCCTAAGCAAAGGGCGGTCGGCCGCGCCGTGACCGCCGCGCCCTGGGGGCTTTGACAATGAACCGCAACGCA
The DNA here is from genome assembly GCA_040255145.1 of Hyphomicrobiales bacterium. Lineage (GTDB taxonomy): Bacteria > Pseudomonadota > Alphaproteobacteria > JBDZUN01 > JBDZUN01 > JBDZUN01. Next base: position 3,958 of record JBDZUN010000186.1, on the reverse strand, counting down.
CTGCCGACCGTCACGCCTGAAGGCGGCCTGACCCGATATCTGCAGGAAATCCGCAAGTTCCCGCTGCTGGAGCCGGAGGAGGAGTACATGTTCGCCAAGAGCTGGCGCGAGCATGACGACACCGACGCCGCCCATAAGCTGGTGACGAGCCATCTGCGTCTGGTGGCCAAGATCGCCATGGGTTATCGCGGCTATGGCCTGCCGATCGGCGAGATCATCGCAGAGGGCAATGTCGGCCTGATGCAGGCGGTCAAGCGGTTCGAGCCGGACAAGGGCTTCCGCCTCGCCACCTACGCCATGTGGTGGATTCGCGCGGCGATCCAGGAATACATTCTGCGCTCGTGGAGCCTGGTCAAGATGGGCACCACGGCGGCGCAGAAGAAGCTGTTCTTCAACCTGCGCAAGGTGAAGGGCCAGATCCACGCGATGGAGGAGGGTGACCTGCACCCGGACCAGGTCGCGCTGATCGCCACCAAGCTCGGCGTGCCCGAGCAGGACGTGATCAACATGAACCGGCGTCTGGCGGCACCGGATCATTCCCTCAACGCGCCGCTGCGCGCCGAGAGCGAGGGGGAATGGCAGGACTGGCTCGTCGACGACGCGATGGACCAGGAAACCCTGCTGGCCGAGCAGGAGGAGCTGGACCAGCGCCGTTCGCTGCTCAGCGAAGGGCTGAAGACGCTGAACGACCGCGAACGCCATATCCTGTCGGAACGGCGGCTGAAAGACGACCCGGCGACGCTGGAGGAGCTGAGCCAAGTCTATCACATCAGCCGCGAGCGGGTCCGCCAGATCGAGGTGCGGGCGTTCGAGAAGCTGCAGAAGGCGATGCACAGCGCGGCGATCGAACAGCGCCTGGTCCCGGCCTGAGGCCGGTCCCGCATCCCGGAACCTGACATCCCGGAAAGCGAAAACCCGCGGGAAACCGCGGGTTTTTTCGTCGAAGGGTGCATTGTCCCGGTCCGGTGCGACCGCAAGCCGGGGCCGTCAGGCGCCCTCGACCTCCTCGCGCAGCAATTCGAGGGCGAGCCAGCGTTCCTCCGCCTCGGCCAGGGCCGCCTGCCGTTCGGCCAGGGTGTTCGAGGCCGCCTCGAACGCGGCGCGATCCCGTGCGTAAAGACCGGGATCGGCGAGGCGCGCGTGCAAGGCGGCGATCTCCGATTCCAGCGCCGCGATCCGGGCCGGCAGGGTCTTCAGGGCGTGCTGTTCGTTGAAGCCGAGCCGCCGGCGTTCGGGCCGGTTGACACCGCGGTTTACATCGGATGCCACGCGGGTGACATCGGGTTGCATCGGCGGTTGCATCGCCGGCTTGGCGTCCCGCTTGCGGCGCGGCGGCGAATCGAGGCGCGGGGCGAGGTCGCCGCCCCGCTGCGCGATCATGTCGGAATAGCCGCCGGCATATTCGGTCCAGCGGCCGCCGCCCTCCGGCACCAGCACCGAGGTCACGACGCGGTCAAGGAAGTCGCGGTCGTGGCTGATCAGGAGCACGGTGCCGGCATAGTCGGCCAGCATCTCCTCCAGCACGTCGAGGGTCTCGAGGTCGAGGTCGTTGGTCGGCTCGTCCAGCACCAGGAGGTTCGACGGCCGGGCCAGCGCGCGCGCCAGCATCAGCCGGCCGCGTTCGCCCCCCGACAGCACGCGCAGCGGCGTGCGCGCCTGTTCCGGCGGGAACAGGAAGTCGCGCATATAGCCGATGACGTGCTTCGGCTGGCCGCCGACCATGACCGTGTCGCCGCCACCCCCGGTCAGCGCGTCGCGCAAGGTGGTCTCCGGGTCCAGGCTTTCGCGCCCCTGGTCGAGCGTCGCGGCCTCGACATTGGTGCCGATCCGCACGATGCCGCGGTCGGGCGCGAGCCGCCCGGTCAGCAGGCTGAGCAGCGTGGTCTTGCCGCCGCCATTGGGACCGACGATGCCGATGCGGTCGCCGCGATGCACGCGGATCGAGAAGTCGGCGACGATCGGGCGGCCGTCATAGGCCTTGGCGACCCCGTCGGCCTCCAGCACCAGGGCGCCGGAGCGGTCGGCCGCCGCCGCCTCCAGCGCCACCTTGGGCGCGGCGCGGCGTTCGTCGCGGCGGCGCTGGCGCAGCGCGTGCAGGTCGCCCAGGCGGCGCACGTTGCGCTTGCGCCGCGCGGTCACGCCATAGCGCAGCCAGTCCTCCTCGGCCGCGATTCGGCGGTCGAGCTTGTGGCGATCACGCTCCTCCTCGGCCAGGGCGGCGTCGCGCCAGGATTCGAACCGGCCGAAGCCGACCTCGACCCGCCGGGTGCGGCCGCGGTCGAGCCAGACCGTGACCCGCGAGAGGTTTTCGAGGAAGCGCCGGTCGTGGCTGACGACCACCAGGGCGGCGCGGCTCGCGGCCAGTTCCGCCTCCAGCCATTCGATGGTCGGCAGGTCGAGGTGATTGGTCGGCTCGTCCAGCAGCAGCACGTCGGGCGACGGCGCCAGCACGCGGGCGAGCGCGGCGCGGCGCGCCTCGCCGCCCGAAACCGTGCGCGGGTCCTCCGCCCCGGTCAGGCCCAACCGCTCCAGCAGGTAGCGCGCCCGGTGCGGATCGTCGCCGGGCGCCAGCCCCGCCTCGACATAGGCGAGCAGGGTCGGCGCGCCGCCGAAATCCGGCTCCTGCGGCAGGTAGCGCAGGGTCGCGCCGGGCTGGACGAAGCGGCTGCCGCGGTCGGGCTCGACCAGGCCGGCGGCGATCTTGAGCAGCGTCGACTTGCCCGAGCCGTTGCGGCCGACCAGGCACACCCGCTCGCCCGGCGCGACGACCAGCTCGACGCCGTCGAGCAGCGGGGCGCCGCCAAAGGTCAGCGCGATATCGGCAAGCTGGATCAGGGGCGGAGCCATCGGCGCATCAATACGCGAAAAACCGCCGCCCGTGCGAGCCCCTGCCGGCGCGTTAGCGGCCGTTGCGCATCGCGCCACTACCTTTGATGACTCGACACGCTGGGAGCGTGCCTGGCACTACATCGTCGGCTGAACATTCATGGTCAAAGCCGGCGGATTTCAAACGGAGGCACTACCGCCCCCCGCTGTCACCACTTCCCTCAATGCCCGTCGGGGGCGGGTGGGCGGGGCGCGACCTTGCGCATCAGGGGCACCAGTACGACGGCGACGGCGAAGCAGGCCGCGACCAGGAGATAGGCGTCGGCGAAGCTTTGCACCTGCGCCTCGCGATAGGTCAGCAGCCACAGGGTCTTCAACGCCGCCGTCCCGGCCTGGACGGGATTGCCCCAGGCCGCGGCATAGGTCGCCGTGACTTGCGCGGTCATGTCCCGTAGCGCCGTATTGGCGGGGGTCAGATGCTCGGCCAGGCGCAGGAAGTGAAGGTTGGTGCGGTCGTTCAGCACGGTGCCGCAGGCGGCGATGCCGATCGCCCCGCCCAGGTTGCGCATCAGGTTGAACAGGCCGGAGGCGGATTTCAGCCGCTCCGGCGCCAGGCCGCCCAGGGTCAGGGTCACGGCCGGCGCCACCGCGAATTGCTGGGCGAAACCGCGCACCGCCTGCGGCAGCAGCAGTTCGCGCCAGCCCCATTCATGCGTCACCGGCGTGAACAGGAACAACCCGACGCAGAAGCAGGCCAGGCCGAACATCATCAGCCAGCGCAGGTCGATGTATCGTGTACAGATCGCATAGAACGGGATCGCGATGAGCTGGAACACGCCCGTCGAGAAGATGGCGAGGCCGATCTGCCAGGCGCTGTAGCCGCGCACCTGCCCCAGCAGCAGCGGGGTCAGGTAGATGGTCGCGAACAGGCCGACCCCGCAGACGAACGAGAAGAAACAGCCGAGCGTGAAATTGCGGCTGGTCAGCGCGCGCAGGTCGACCACCGGCCGCGCGAAGGTCAGGCTGCGCCAGACGAAGCCGACGCCGGCGACCGCCGAGACGAACGCGCAGGCGCGGATCGTGTCGTCGGACAACCAGTTCCAGCGCGCGCCTTCCTCCAGCACGTATTCGA
>JBDZUN010000185.1:3662-6798 GCA_040255145.1 Hyphomicrobiales bacterium | reverse complement strand
CGGCGTCCTGGAGGCGTTGCTGGGAAGGCTGCTGGATATTGTCGGCCGCCGGCCGGAAACGGCGCAGCAGGGCGAATACGGAAAGCGCCACGGTGCCGAGGACGGTGATCTCCCCCAGCGTGTCGAAGGCGCGGAAGTCGACCAGGATCACGTTGACGACGTTGGTCCCGCCGCCTTCCGTGTACGCTCGTTCCAGGAAAAACCGCGCCAGGCCGTCGGACAGGATCGGCCGCGTCATGACGGCATAGGCCAGAAGCGCCAGGCCCGCGCCTGCGATGACCGCGATGACGAGGTCGCCGAGGCGCCGCAGCCGCGCCGGGCGGGCGGCATCGCCGGCGATGCCCTCCACCCGCTTCGGCAGCCAGCGCAGGCCGGGCAGGATCAGTACCGTGGTGACGGTCTCGACAACCAGTTGCGTGAGGGCCAGGTCGGGGGCGGACAGCCAGACGAAGGTGATGCACGTCGCCAGCCCCGCGCCGCCCATCAGGATCAGGGCGGCCAGCCGGTGGTACTTCGCCAGATAGGCGGCGCCGACGGCGCAGACGGCGCCGATCGCCCAGACCAGGGCGAAGGCCGGATCGACGGCGGACGGGCGCAGGCCGCCGGCCGGCAGGCCGCGCGCCCACAGCGGCGCCAGGGCGGCGATGAACGCGACGCCGACGAGCAGGCGAAGCTGCGGCTGAAGCCGGCGCACGCCGACGACGTTGCGGAGGATCCGGCCGCATCCTTGCGACAGCATCGCCGCGATCCGGCCGACGCCCTCGGCCTGCGCCGCGAAGCGGCCGAGCGTTGGGGCGTTGAAGCCCCGGCGCAGGCGCGCGCGCAGCAGGAGATAGAGCAGCGTGCCGCCGGCCACCGCGACCACGCTCATCAGCAATGGAAGCGTGAACCCGTGCCACACCGCGAGGTCGTAGTCGGGCGTGGCGCCGCCGAGCACCGCATGGACCGCGAAGCCGAGCAACGGCCCCACCGTCCTTGCGGGAAAGATGCCGACCACCAGGCAGGCCAGGACCAGCAACTCGACCGGAAACCGCATCCAGCGCGGCGGTTCCCGCGGCGCGCGCGGCAAATCCGCCGGCGGCGGGCCGAAGAACGTGCCGACGATGAAGCGCAGCGAATAGACGACGGCGAAGATGCTCGCCAGTGTCGCGAAATAGGGCAGCGCGTGGTCCATCAGCGAGCCGTTGTGGTTCTCGATAGTCTCGGCGAAGAACATCTCCTTGGACAGGAAGCCGTTGAGCAGCGGCACGCCGGCCATGGCCGCCGCCGCGACCATTGCGAGCCGGGCGGTGATCGGCATGAACCGGTAAAGGCCGCTCAGGCGGCGCAGGTCGCGGGTGCCGGTCTCGTGATCGACGATGCCCGCCGCCATGAACAGCGACGCCTTGAAGGTCGCGTGGTTCATGATGTGAAAGATCGCCGCGACGAAGGCCAGCGGCGAATCGAGCCCGAGCAGCAGGGTCGTCAGGCCGAGATGGCTGATGGTGGAATAGGCCAGAAGACCCTTCAGGTCCTGCTGGAAGATCGCGAAGAACGCGCCCAGCAGGAACGTGATCAGGCCCGCCGAGCCGACCAGCCAGAGCCATTGGTCGGTGCCCCCCAGCACCGGCCAAAGCCGCGCCAGCAGGAAGACGCCCGCCTTCACCATGGTCGCCGAGTGCAGATAGGCCGAAACCGGGGTCGGCGCGGCCATCGCGCGCGGCAGCCAGAAATGGAACGGGAACTGCGCGCTCTTGGTCAGCGCGCCGGCGAGGATCAGCAGAAGCGTCGGCACGTAGAGCGGATGTGCGCGGATCAGGTCACCCGCCGCCAGGACGCGGTCGAGATCGTAGCTGCCGACGATGTCGCCAAGAAGGATAATGCCGGCAAACAGGCACAGACCGCCGGCCACGGTGACGATCAGCGCGATGCGCGCGCCCTGGCGGGCATTGGCGTTGTGGTGCCAGTAGCCGATCAGCAGGAACGAGAACAGGCTGGTCAGCTCCCAGAAGAAGGCGAGCTGAATCAGATTCCCGGACAGCACGATGCCCAGCATCGCGCCCATGAACGCCAGGAAGAACGAGAAGAAGCGCGGAACCGGGTCGGCCGGCGACATGTAGTACCGGGCATAGATGACGACCAGCAGGCCGATGCCGGCGATCAGCGCGGCGAACATCCAGGCGAACCCGTCTAGTCGCAGCACGAAGTCGAGACCGGCGGCCGGCAGCCAGGCGTGTTCCGCCCGGATGACGCCTCCATCCGCCACCGTGCCGAGCAGGCAGGCCAGGATGGCGAGTTCGGCAATGGCGGTCGCGGCGGCCAGCCAGGCTTCGGCATTGCGGGCATTGGCCGGCAGCAGCGCCGCGACGGCGCTACCGGCAAACGGGAGCGAGACAAGAAGGAAAAGAAGCACCCGGCCCGCACCTGCTTGATCGAATCGCCGATGGGCGACCAGGGCAGTATGTTTTGCGGCGGCAATCGCGGGCAAGCACGACCATGCCTGGCCCACGCCTGACCCGACCGCCCAGGCCAATGCGTTCCGCGCCGTGGCCGTGATACAGTCGGCCCAAGCGGCGTCGGTCGTCCGTTCCAACGTCGTTCCGTCGCCGAGCACGCCCTCGTCCCGAGGGCGTTTTCACGATCGTGGTCGCGTGCGCTGTGGCGGCCGGCTCGCCGGTTGAGATCGCCCGGACTTCGGCGTTTCATGACCACGCCGGAAACTGGACGATCCGGTGGGGGCGTCGGGCGTGCATTCCGAGTCTCGCTATGGGTTGGCTATGAAATTGAAAAGGTTCCGGCGCCTTCTGGTCGCCAATCGCTCCGAAATCGCGATCCGCATCTTCCGCGCGGCGACCGAGCTGGGCATACGGACCATCGCGGTCTATGCCGAGGCGGACCGGCTGTCGCTCCATCGCTTCAAGGCGGACGAGGCCTATCCGATCGGACGCGGCAAGGGACCGATCGAAGCCTATCTCTCGATCGACGAGGTGATCCGGGTCGCCAAGGCGGCCCGTGCCGACGCGATCCATCCCGGCTACGGCTTCCTGTCGGAGAATCCCGAATTCGCGGAGGCCTGCGCCGAGGCCGGCATCGTCTTCATCGGCCCGTCGCCCGACACGATGCGCCGGCTCGGCAACAAGGTGGCGGCGGGCAACCT
>JBDZUN010000185.1:0-3652 GCA_040255145.1 Hyphomicrobiales bacterium | reverse complement strand
CGAGGTGCCGGTGATGCCGGCGACCGACCCGCTACCCGACGACCCGGACGCGATCCGCGCGCTGGCCGCCAAGGTCGGCTATCCGGTCATGCTCAAGGCGTCATGGGGCGGCGGCGGCCGGGGGATGCGGCCGATCACCGAGGAAGCCGGCCTGATCGAGGCCGTGAGCTCGGCCCGGCGCGAGGCCAAGGCCGCCTTCGGCAAGGACGAAGTCTATCTGGAGAAGCTGGTCCAGCATGCCCGCCATGTCGAGGTGCAGATCCTGGGCGACCGTCACGGCGGGCTGGTCCACCTGTTCGAACGCGACTGCACCATCCAGCGCCGCAACCAGAAGGTGGTAGAGCGCGCGCCCGCCCCCTATCTCGACGCCGCGACGCGCAAGACGCTGACCGAGGCGGCGCTCCGCATCGGCCGCGCCACCGACTATGTCGGCGCGGGGACCGTCGAATTCCTGATGGATGCCGATACCGGTGCCGTCTACTTCATCGAGGTCAATCCGCGCATCCAGGTCGAGCATACCGTGACCGAGATGGTCACCGGCCTCGACATCGTCAAAGCGCAGATCCGCATTGCGGAGGGCGGCCATATCGGCAATGCCGACGAGACCGGCATCCCGCCGCAGGCGGACATCCGCCTCAACGGCCACGCGCTGCAATGCCGGATCACCACCGAGAATCCGGAGAACAACTTCATCCCGGATTACGGCCGCATCACCGCCTATCGCGGCGCCTTCGGCTTCGGCATCCGGGTCGATGGCGGCACCGCCTATTCCGGCGCGGTGGTGACACGCCACTACGACCCGATGCTGGAGAAGATCACCGCCTGGGCGCCGACCGACGCCGAGGCCATCGCGCGCATGGACCGCGCCCTGCGCGAATACCGCATTCGCGGCGTGGCGACCAACCTCAACTTCCTGGAGGCGGTGCTCAACCACCCGAAATTCAGGGCCGGCACCTGCACCACGCGTTTCATCGACGAAACGCCGGAACTGTTCCGCTTCACCCGCCGGCGCGACCGCGCGACCAAGCTTCTGACCTACATCGCCGACGTCACGGTCAACGGCCATCCCGACGCGCGCGGCCGCGCGCGCCCGCCTGAGAACGCGCGGGCGCCGGAACCGCCGGTCTTCCCGCCGCCGCCGGGGGCGGTCGAGGGCGCCAAGCAGGTGCTCGACCGGCTCGGCCCGACCGGCTTCGCCGCCTGGATGCGCGACCAGACCCGCGTGCTGGTCACCGACACCACCATGCGCGACGCGCACCAGTCGCTGCTGGCGACGCGCATGCGCAGCTTCGACATGCTGCGGGTGGCGGAGGGCTATTCGAACGGCCTGCCACAGCTTCTGTCGCTCGAATGCTGGGGCGGCGCGACCTTCGACGTCGCGATGCGCTTCCTGACCGAGGATCCGTGGGAGCGGCTGGCCGCCCTGCGCGCGCGCACGCCGGGCATCCTGCTGCAGATGCTGCTGCGCGGCGCCAACGGCGTCGGCTACACCAACTATCCCGACAACGTCGTGCGCTTCTTCGTCGATCAGGCGGCCAAGGCCGGCATCGACCTGTTCCGCATCTTCGATTGCCTGAACTGGGTCGAGAACATGCGCGTCGCGATCGACGCGGTGCGCGAATCGGGCAAGCTGGCCGAAGGCGCGGTCTGCTATACCGGCGACATCCTCGATCCCGCGCGCGCCAAATATCCGCTGCGCTACTATGTCGATCTGGCCAAGCAGCTGGAGCGTGCCGGCTGTCATATCCTGGCGATCAAGGACATGGCCGGCCTGTTGCGACCGCACGCCGCGCGCGTGCTGGTCACGGCGCTGAAGCAGGAAATCGGCCTGCCGATCCATCTGCACACGCACGACACCTCGGGCATTTCGGCGGCCAGCGTGCTCGCCGCGGTCGATGCCGGGGTCGACGCGGTCGACGCCGCGATGGACGCGATGTCGGGCACCACGGCGCAGCCGTGCCTCGGCTCGATCGTCGAGGCTTTGCGCCATGACGCGCGCGACACCGGCCTCGACCCCGACGTGATCCGCCGGCTGAGCTTCTATTGGGAGGCGGTGCGCAACCAATATGCCGCGTTCGAGAGCGACCTGAAGTCCGGCGCTTCCGAAGTCTATCTGCACGAGATGCCGGGCGGCCAGTTCACCAACCTGCGTGAGCAGGCGCGTTCCCTCGGCCTCGATTCGCGCTGGCATGAGGTGGCCGCCGCCTATCGCGCCGCCAACGACCTGTTCGGCGACATCGTCAAGGTGACGCCGTCGTCCAAGGTGGTCGGCGATCTCGCATTGCTGATGGTGTCGCAGAACCTCACTGCGGCCGACGTGCTCGACCCTGCGCGCGAGATCGCCTTCCCCGCCTCGGTGGTCGAGATGCTGCACGGCGACCTGGGCCAGCCGCCGGGCGGCTGGCCGCAGGCGCTGCAGGCTAAGGTGCTGAAGGGCGAGACGCCGATCACCGTGCGCCCCGGCTCGCTGCTGTCGCCGGCCGACCTGGAGGCTGAGCGCGAGGCCGCCCGGACGCGCTGCGGCCGCGCCATCGACGATACCGAGCTCGCCTCCTACCTGATGTATCCGAAGGTGTTCGCCGGCTTCGCGGCCGCGGCGGCGAAATACGGTCCGGTCGCGGCGCTGCCGACGCCGGTCTACTTCTACGGCATGAAGCCGGGCGACGAGGCGGTGGTCGAGATCGAGGCCGGCAAGACCCTGGTCGTGCTGCTGCAGGCGATCGGCGAGACCGAGGAGGATGGCCAGGTCAAGGTGTTCTTTGAGCTGAACGGCCAGCCGCGCATCATCCGCATCCCCAACCGCGCGGTGGCGGCGGCGCGGCCGACGCGGCGCAAGGCGGACGAGGCCGAGGCGGGCCAGATCGCCGCGCCGATGCCGGGCGCCATCGCCTCGGTCGCGGTCAAGGCCGGTGACACGGTACAGGCTGGCGACGTCGTCTTCACCATCGAGGCGATGAAGATGGAGACGGTGCTGCACACGCCGGTCGCCGGCACGGTGACGGAGCTTCTGGTCGCGCCGGGCGATCAGGTCGACGCCAAGGACCTCCTCGCCGTCATCGGGTGACCGCGGCCGGCAGGGTTGGGAGGGTTTCGATGACCAAGACCGCTTCCGAAAAGCGCGCGGCCTTCCGCGCGCTTCACGACGAGGGGTGTTTTGCCCTGCCCAACCCTTGGGACGTGGGCAGCGCGCGTATGTTGCAGCATCTCGGCTTTGCCGCCCTCGCCTCGACCAGCGCGGGCGCCGCCTGGACGGCGGGGCGTCCCGACTATGCGGTGACGCTGGACTTCGTGCTGGATCACCTGCGGTCGCTGTGCGCGGCGGTCGATCTCCCGGTCAACGCCGATTTCGAATCCGGCTTCGCGGCCGACCCCGAAGCGGTCGCCGCCAACGTGCGGCTCGCCATCGACGCCGGGGTCGCCGGGCTGTCGATCGAGGATCGGCGGCTCGACGGCCCGGGCCTCTACGACCTGCCCGTCGCGGTGGAGCGCATTCGCGGCGCCCGCGCCGGCATCGACCGCTCCGGCCACGACGTGGTCCTGGTGGCGCGCACTGAGGGGCTGCTGCACGACCCGGGGGCCGTGACGCCCGCGATCGACAAGCTGGTCGCGTTCGCCGAGGCCGGCGCCGACTGCCTCTACGCGCCCGGCGTGC
>JBDZUN010000184.1:0-6815 GCA_040255145.1 Hyphomicrobiales bacterium | reverse complement strand
GAGCTTGGCTTCCGGCATGTTGGTCATGCCGATCACGTCGCAGCCCCAGGCGCGATAGAGGTTCGATTCGGCCACGGTCGAGAATTGCGGTCCCTCGATCGCGATATAGGTGCCGCCGCGCACCACCGGGATCCCGGCGCTTCGCGCCGCCTGCTCCAGCGCGTCGCCGAGCCGCGCGCAGACCGGATGCGCCATCGAGACGTGCGCGACCAGCCCGCTGGGAAAGAAGGTGCGCTCGCGCGCCACGGTGCGGTCGACGAACTGGTCGACCACCACGAAGGTGCCCGGCGCCAGGCCCTCGCGCAGCGATCCGCAGGCCGACATCGAGACCAGGTCGGTCACGCCGGCGCGCTTCAGCGCGTCGATATTGGCGCGGTAGTTGATCTGGGTCGGGGCGTGGACATGGCCGCGGCCATGGCGCGGCAGGAAGGCCAGCGGTTGGCCGTCCAGCGTTCCGAACAATAGCTGGTCGGACGGCGTCCCCCAGGGCGATTCCACCGTTTCCCAGCGCGTGTCGCGCAGGCGGGGAATGTCATAGATCCCGCTGCCGCCGATGATACCGAGCACCGCGTCCTCCGCGCCGAATGGCCTGACGATGCCGGCTTCGGCCGATGCGGCCCGCGAAAGCCGGCCGGAAACCCAGGGGTGGGCCGCTTAGTGCTGGTCGGCCCACACCTTGCGATAGGCCACGTAGAGCAGGCCGGTGAGGATGATCAGATAGATCACCACGTCGAAGCCGGTATGCTTGCGCTGCTCCATCTTGGGCTCCGCCGCCCAGGCCAGGAAGGTCGCGACATCGTGCGCTTCCTGGGCGAGCGTCGCCTTGGTGCCGTCGGTATAGGCGACCGAATCGTCGCTCAGCGGCGGCGGCATGGCGATCTGCTTGCCGGGGAAGTAGGGGTTGTAGTGCAGCCCTTCCTGCAGCTTGAAGTTCGGCGGCGGATCCTGATAGCCGGTCAGGATCGAATAGATGAACCGCGCCCCGCCTTCATGGGCCTTGGCCATCAGCGACTGATCCGGCGGCACCGCGCCGGCATTGGCGGCCCGCGCCGCTTCCTCGTTTGCGAAGGGCGCCACGAAACGGTCCGAAGGCTTGCCCGGGCGCTGGGTCGGGTTGCCGTCATTGTCCGGATCGCCTGCGACCTGCTTGGAGGCGGCGATCGCCTTGACCTGCGCCGCGCTGAAACCGGGCCCGCCTTCCTCGCCGAGATTGCGGTAGGACAGCATGTTCAGGCTGTGGCAGGCCGAGCAGACCTGGTCGTAGACCTGGAAGCCCCGCTGCAGGGCGGCCCGGTCAAACGTGCCGAACGGGCCCTCGAAAGAGAAGGATACATCCTTCGGCGGCAACTGGTCCTCGGCGGCGGCCGCGACGGTCGCGGCGCCGAGCGTAAGCGCGGCCGAGACGGCGAGGCTCGCCGCGCAGGCCGCGATCCGCTTCCTGGTAAGCATCGGCGCCCGCGCGCGCACGATCGAAGCCTTCCCCATCATCCCCTCCGATCGCTCAGTGCTGGTTGCCGTGGCCGGACGCGCTCGCTCCGGTGGTCGTTGCGTCGCCGGCCCGACCGCGCAGCACCGATTGCGCGATGCTGACGGGCAGTGGCTTCGGCGTTTCGAACAGCCCGATGAGCGGGATCAGCACCAGGAAATGCAGGAAGTAATAGATCGTCGCGAGGCGGCCGATCAGGATATAGGCGCCGAGCGGCGGGTGCGCCCCGACATAGCCCAGGATGAGCACGTCGATGACCAGCAGCCAGAACACCTGCTTGTAGATCGGGCGGAACCGGCCCGACCGCACCTTGGACGTGTCCAGCCACGGCATCAGGAACAGGACGCCGATGGCGGAGAACATCAGGATCACCCCGCCCATCTTGTCGGGGACCGAGCGCAGGATCGCGTAGAACGGCAGCAGGTACCATTCCGGCACGATGTGCGGCGGCGTATGCAGCGCATTGGCTTCGAGGTAATTGTCGGGGTGCCCCAACACGTTGGGCGCATAGAACACGATGAGCGCGAACAGGACCAGGAAGACGGACAGCGCGAAGGCGTCCTTCACCGTGTAGAACGGATGGAATGGCACGACGTCCTGCTCGTCCTTCACGTTGATGCCGATCGGGTTGTTGTTGCCGGGAACGTGCAGCGCCCAGATGTGCAGCACGACGATGCCGGCGATGATGAACGGCAGCAGGTAGTGCAGGCTGAAGAAACGGTTGAGCGTCGGCGCGCCGACGGCATAGCCGCCCCACAGCCAATGGACGATCGGCTCGCCGATCCAGGGGAACGCGCTGAACAGGTTGGTGATGACGGTGGCGCCCCAGAAGCTCATCTGCCCCCACGGCAGCACGTAGCCCATGAATGCGGTCGCCATCATCAGCAGGTAGATCAATACGCCCAGAATCCACAGCACCTCGCGCGGCGCCTTGTACGAGCCGTAATAGAGGCCGCGGAAGATGTGGACATAGACCGCGATGAAAAAGAACGACGCGCCGTTGGCGTGCCCATAGCGCAGCAGCCAACCGTAGTTCACGTCGCGCATGATGTGCTCGACGCTGGCGAACGCGCCCTCGGCGGTCGGCGTATAGTGCATCGCCAGGACGATGCCGGTGACGATCTGGAACGCCAGGAAGAACGTCAGGATACCGCCGAAGGTCCACCAGTAGTTCAGGTTCTTCGGGGTGGGGTAGACGACCGCCGAACTGTGCGCCAGCCGCAGGATCGGCAGCCGCGCGTCGAGCCAGCGGGTGAAGCCGTTGCTCGGTTCGTAAGACGGGCCTTCCGGCAATCCGTGCGCGTGGGCCATTGGCTAACCTCTAACCGATAAGGACGGTCGTATCGGACTCGAACTTGTAGGGCGGTACCGCCATGTTGAGCGGTGCCGGCCCAGCGGTTCTGCGACCGGAATTATCATAGACGGAGCCGTGGCAGGGGCAGAGCCAGCCGCCGCCGTCGGACTCGCGGTTCGGCACGCAGCCGAGATGTGTGCAGATGCCGATGATGACCAGCCATTCCGGGCGCTGCACGCGGGCCGAGTCGGGCTGCGGGTCGCGCAGGTCCTTCCAGTCGGCGTGCTCGGCCGTGGCGATCTGCTGCGGCGTGCGATGCAGGATGAATACCGGCTTGCCGCGCCACTTGACGACGATCTGCTGTCCCGGCTGCACGGCCGAGATGTTGACCTCCGTCGACGACAGCGCCAGCACCGACTTGTCGGGGTTCATCTGGTCGATCAGCGGCCAGACGGCGGCGGCGGCGCCGACAGCGCCGAAAGCCGCAGTCGCGATATAGAGGAAGTCCCGTCGGGTTGTCGGCTGGTCCGCTGTGTGCGCCACGATGTATTCCTCTTCCCTGGCAGGGACGAACAGCACGCTCCAACTGTCTGGCCGCTGGGCTGCCCGGTCTCGAATGCGTTGATGGTCCCGCGGGCGCGGGCGCCGGCCCGGATTCGGACGGCCGCTCTTGTGGCATCTGACGCAAGCCTTGTCCAGTGTGGACCGGCGTTGCACTCCACTTTGGCCACGACGTGTACGGCGTTCCGGAAAACCCTGCCGCCGCTGCGACCGCTCCGCGCTTGGCGGAACCTTCCCGCGCTGATATGGGGGGTCAGCCGCGCCCGGCGGTTCGTGCGGCTGGTCGCCGCAGTGCACGGGCGCGTCAGGGAGACCGCATGGCCGGACCGTCGAGCGCGCCCTCAGCAGAAGAACGGCAACGCGAGGCCGAGGCCTGGTTCCAGGCGCTGCGCGATTCCATCTGCGCCGCGTTCGAGCGGCTCGAGGACGAGGCGGCCGGCCCTGATGCGGGCCGCGCGCCCGGCCGTTTCGCGCGCACCCCGTGGCGCCGCCCGGAGGAGGACGGCCGCGACGCCGGCGGTGGGGTCATGGCGATGATGCGCGGGCGCGTGTTCGAAAAGGTCGGCGTCAATGTGTCGACCGTCCACGGTACGTTCTCCGATGCGTTCCGCGCCCAGATTCCGGGCGCCGACCGGGACCCCCGCTTCTGGGCGTCGGGCATCTCGGTGGTGGCGCATCCGTGCTCGCCGCTGGTGCCGGCGGTGCACATGAACACGCGCCACATCGTCACCGGCAAGGCGTGGTTCGGCGGCGGCGCCGACCTGACGCCGACCTATCCGGACGCGGAGGATGCCGAGGCATTCCACGCGGTGCTGCGGGACGCATGCGACCGCCACGATCCGGGCTACTACGCGCGGTTCAAGGCGTGGTGCGACGAATATTTCTACCTGCCCCACCGGCAGGAGGCGCGGGGCATCGGCGGCATCTTCTACGACTATCTCGACTCGGGCGACTGGGCCGCCGACCTCGCCTTCACCCAGGATGTCGGCCGCGCGCTGCTCGCGGTCTATCCGGGGATCGTGCGCCGGCACATGGACGCGCCCTGGACCGACGAACAGCGCGAATACCAGCTTATGCGGCGCGGCCGCTATGTCGAATTCAACCTGCTGTTCGATCGCGGCACCCAGTTCGGCATCCGCACCGGCGGCAATGCCGACGCGATCCTGATGTCGCTGCCGCCTGCCGCCAAATGGCCCTGACAGGGGCGGGGCGGCCGGCGGCGCGATCCGGGTTACTGCGGCGGCGGCTCCCGCTTCGTATCGGTCCGATCGTGGTCGGCCGGCGCGTTCCGGGGATGCTGCGCTTCGTGCGACGTCTCCGTGCGCTGTTCGCCCGGCTTGACTGCCGTGCCGTGCGGTTCACGCCGCGGTGCGGCTTCGGACTGCGCTGCTGGATGGCGAGCGTCCGGCGCCTCGGCGGCCGGCGCCGGCTTGTTTTCGCGGTGTTCGGCCGGCCGTTGATTTGCCGGAGCGGGCAGGGGCGCGGCGGCGCCCGGCTGCTCGGTATGCGCCTTTGGGGCCGCTTCGGGCGCGGCAGTCGGGCGCGCCGGCGTCGGATGGGCAGGGGCGGATTCGTGATGTCTGGCTGGTGCGGGCGACAGCTTGTGCATGACCGCCGCGGCAGGCTTCGGCGCGCTGTTCTGAAGCCCGGTTCCGCGCGGCAGCGCATGGGCCCGCGCCTGGCGGCCGGCGGAGACGGTGGCGATCAGGGCCGGACGGCGCATCACCTCGGCCGCGCGCATCGCGCGGACGGGCTGCCCGCGTGCGCGTTCCACCGTCTGGAGGGGCACGCTCCTGTTGACCATGTAGTTGTTGACGACCGTGTAGTTCGTGATGTTCCGCGTCTGGTGGATGATGTCCACGACCCGCGTCCGAGGTACGGTATAGGGGCGATAGTCCCGGTCCGCCAGGTGCCCCACGCCGATGAAGACCCAGGCGGCGGCGAACTGGTCCGGCCGGTAGGATGGACCGTACCAGTGGGAATAGCCGTAATAGCCGTCGGCATCGTCGAATTCCCCGACGGGGCCGCCGAACTGGTCGCCGCCGCCGCTCAGGAATTGCTGGTCCGGCGGCATCGGCATCCAGCCGACATAATCCGCGCTCTGCCGCCAGATCACCCATCCCGGGCTCCAGGCATAGCCGGGTATCCACAGCCAGCCCTGGTCGGGATCGTCGATCCAGCGGCCGTAGTGGAAGGGAATGTCGCCCCATTGATAATCGGACGACCAGAACCAGCCATAGGTGTCGGTGTAGACCCAGCGTCCGTCGGTGCCGTAAGGCTGGAAATCGTCGGACACGTTGCCGGGCTGCCAGACTACCCCCCACCGGTCGCTGTAGAACCACGCGCCGTATGGGGCCAACTGGTCATGGAAGGAATCGAAGCTGACCGCGGCCTCGGCTTGCGCCGCGGCTGGCGGCGCCAGGACCAGGCCGCCGAGCGGCGCCAGCGTCACGGCGGTCGCGAAGACTGCATGCTTGATGCGGAACATCATATTTCGATCCCATGCCTGCGGCGGCGTTGCCGCGCGGTCGGCATAGTGCGCGCCCGAAATCGGTCGAAATCATGGCTCGGGGCCGCGGGCGGCTCGACAGCCACATCGTTCGTCGCCATAGTATTTGTGGAAACGTTTCCAGGCGGGCCGGCGCAGGACGCCGCGGCGCCTGAGCGGGCGCTCGTTTGACGGGCCCGCCCGTGTTATACTGGCGCCAGGCCAGGGATCGGATCAGGGAGGAGAACAATGCTCAAAACCCCGATTTCCGCGGATTCGCACATCACCGAGCCGCCGAACTGCTATGTCGACTACATCGACCCGAAGTGGCGGGACCGGGCGCCGCGCATCCAGGAGGTGGAAGGCTTCGGCGCCACCTTCGTGATCGAAGGCTTGCAGGAAAAGATCCCGATGGCGTTGATCGCCGCGGCCGGCAAGGACCCCAAGGAACTGCGCATGGGCGGCGCCAAGTTCGACGACCTGTGGCGTTCCGGCTGGGATCCGAAGTTCCGGCTGACCGACCAGGACAAGGACGGCGTCGGCGCCGAGATCATCTATCCCAGCGTCGGCATGATGCTGTGCAACCACCCCGACTACGACTTCAAGAAGGCATGCTTCGACGCCTATAACCGCTGGCTCCAGGAATATTGCGCCGAGGATCCGAAGCGCCTGATCGGCATGGCCCAGACCACGATGCGCAACCCGGCCGAAGGGGTCGAGGAACTGCGCATCATCAAGGAGATGGGCTTCAAGGGCGTGATGATGACCGGCATCCCGCAGGGGCCGGATTACGACGACCCGGTCTGGGACCCGGTGTGGCGCGCCGCCATCGAGCTGGGGCTACCGCTGTCGTTCCACATCCTGACCAGCCGGACGGATTCCGTCGGTTCGATCCAGAGCGGCGGGCGCGGACCCAAGATCAACTCCTTCATGTCGATCATCCGGGGCAACCAGGACATCATCGGCATGCTGATCTTCTCCGGCGT
>JBDZUN010000183.1:0-6819 GCA_040255145.1 Hyphomicrobiales bacterium | reverse complement strand
CTCCTGGTCGTACACTACTTCACTGGCCACGACGTGACGGTGGACCGCATCGTCGCTCATAAGTGGTTCAATCTGTCTGCGATGCGGGGCGACGCCCGGGCACGCGAATGGCGCGCCGAACTCGCTCAGGAGATGAGCGCGGCCGAGATCGCCGAGGCGCAGCGCCAAGCGCGGGAATGGACCCGCACCCACTGAGGCGCCGCCGGCGCGCCGGCATTGCCGGCGCGACCTCAGGAGCGGAACAGGACGTCGGCGTCGACTTCCGTGCCTGGCTCGGCTGTCGTTTCCTCGGCGGGCCGCAGCGTCGGACCTTCGGCTTCCGTGCTTTCGGGTCCGCGCTCCCGTTCCCGGCGGCGGGCCGCCGTCTGCACTGCCTCGTCCAGGTCGATCTGCGAACACAGCCCCAGAGTCACGGGGTCGACCGGCTTGATGTTGGCCGAATTCCAATGCGTCCGCTCGCGCACCGACTGAATGGTCGGCTTGGTGGTGCCGACCAGCTTCGAGACTTGCGCTTCGCTCAGCTCCGGATGGTTGCGCAACAGCCAGGCGATGGCGTCCGGGCGGTCCTGCCGGCGTGACACCGGCGTATAGCGCGGCCCCTTGGAACGGGCGCGCGGCAGCGGATGGCTCGGCTGCGCCAGGGCCAGGCGGGCATTGGGGTTATTCTGGCAGGCCTCGATCGCCTCACGCGTGATCTGGCCGTTGGCGACCGGGTCCAGGCCCTTGATGCCTTGGGCGACCTCGCCGTCGGCAATGCCGCGCACTTCCAGCGGGTGCAGTCCGCAGAAATCGGCGATCTGCTCGAAGCTGAGCGCGGTGTTGTCGACCAGCCAGACGGCCGTGGCCTTCGGCATGAGCGGTCGATCCATGAATCCTCCTTGGGCCGGCGGGCCACGCGCCGGGCGGCCCAGCCGCCCGATCAACGGGTTCGGCAGAAGTTCCCCTGTATATAGCGTCTCGCCCGTGCGGTTGAAGCGAAAAGCCTATGGGGTCAGCACGATCTTGCCGACATGCGCGCCGGAATCGATCCGGCGGTGGGCGTTGACAACCTGCGCCAGGGGGAACGTCGAATCGATGACCGGCCGGATGCGCCCCGCGGCGAGGTGCGGCCAGACATGCTGTTCCAGCGCCTGCGCGATGCGGCCCTTTTCCTCGACCGGCCGGGCGCGCAGGGTGGAGCCGGTGACGGTCAGCCGCTTCATCATCATCGGCATCAGGTTGACCTCGACCTTGGGCCCGCGCAGGAACGCGATGTAGACCAGCCGCCCGTCGGGGGCCAGGCAGTCCAGGTTGCGCTGCACATAGTCGCCGCCCACCATGTCGAGCACCACGTCGACCCCTCGGCCCCCGGTCAGGCGCTTGACCGCCTCGACGAAGTCCTCCTCGCGGTAATTGATCGCAGCCTCGGCGCCCAGGTCGGTGCAGGCGCGACATTTCTCCGCGCTGCCGGCGGTGACGAAGACCCGGTGGCCAAAGGCGCGGGCGAGTTGGATCGCCGTCGTGCCGATGCCGCTTGACCCGCCGTGGACGAGCAGGATGTCGTCGCCGCTGAGCCCGCCGCGCTCGAACACGTTGGTCCAGACGGTGAAGAAGGTCTCGGGGATCGCCGCCGCCTGGACGGCGTCGAGGCCATCCGGGATCGGCAGGGCCTGCGGTTCCGGCACCAGGCAATATTCGGCATAGCCGCCGCCGGCGACCAGCGCGCAGACCGTGTCGCCGGGGCGGAACCGCCGTGTCTCCGTGCCTGCCGCCGCCACGGTCCCGGCGATCTCCAGGCCGGGTGTGTCGGGTGCGCCGGGCGGTGGCGGATAATGGCCCAGCCGCTGCAGCACGTCGGGGCGATTCACCCCGGCCGCGGCCACCCGCACCAGAAGCTCGCCGGGGCCCGGCTGCGGCACCGGCAGGGTGCCAAGTTCCAGCACCTCCGGCCCGCCGGGGGCCGCGATGCGCACCGCCTGCATGGATGCGGGTATCGACATGGGGGAATTTCCTTGCGCTCGGGTTGACGCGCCGCCGTCCGCCGGTCATTGGATGGCGCGCGATGATGGACGACGATAGCGGCGCAAAGGCGGTTCCGCCAAAGCCGGACCTGGAGCGATTGTCGATCGACGAGATCGAGGCCCGGATCGCGGCGCTCGAGGCGGAAATTGCGTCCTGCCGCGACGCCATCGCGCGAAAGCGCGGCCATCGTTCCAACGCGGACAGCCTGTTCCGGCGCTGATCGAAAATCGACCTCTGACGCTAAGACAGTTTTAATCGATTCAGGCGATCATGGCGCCGTTCGACGCATTTCCCTTCCGATGCGTCTTATCGCTGAAGCCTCATCGACTAAGCCGCGCGGCATCCGCGCGGCTTTCTTTGATTTCGCCGGGCGGCGAAGCGTCGACGAGGCCGGCTGCCGTCAGGACAGGCCGAACTTCTCGTACTTCTTGCGGAACCGGCCGACGCGGCCGCCGGTATCGACGATGCGCTGCGGGCCGCCGGTCCAGGCGGGGTGCGAGATCGGGTCGATGTCGAGGCGCAGGGTGTCGCCTTCCTTGCCCCAGGTCGAGCGGGTCTCGAACGTCGTGCCGTCGGTCTGTTGCACCGTGATGGTGTGATAGTCGGGATGGATGTCCTGCTTCATCGTGCCTGCCTCATGGTCGGCGCCGATGCGTCCGCCGACCGTGCTAAAGAGGGGGAAAGCGCAGCGTTATAGCGGGCGCACGGGGCCGGCGCAACCGGAGCGCAGGTTCGGTAATGGGTCAGTTTCAGATCGGTTTATCGAAGGGAAGTTGAGCCCGTTCAATTTCGCAGCGGAGGATACGGTATCCTAGGTCCAGCGCGTCCAAATCGAGAAGATGATGGTTGCGTTCCATCCAGTATCCGCTCTCAAGGTCGCTGCGTAATTTTGTCAGGCCGGGTCCGGTATCGATCTTTGTGAAGCTGGAAATGGCGCTTCGCGCGTCGGCGTTTAGATAAGATTCCGGTCTCCGCCAATAAGCGCACAGGAAGCCATCGGTGCAGTCGTGGGGAATCGGAACCGGCGCGATATCAACCGGCCCGATGACACGTTCCAGCATCGCCGTCAGATCGGGTGTGGCGGGGAAAATCTCCCGGTCCATCGCCGCGATTTCGGGGAAATAGTCTTCCGTCAGCCAGAACGGTTCGGCGTCAGGCACCCAGGTCAGCAGGATCACCCGTTTACGTGCTGCGCGCGCCATCTCGGCAAGGCCGCGCTTGCGGTCTGTCCAATGATGAACGGTGAGAACCGCCATTGCCGCATCGACAGAAGCTGTTTCCAAAGGAAGCGCCTCGGCTGATCCCCGTAGGCAGGGCGCCGCGCCGGCGGGACGTTGTCGTATCATCACTTCGGATGGCTCGACTCCCACCACGCCTCGACCTGCCGGTTCGTATGAACCTGCCCCGGCCCCGACGTTTACCAACGATGCGGCGTCTCCAAGCGCCGCGATGATGGCCGACGCAATTCGCTGATCTGGTCGCCGCAAGTTCGCGTAGTTACGCCCGATGTGGTCGTAGAGAGCCACGACATTTTATCTCCTGCATCCTTGCCGCGCGGCCAATAGCATAGGCGAAATTTAAGCCGACCCATTACGGCCCGTTCGCGGATCGTGGCCGCCGCCGCCCCGCGATTCGCCGCTGCGTCAGGCCGACGCATCGGCAGGCGGTCGCGTTGCCGGGACGGCCCGGGGTTGTGCTATATGCTGCCCCGGCCACTGCACAGCGGGACCCGGTGAGCGAAACAGATACAGCGACATCCGAATTGGCGGCACCGCTGGTCGAGACGGCGAGCCCGCCGCGTTCGCGCAGCGTGCGGCCCTTGCGCCGGCTGTGGCCGTTCCTCGCCCGCTATCCGGGCGCGCTGCTCGGCGCGCTGGCGGCGCTGATCGCCTCGTCGGCCGCGACGCTGGCGATTCCGCCGGCGATCCGGCGCGTCATCGACCTCGGCTTTTCCGCCGCCAATGCCGGCTTCGTCGACCGCTATTTCCTGGCGCTGATGGGCGTGGCCGCGGTGCTCGCTTTGGCCACGGCCGGGCGCTATTACGCCGTCACCTGGCTCGGCGAGCGGGTGGTCGCCGACTTGCGCCGCGCGGTCTATCGCCGGGTTTTGAGCCTCAGTCCGGCCTTTTTCGAGACGACGCGCACGGCCGAGGTGCTGTCGCGCCTGACCACCGATACAACGCTGATCCAGGCCCTGGTCGGCGCGACCGCCTCGGTCGCGTTGCGCAACCTGTTCCTGCTGGTCGGCGGCCTGAGCATGCTGGTCCTGACCAGTCCGCGGCTGACCGGCTTCGTGCTGCTCCTGATGGTCGTCGTCGTGCTGCCGATCGTCGGTTTCGGCCGTGTGGTGCGGCGCCTGTCGCGTGAGACCCAGGACCGCATCGCCGATATCGGCGCGGTCGCCGGCGAGAGCCTGGACGGCATCCGCGTCGTCCAGGCCTACACCCAGGAAGCGTCGGAGCGCGCGCGTTTCGCCGCCGTCGTCGAACGATCGTTCGCGGTATCGATCAGCCGTACCCGCGCGCGCACCCTGCTGACCTTCGTGGTCATCTTCTTCATCTTCGCCGGCGTTGTCGGCATCCTGTGGATCGGCGCCAACCACGTCCTGGCGGGGGACATGACCGGCGGCGTGCTGGGCCAGTTCGTGCTCTATGCCGTCATCACGGCGAGTTCGGCGGGGCAGTTGAGCGAGGTGTGGGGCGAGGTGCAGCGCGCGGCGGGCGCGACTGAACGGCTGCTCGAACTGCGCGAGGCCCGCCCCGAGGGGGCCACCCCGGCGTCGCCGATCGCGCTGCCGCGTCCGGCGCGCGGCGCGCTGCGCTTCGAGGCGGTCGGCTTCCACTATCCGGCCCGGCCCGACCGCTCGGCGCTCGACGGCTTCTCGCTCGACATCGCGCCGGGCGAGACGGTGGCCCTGGTCGGCCCGTCCGGCGCCGGCAAGACGACGGTGTTCCAGCTTCTGCTCCACTTCTACAACCTGGGCGCGGGCCACATCCTGTTCGACGGGGTCGACATCGCGCAGGCCGACCCGCAGGAACTGCGCGCGCGCATCGGCGTCGTGCCGCAGGAGACCGTGATCTTCTCGACCGATGCGATGGAGAACATCCGCTTCGGCCGTTCCGAGGCGACGGACGACCAGGTGCGCGAGGCCGCCCGGCTCGCCCACGCCGACGAATTCCTGGCGCGGCTACCGGACGGCTATCGTACCTATCTGGGCGAAAAGGGAGTGCGGCTGTCGGGCGGCCAGCGCCAGCGCATCGCGATCGCCCGCGCCATCCTGAAGAACCCGCCGGTCCTGCTGCTCGACGAGGCGACCAGCGCGCTCGACGCCGAGAGCGAGCGGCTGGTGCAGGAGGCGCTTGCCCAGGCCAGCCGCGGCCGCACTACGCTGGTGATCGCTCACCGGCTGGCGACCGTGTTGCGCGCCGACCGCATCGTCGTGATGGAACACGGCCGCATCGTTGCGACCGGGCGGCACGACGAACTGGTGCGCCAGGGCGGCCTCTATGCCCGGCTTGCTGCCTTGCAGCTCGCCGGGGCCGATGGCGCGGGGCCGCGCGCGGCCCCGGAACGGGCCGTCGCCGTCGCCCCCTGATGCCCGTCCTGCGCCCGGCCGGGCAGGGGCTCAGACCTTGCGTTCGTGGTTTTGCCGGCCGAAATCGGGAGCCGCCGTTTCCTGGCCGGCCTCGATGATGCCGCGGCGGATCTGCCGGCCGCGAGTGAAGACGTCGATGAGGTAATCGCCGTCGCCCCAGCGCACCGCCTTCTGCAGGGCGGTCAGGTCCTCGTTGAAGCGGCCGAGCATCTCCAGCACCGCGTCGCGGTTGTTGAGGAAGATGTCGCGCCACATGACCGGGTCGGACGATGCGATGCGGGTGAAGTCGCGGAAGCCGCCGGCGCTGAACTTCATCACCTCGGACTGGGTGACGGTGGCGAGCTCGGCGGCGACCGAGACGATGTTGTAGGCGATCAGGTGCGGCACGTGGCTCGTGATCGCCAGCACCAGGTCGTGGTGCGCGGCGGCCATCACGTCGACATTGCTGCCGCAGGCGCGCCAGAACGCGCAGAGCCGCTCAACCGCCTGGGGATCGGTGCCCTCGGGCGGCGTCAGGATGCACCAGCGATTCTGGAACAGCTCCGCAAAGCCGGATTCGGGCCCGGAATATTCGGTGCCGGCGACCGGATGGGCCGGGATCAGGTGGACATTCGGCGGCAGGTGCGGGCCGACGTCGCGCAGCACCGCCTCCTTGACCGACCCGACGTCGCTGACCGTCGCGCCCTCTGCCAGATTGGGCGCGATCGCCTGCGCCAGCGCGCCGAAGGTGCCGACCGGCGAGCACAGGACCACCAGGTCGGCGCCGATGACCGTCTCGGCCGGATCGGCGTATGCGGCGTCGAGGAAGCCGAGCTCCATCGCCTTGTCGCGTGTCGCCTGGGTGCGGGCGTTGCCGACGACCTCGTCGGCCAGGCCCCATCGTTTCGCGGCCCAGGCGATCGACGAGCCGATCAGGCCGAGGCCGATCAGCGCGATACGGCGATAATGGGGCGGCGCGTCAGACACCGCCGGCGCCCTTCATGAATTCACCAAGCGCCGCGACGACCGCGCGGTTCTCCTCCGCCAGGCCAACCGTCACGCGCAGGCAGTCGGGCAGGCCGTAGGCGTCGACCCGGCGCAGGATCAGCCCGCGCGCCTTGAGGAAGGCGTCGGCGTCGGCGGCGCGACGGCCCGGTTCGTCCGGGAACGGGATCAGCAGGAAGTTTGCGGCCCCCGGCACCGGCGTCACGCCGATCTCGGCCAGTGCTTCGTCCAGCCAGTCG
>JBDZUN010000182.1:0-6833 GCA_040255145.1 Hyphomicrobiales bacterium | reverse complement strand
AACACCGCGGAGGCGCAGGTCGCGCGCGATCTGCACCTGCGCGGCGCGCTGACTTACACCAATGCCCGGTTCTCGGCGGGTCCCGATAAGGGGAACGAGGTGCCGCTGGTGTCGCGCTGGACCGCGAGCGTCGGCGCGCGCTGGCAGATACGCCCCTGGGTCGCGCTGTCCACGACCGTCCGCTATGTCGGCGCGCGGCGCATGGATAACGACAACGCCAACACTGCCGCCCGGATCAGCGATCATACGATCACCGACCTGCGGCTGAGCGGCGAATACCGCCAGTTCCATTGGGCGCTGACCGTATCGGACCTGTTCAACAAGTCCTATTACGAATACGCGGTGGCGAGCACGTTCACGCCCGGCGCATTCAGTGCCTATCCGCTGCCGCGTCGGACAGTGATGTTCCAGGTCGGCATGACGTTCTGACCGCCTCAGCCCTAGGCGATCGGCAGCTCCTCGATCGAATCGACCCGGTCGGGATAGAAGGCGATGTGGCCGCGCAGCGGCGCGGCCTCGTCGTATGGCGCGTCGTAGCCCCAGACGGCGTTCTCCGCCGTCTTGCCGTCGACGGTGAGCGACCAGTACCGCGCGTCGCCCTTGAACGGGCAGTGGGTATGATGGTCGGTCGGCTCCAGGAACGCCGGGACCGCGTCCGCGCGCGGGATGTAGAGCACCGGCGGGTAGCCGCTTTCCTGGACCATCAGCGGATGCTCGGTCTCGGCGACCACGCGACCATGGAACTTGACCCGGACACGCTTCGGGTGCGCGCTGATGGCGACCTTGTGTCCCGGATGCCGCGCGTAGCCGGGGGCGGGGTTCGGCTGTGCCATGGCTGGCTCCTTCGGCGCCTGCGGACGGCGATTGCGGCCCGGAGAGGCGATCATGAGGTCGAGGACTGTTCCGCCGGCCAGACCTTCTTTGCGATCGGCCCGGTATCGCCGACGGTCTCGACATAATAGACCGGGTCGCCCGGCTTCAGGTTGTCGAAGTCGCCGCGCGCCAGCGCGTCGCGGGTGAAGTAGAGCTGGCTTCCGGCATTGTTGATCAGGAAGCCGCGATCCTGATCGTGGAAAACCTGGCTGATCTGCCCGCGCATCTCCGCGCCCTGCGGCTTGCCTGCGCCGCCGATCTGCTGCTTGGCTGCGAGGAGGCGGCGCTCCGCGGTGTCGAATGTGTCGCGGATGACCGTGCGCAAGGTCGGCTCGCGGTACCGTTGCTTGGCGTGTTCCTGGCTCACCACCAGGTCGGCGGAGCCGGGGACGCTCATCTCGACATGGATGGCGAAGACGTTGCCAGGGTGCCGCTGCCGTCCTTCCGGTTCGACCCGAACACGGACAGCGGTCAGCCGGTCGTGCAGGCGGGCCAGCCGGCCGACGCGCTTGCGGATCTCCGTTTCAGCCCAATCGGAGTGATCGAGGCCGTGGAATGCGAGTTCGAGCGGAACTTCCATGCCGTACTCCTTCACAGGGCGCGCTCGCAGTAGACTCGTTCATCCAACGTTTGCCAGGCGCGCGCCGTTTGGACGTCCGCCGCTCCCTGGATGTCCGGCTAGGTGTAGCAGCGAGGCCACAATTCTTAACAATATGGATGGCACGCGCGGCGGTGGAAGGGGTGCGCCGGTCCCGCCATGCCGGGCGCGCATGCCACGGCCGACCGTCCGGCTTCGACCGGATGCGCGCGCCCGGCCGTCGTCGCGCTGCGGCAACCGTGCCGTGCCGACCGCACGAAAACCTACGGTTTCATGGCCGCTGTGCCGCAACCGTGCATTGGATTATGCGTTTGCTTTTCGCAAAGAATTGCGGAACAACATCGGCCTTGTGGTTTACTCGGGGTAACTGGCTCGCGGATCGAGTCCGGTGCGGTCCGGAGGGGGAGAGGAAGCATGATGTCGTGGCGACTCCGGGACAGGGCGGCGCTAGGGCGCGATGCCATCAGGCGCGCGCGTGGGCGCTGGTTCATGGTCGGCTTGGTGGCCTGTGCGGTCGCGGCATTGGGCGTGCGGCCGACCTTGGCCGGCCCGCTCGACGGTGTGTGGGACCTGGACAGCGGCTTCAAGCAGCAGCCGAACGGGATCACTTTCGTCAATGCGTTGCACGCGGGCTATATCGCCCTGTCGAAGGCGCGCACCAGCAGCCTGGACTGGACGGACGGCGAACGCTGGAACCATAAGGCGGTCACATCCGGCATGCGGTCGCAGACCGACCCCGAGCAGACCCTGGACTGGACGCTCGATGCCAATCAGCAGCATGAGCTGTACGCAGCGCTCTATCGGCTGCGCGAGGCATTCGTGAAGGGTGCGCGCGAGGCCAATCCGGTCCCGGCGGCGACCGCGCAGGTCAGCTACGATTGCTGGATCGAGGCCGCGTCGGAGCATCGCACCAAGGACGTCGAATCTTGCCGCAAGTCATTTGAGGATGCGATGGCGCAGGTCGACGCGAATTACGGTCCGGCGCCGTTCGAGGTGCGGGTGGAGTCTGCCGCGCCCCAGCCGGTGGCTGAGGCCGCGCCGGCCCCGGCCAACTACAAGATCTATTTCTACTTCGACAAGACCGCCTACACGCCGGAAGGTCAGCAGCAGCTCGATCAGGCGATCCGGGCGGCGCTGGCCGATCCCAACGCGCATGTCTCGCTGATTGCGCATGCCGATCGCGCCGGTCCGACCGGGTATAATCAGCGCCTGTCGGATCGCCGCGGGCTTGCCGTGATCCGCTCGATGATCGAGCGTGGTGTTGATCGGTCGCGCATCAACATGACCGCGGTCGGTGAAACCCAGCCGCTGGTACCGACGCCGGACGGCGTGCCCGAGCAGGGCAACCGGGTGGTCGAGGTTAATTACGCAAAATAGCCTCCGCCGGCGGCGGAAACGGCTGAAAACGGGCGCCCCCGCGGCGCCCGTTTTTTTATGGCGAAGACATGGGCGCCGGCAGCGCGGTTATGTTTAACACTTTCTAAGGAGGTCGTTCCTTACTGTCCGGGCATCTTGGAACCGCCGAATTGACGGGACGCCATGCTGATGCTTCTGGATGGGCTTGTCTGCGCGCTGATGATCGCGGCGGCCGTTTCTGACATTCGATCCTACCGGATCCCGAACTGGATCAGCGCGATGATCGTCGTGCTGTTCGCGGTACGTACGCTGATCGATCCCGCCGACCTGGTGGCCAGCCTGACGATCGGCGCGGTCGTGCTGGCGGCGGGTTTCGTCCTGTTCACCACCCGGTTGCTCGGCGCGGGCGATGCCAAGCTCCTCGCGGCCGTGAGCCTGTGGGTGGGGCCGGCGCTGATCTTTGAATTCCTGACCGCGACGGCGCTGGCCGGCGGTGTGGCCGCGACCACGATCCTGTTTTTCGGGAAGGGTGCGGGCTCGCCGGCGCTGGCTTCGGCGGCGCCGGGCTGCGCCGGTCCGCACGATGCGGACGCGCCCGAGATCAACGGCAAGCGCGTATCCACTCCCATGCCCTACGGCGTGGCCATCGTGGCGGGCGGCCTCTGGTGCGTCGCGCGTCACTATCTCGGGTCCTGATCCATGCGCCCTCGAACCATCCTCGTCGTCTTCTCCTTCTTCATCGCTGCCGCCGGCCTGGCGCTTGTGGCACGGGGCCTCATGCGTCCGCCGGCGCCAGCTCCCCATGCGCCGGTGGCGACCATGGAAGCGCCGATGGCAAAGATTCTGGTGGCGGCCGAGCACATCGGTCGCGGCCAGTTCCTCAAGCCGGACCTGTACGAATGGAAGGTCTGGCCGAGGGCGGCACTGGATGATCGCTTCATCGTCAAGGATCAGTTCAAGCCCGCCGACGTGGCCGGAGCGGTGGCGAAGGAGCCGTTGGAGAAGGGTGACCCGATCTTCACGAACAAAATCGTGAGGCCCGGCCAGGGGGGCTTCCTCGCCGCCGTCCTGCAGCCGGGGATGCGCGCGGTTTCGGTCAATGTTAACCGGGTCACCGGCAATGCCGGCCTGATCATGCCGGGCGACATCGTCGACCTCGTGCTGACCGGCAAGGTCGACGGGCGGGACTCCGAACAGCGCGACCATTATGTCGGCCAGACGGTGCTGCATAAGCTCCGTGTACTGGCGACCGATCAGACGATGGACAACAAGGACCAGGCCATGGTGGCGCAGACCGTCACGCTCGAAGTGACGCCCAAGGACGCCGAGAAGGTGCTCGTCGCCGAGCAGCTCGGTCAGCTTTCGCTGGTCCTGCGCAGCCTGGCGGTCGCCGACAATGCGGGTGCTCCGACCGTCGCGCAAGACAGCAAGCCGGAACTCACCTGGGACCGTGATGTCTCCCTCGCTATCAAGGAGCGCGGTTACGGCGAGCCTCATCCGAAGCAGGCCGCGCCGGCGCGGCCCGCCGTGGTCGTCATGCGCGGTCGCTCGCGCTCCAACGTTGCGGTTTCGGCTTCGGCCGCGCCGTCGGCGGATGCGTCGGCGGATTATACCGCAGCCGCTCTCTCTCCGGACGTTCCGGCCGCTGTGTCCGGCCAGTGATCGCGAAAGGTTCTCGGAATGCAGAAGGCATTGTCGATCGTGACCACGCCACTGGCGAGGCTCCGATTTGTTGTCCTGGCGCTGGCGGTCGTCGCGCTCGGAATCTGTCTCGACACGACGGCGGTCCTGGCCCAAAGCGCGGGCGGCAACCAGACGATCGAGGTGAATAGCGGCCGGGTCATCAACCTGCCGCACCCCGCGAAGGAGATCTTCGTGGCGAACCCGGACATCGCGGATGTCCAGGTGAATTCGCCCAACACGGTCTACGTTTACGGCCGGTCACCGGGCCAGACCAGCATCTTCGCGGTCGGCGCCGGCGGCAATAAGGAGCTGGAGCTGAATGTCGTCGTGACGCCCGACCTGCAGCGCCTGGGCAACGACATCCGCTCGGTGCTGCCGGGCGAGCATATCAATGTCCGGCCGCTCGAGGCGGGTGTGGCACTGGTCGGCAGCGTCTCGTCGCCGGACGTCGCGGCCAATGCGATGGCAATCGTGACGACCTATCTGGGCAAGGACGCGAAGATCCTCAATTTGCTGTCGATCAACTCCCCATCGCAGGTCAGCCTGCATGTGCGCGTGGCCGAGGTCTCGCGCCAGGTCTCCGACCAGCTCGGGATCAACTGGAACTCCGCTATCAACAGCGGGAACTTCGCGTTCGGCATGGCCAACGGCCGCCAGATCGTCGACACGACGACCGGCGCGTTCCAGTACCTGACCGACGGGACCTATTCGTCGGCGCTGGCCGTCCACTCCAAGCATGTCAACCTGAATGCGATCCTCGACGCACTGCAGAGTGAGAGCCTGGTCACAATCCTGGCCGAGCCGAATCTGACGGCGATTTCCGGGCAGACCGCAAGCTTCCTCGCCGGTGGCGAGTTCCCCGTCCCCGTGGCGCAGGACAACAACCGCACGACGATCGAATTCAAGGAATTTGGCGTACGACTGTCATTCACGCCGACCATTATCGACTCCGATCAGATCAACCTACGGGTGCGACCGGAGGTCAGCCAGCTTACGGACGAAGGCGCGATCACGGTCGACAACCTGCGCGTGCCGGCGCTCGCAACCCGGCGTGCCGAAACGACCGTCGAACTGGGTAGTGGGCAGAGCTTCGTCATCGCCGGCCTCTTGCAGAACAACCTCACGACCAATGTCAGCCGCTATCCGGGCCTCGGGAGCATTCCGGTGATCGGGGCATTGTTCCGCTCACAGAGCTTCCAGCGGAATCAGAGCGAGCTGATCATCATCGTGACACCCTACATCGTGCGGCCGGTCACGGCGGGCGCGTTCTCGATACCGTTGGACGGGCTGGCGCCGACAACGCAGAGCCAGCGCAACCTGACCGGCAAGCTGTGGCAGGCGAACCCAGGGCCTGCGGCCGCCGCGGCACCGACCATGGGCGACGCCACCCCCGCCGCGACGGGCGCCGCGCCGGCTTCCGCCACGCCCGTCAACGCCTCCGGCTTCATCGTGGATTGAGCGTCATGACCCAGGTCCATCGTACCCGCACCGTATCCGCCGTGCTCGCCGCGTCGTTCGGCCTCGCGATCGCTGCAGGGGGCTGCGCGCAGCAGCGGCCGGCACTCGCGCCGGCGCCGATCACGCCCGTGGCGTCACGGTCGGAGGCCACGACCTTTCGGAACCAGGTCGTGTCGGCCACCATGCAGACTCAGGTCCGCTTCCTGCCCGGCGATTTCGGCGCGATCGCGCCGGACGAGGGCGCGCGGCTCGAAGCGTTCCTGAACACCAATGACGTTTCGCCCGGCGCGCACGTCCTGTTGTCCACTTCGGGCGGCATCGCGCCGGCGGAGGCGGTCCGTGACCGGCTGGTCGCCCATGGGGTCCAGCCGCACAACATCGTCATCCGGCCGGCGCCGCCGCCGCGTGGGCGCTCGAATCTTCAGGTCGTCGATGTTTCGGTCGAGCAATATCGGGTTCAGCCGCCCGAATGCGGGCGTTGGAACCCGGACCAGTATTTCGAGGACACGTCGACCGATTTCGGCTGCTCGACGGTTCGCGCGCTCGGGCTGATGGTTGCCGATCCCCACGACCTGATCGCGGGGAAGAATGCGGGTCACACGTCCGCCCCGCCGCAGGTCGGTGCGATCGAACGTTATCACACGGACAAGCAGACGCCGTTCATCGCGAACAAGATCGGCACCGAATAGGCGTCCGCCAGGACAGAATCGTTTCCGTCGGAGACACCAAACATGAATGTCAGCGCACAGGCGAGCAATAAGGCGGCATCCGGCGAACGCCGCGACCGCTTCATGGCCTTCGTCGCCGACGAGCAGGCCGAAGCGGCCGTCACCGAGGCTGCCCGCCGTCTGCTCCTGCCGTTCGC
>JBDZUN010000006.1:34851-37377 GCA_040255145.1 Hyphomicrobiales bacterium | reverse complement strand
GGCATGGGGGCGATGTTCGTGCCGCTCAGCACCATCACCTTCGCCAGCATCGCACCGTCCGACCGGCCGGCCGCGACCAGCATGTTCAGCCTGATGCGCAACGTCGGCAGCGCGATCGGCGTGTCGGTCGTGACCTTCATGCTGGCGCAGAACACCCAGATCAATCACGAGCAGCTCGGCGCGCACGTCAATCCCTACAATCCCGTGATGGGCTTCCTGCCGGACATGTGGAACACGGCCACCCTGAAGGGCGCCGCGGCGCTCGACGCGGTGGTCAATCAGCAGGCCACGGCGATCGCCTATTTCAACGACTTCAAGATGATGGCGATCGTCTCGTTCGCCCTGATCCCGTTGCTGTTCCTGTTCCGCACGCCAAAGCGGGCGCCGGGCAGCGACGTGCATATCGTCCTCGAATAGTTGATCGGACGCCGGCGCCGGACCGGCCCGGCGCATCGCCGGTTCCCATCAGGAACAGGCCGCCGGGCGGGCCGCAACCAAAGGTCGTCCGGCCGCCGCGCCGGCACGCCACGAAGCCGAGGCGAAGTTTAGCGGACGGCCTCCGGCGGCATTTCTCATCGCCTTTGCACAATCGAAACGCCCGCGCGGCGCCGGCCGCCGCGCGCCAGTCCATTACTGCTCTTGAGACTGTATGCTTTATTGATTACAATATTGATCACCACAATATTGTCGCAGTGTCTGAATTCGTCACATCCCTCCTTGCAATTATCCAGGATTCGTCAACATAGATGCTGTTTTTTATTTGAACCGCGGCCCGGTGGGAGCGGTTACAAGGGGAGACGCAGCAGCTATGGAACCA
The DNA here is from genome assembly GCA_040255145.1 of Hyphomicrobiales bacterium. Taxonomy (GTDB): domain Bacteria; phylum Pseudomonadota; class Alphaproteobacteria; order JBDZUN01; family JBDZUN01; genus JBDZUN01. The sequence continues at coordinate 36,560 of JBDZUN010000006.1, read as the reverse complement.
ATCGCGATGCACGTCCTGGCGCGCACGGAAGCCGTAACCGACGACGACGCGGCTTCTGAGGGCGTCGGCGCCGACCCCCCAGAACGACGGGTCGGCCCGGCGCCCTCCGCCTACGCCCATCGCCGGCGCGAGCGTTTCCCCATCGGCGCCCGGACCGACGCGTTCCGGCGGCAATTCTTCCCCGGCGCGTCACGATCCGACTGGAACGACTGGCGCTGGCAGGCGCGCAACCGCATCCGCGACCTCGCCACGCTCGAACGCATCTTCGTCCTGGGCGAGGACGAGCGGGCCGCCGCCCGCCGGCTCGAGGGCGGCCTGCCGGTCGGCATCACACCCTATTACGCATCCCTGTTCGACCGCGCGGACCCATCCGACCCATTGCGCCGCACGCACCTGCCGGTAATGGATGAATTCGTCCTGTCGCGCGGCGAGGCGGACGACCCGCTGGGCGAGGACACCGACACCGTCGTCCCCGGACTGGTGCACCGCTATCCCGACCGCGTGCTGTTCCTGACCACCGGGTTCTGCTCCACCTATTGCCGCTATTGCACGCGCGCCCGCATGGTCGGCACCGTCGGCGAATATTCGTTCAGCCTGAGCCAGTGGCAGGGCGCGATCGACTACATCGCCGCGCGGCCGCAGATCCGCGACGTGCTGCTGTCGGGCGGCGACCCGCTGACGCTTTCGGACGAAAAGCTTGAATGGCTGCTGGCGCGCCTGCGCGCGATCCCGCACCTCGAATTCCTGCGCATCGGTTCCAAGGTGCCGATGGTGCTGCCCCAGCGCATCACCCGCGACCTGGTCCGCATGCTGCGCCGCTATCATCCGCTGTGGCTCAGCCTGCATGCGACGCACCCGGACGAGTTGACGCCGGAGACGATCGAAGCCTGCAACCGCCTGGCCGACGCCGGAATCCCCATCGGCAGCCAGACGGTCCTGCTGGCCGGAATCAACGACGACGTCCAGACCATGCGCCGCCTGACCCACGGCCTGCTGGCCTGCCGGGTTCGGCCCTACTACCTCTATCAATGCGATCCGATCTCCGGCTCGGCGCATTTCCGCACCTCGGTGGAAAAGGGCCTGGAGATCATCAGCGGCCTGCGCGGCCACACCACCGGCTATGCCTGCCCCAGCTTCGTCGTCGATGCGCCGGGCGGCGGCGGCAAGATCGCGCTCCTGCCGGATTCCGTCGTCGGGCGCGACGGCGACGACCTGCTGCTGCGCAATTACGAGGGCGCTGTATTCCGGTATCCCGATCCGGCCGGCAGCCTCGGGGCGGAAACGCCGGATATTCGCCCTGCGGTGCGGAGGGCAGTGTGAGCACGCGGCTTCGGGTCGGGCTGACCTACGACCTGCGCGACGACTATCTGGCCGAGGGCTACGGCGAGGAAGACACCGCCGAGTTCGATTCGATCGAGACCGTCGATGCAATCGCGGCCACTCTGGCGGCGCGCGGCTTCACGGTCGATCGGGTCGGACACGTCCGTAGGCTGACTGAACGGCTGGCGGCGGGCGCGCGCTGGGATTTCGTGTTCAACATCGCCGAGGGCCTCAACGGTATCGGCCGCGAGGCGCAGATCCCCGCGCTGCTCGACGCCTACGGCATTCCGTACACGTTTTCCGACCCGCTGGTGCTGGCGCTGACCCTCGACAAGGCGATGACCAAGCGCGTGCTGCGCGATTGCGGCCTCGCCACCGCGCCGTTCGCC
>JBDZUN010000006.1:0-34841 GCA_040255145.1 Hyphomicrobiales bacterium | reverse complement strand
CGACGCCGCAGCCGCGCGCGCCGTACCCCTGCCCTATCCCGTGTTCGTCAAGCCGCTGGCCGAGGGCACCGGCAAGGGCATCGGCCCCGACGCCCGCTGCGACAATCCCGACGCGCTCGCGCACGCCGCCGGCGCGTTGATCGCGCGTTTCGCCCAGCCGGTGCTGATCGAAGCCTACCTGCCGGGGCGCGAGTTCACGGTCGGCATCACGGGCACGGGTGCGACCGCCCGATCGCTCGGGGTCATGGAGGTGCGCTTCCTGCCGCGCGCCGAGCACGACTTCTACTCCTTCGCCAACAAAGAGCATTACGAGGGCCGCGTCGCCTACGCCCTGGCGGACGACGACGGGGCCAGGCGGGCGGAGGCGCTGGCGCTCGCGGCGTGGCGGGCGCTCGGCGCGCGCGACGGCGGCCGCGTCGACCTGCGCTCCGACGCCGACGGGGCGCCGCAAATATTGGAGCTCAATCCGCTGGCCGGGCTGCATCCGGTCCGCTCCGATCTGGTGATCCTGGCCCGGCTCGCCGGCATCGACCATCGCACCCTGATCGACCGGATCGTCGATTCCTTCCTGGACCGGCATCCGGCGCTGGCGTCGGCGGCACGGCACTCGGTCCCCGCATGAAAAGCCACCCGCTCTGCCTGGTGGTCCACGATGCGGTCGCGGCGGACGCCCCGCCCGACGCACAGGACACGCTGATCCAGGCGCAGGCGGTCGGCGGCGCACTGGCCCGGCTCGGCTGGCGGGTCGAGACGCTGTCCTTCGATCTCGACCTGGACCGGGCGGCCGAGACCCTGCAACGCCGCGCACCCGACCTCGTGTTCAACCTGGTCGAGGCGCCGAGCGGCAAGGGCCGGCTGATCGGCCTCGGCCCCGACCTGTTCGAGGCGCTGGACATTCCCTATACCGGCGCGCCGGCCGCGGCGCTGGCCGCGACCTCGAACAAGCCGGCGGCCAAGGCGCGGCTGGCCGAATCCGGCCTGCCGACACCACTCCTGTGTTGCGCCGATAGCGCGCCGGATCGGCGCTTCATCGTCAAGTCGGCGTGGGAGCACGCCTCGCTCGGCCTGGACGGCGCGTCGGTCGTGCCGGCCGGCAAGGTGCCCGTGGCCATCGCCGAGCGCCGGCGGCGCCTGGGCGGCGAATGGTTCGCCGAAGCCTTCGTCGAGGGGCGCGAATTCAACGTCGCGCTGCTCGGCCCGGCCGACGCACCCATGCTGCTGCCGCCGGCCGAGATCCGCTTCGACGCCTGGCCCGCGGGTCGGCCGCGCATCGTCGATTACGCCGCCAAGTGGTGTGCCGACAGCCCCGAATATCGCGGTACGACCCGCAGCTTCGCGCCGGCGCGCGATTCCCGGCTGACCGCGCGGCTCCACGACCTGGCCGTCGCCTGCTGGGAATTGTTCGCCCTGTCCGGCTATGCCCGCGTCGATTTCCGCATGGACGCGGCGGGTGGTCTGTGGGTGCTAGAGGTCAACGCCAATCCGTGCCTCGCGCCCGACGCGGGGTTCGTTGCCGCCGCGGCGGAAGCGGGCATCGGCTTCGACGCCGTCATCGCCCGCATCCTCGACGCGGCGTGTCCCGCCATCCGTCGGACCGGCATCGCGGTTTCCGCGTGAGCGGCGCGATCCGCTGGCGCACCGAAATCCGCGCCGGCGACGACGCAGCGCTCATGGCGCTGGTCGCGGAGACCGGCGTGTTCTCGGCCGATGAAATCGCCATTGCCGGGGAGGTGGCCGCGGAACGTCGCGCGCGCGGCGGCGACAGCGGCTATCACTTCATGATCGCCGAACAGGACGGCGCGATCGCCGGCTATGCCTGCTTCGGCCCGATCCCCGGCACCGAGGGCAGCTTCGACCTCTACTGGATCGCGGTGCATCCCGCCCGCCAGGGCGCCGGCCTCGCCCGCGCGATCCTGGATCGCACCGAGGCCGAGGCAACCGCCCGAGGTGCCCGACGGATGTTCATCGACACCTCGGCGACCCCGCCCTACGCCCCGGCCCGCGCGCTATACGTCGCCTGCGGCTATGCCCAGGTCGCACTGCTGCCGGACTTCTACCGGCCCGGCGACGCCAAGGCGATCTTCGCCAAGCCCCTCGGGTGATTCAGGCGCGCCGCCGTTCGGCTACCGTGCACAGCTCCTCGACGGCGCGCACCAGGCGGTCGAGGTCGGCCGGCTCGGACAGGCGGTGGTCGCCTTCCTTGACCAGCGTCAGGGTCACGTCGGCGCCGCTCAGCGCCTCGACCAGCCGGCAGGCGTGCTGCCACGGCACGTCGGGGTCGCGCATGCCCTGGAACAGCCGCACCGGGATGTCGAGCGCGATCGGTCCGCCGAGCAGGAGATGGCTCCGCCCCTCCTCGATCAGCCGCATGGTGATCGGCGTCGGCTCCGGGTCATAGGCCGACGGCTCCAGATAGACCCCCTCGCCCTCCAGCGTCCGACGCACCGGGTCGGGAAAGCGCGCCCACATCAGGTCCTCGGTGAAGTCGGGCGCGGCGGCGATGCCGACCACCGCGCGCACGCGATCGGGCCGCTTCAACGCCAGATGCAGCGCCAGCCAGCCGCCCATGCTCGACCCGACCACGACCAGCGGGCCGCGTGTCGTCTCGTCCAGCACGGCCAGCGCGTCGTCCAGCCAGCGCCCGATCGTGCCGCGGCGGAAATCGCCGGACGACTCGCCGTGGCCGAAATAGTCGAAGCGGACGAAGGCGCGCCCCGCCCGCGTCGCCCATTGGTCGAGCGCCAGCGCCTTGGTGCCCTGCATGTCGGAGCGGAAGCCGCCCAGGAACAGCACGCCGGCGCCGCCCGGCCCGGTGCGCGCGCGATAGGCGATCTGCGCGCCGTCCGGCCGCCGCAACATCTTCGGGTGGTCCCTGGGCGGCATCGCATCCTCCGCGTGAATCGGAGGTCGACCTTACCAGTCGCTTCGATCCGCCACCAAACCCGGCCGAACCGCCCGCGCCGCCGCCTCAGGCCGCGCGATGCACCGGCTCGATCGCGTCGAGTTGATCCGCCAGCGCCTCGGTTGCCGTCTCCAGGTCATATCCGGTCTGGAGATTCATGAAGAACCGCGGATCCATGCCAAAGAACCTTGCCAGCTTAAGCGCAATGCCGGCGGTGATACCCTGCCTGCCACGGCAGATTTCGTTGAGCCGGCTGCGCGGCACGCCGATCGCCTTGGCGACCGCGTAGACCGACAGGCCCATCGGATTGAGGAATTCCTCCTTCAGGATTTCACCGGGATGGGGATATGGGATATCGCGTGCCATCGCCTGCCTCCAACTTGGTACCATTAGTGATAGTCGGTGAATTCGACCCGATGCGCGTCCCCATCGCGCCAAACGAAGCAAATTCGCCAGCAGTTATTCACTCTGATCGAATATTGCCCGATCCGGTCGTCCCTTAATTCCTCAAGACGGTTTCCAGGCGGCACGCGCAAATCTTCAACGCGGTCGATGGCATTCAACACAATCAACTTGCGGATCGCGATCCTGGCGACATCCGCCGGGATGCCTTTCATCACACGCCCACGGAACAGCGCCTCCGTCCGCCGATCGTGAAAGCTTTTGATCACGATTTAAGCGTACAAGAGATTGGTACGTAGGTCCAGCAAAACCGTACAAGATACGTGTACGCTTGTGCCGGGAAGGGGCGCCCCATCGCCTTGACTGGTCCGGCAAAGCCACTAGCTTCGGTCCTCCCGCGGCGCGCAGCCGCCGCGGCAGGAGCACGCCATGACCATCCCGGAAGCCCGGACCGCCGAAATCCGCATCACGCTGCCCGACGGCAGCGCGAAGACCTTCGACCATCCGGTCACGGGCACCGAGATCGCGGCGTCGATCGGCCCCGGCCTGGCCAAGGCGGCGCTGGCGGCGCGTGTCGACGGCGCGCTGTCCGACCTGTTCGGCACGATCGACCACGACGCCCGGGTCGAGATCGTGACGCGCAAGGACGACGACGCGCTGGAGCTGATCCGCCACGACGCGGCGCACATCCTGGCGATGGCGGTGCAGGAGCTCTATCCCGGCACCCAGGTCACGATTGGCCCGGTGATCGAGGACGGCTTCTATTACGACTTCGCGCGCGAGGAGCCGTTCACGCCCGAGGACCTGGAGCGGATCGAGGCGCGCATGCGCGAGATCGTCAAGCGCGACGAGCCGACCCGCTGCGAAGTCTGGGACCGCGACGCGGCGGTCGCCCACTTCCGTGACCTGGGCGAGGCCTACAAGGCCGAGCTGATCGAGGCGATCCCGGCGCGGGAGCCGATCAAGCTCTATTTCCACGGGCCGTGGCACGACCTGTGCCGGGGGCCGCACATGCCCTCGACCGGCAAGCTCGGCCAGGGCTTCAAGCTGACCAAGCTGGCCGGCGCCTATTGGCGCGGCGACCACCGCAACCCGATGCTCCAGCGCATCTACGGCACCGCTTGGCGCGACGAGAAGGAGCTCGCCGCCTATCTCCACCGCATCGAGGAGGCGGAGAAGCGCGACCACCGCCGCATCGGCCGCGAGATGGACCTGTTCCATATCCAGGAAGAAGCGCCGGGCATGGCGTTCTGGCACCCCAAGGGCTGGACGCTCTATCGCCTGCTCGAGGCCTATATCCGGCGCAAGACCGAGGCGGCCGGCTATGTCGAGGTCAAGACGCCGGTCCTGATCGACCGCAAGCTGTGGGAGGCGTCCGGCCACTGGGAGAAGTTCGGCGAGAACATGTTCGGCGTCGAGGCCGACGACCGCACCTACGCGCTGAAGCCGATGAATTGCCCGGCGCACGTCCAGATCTTCAACCAGGGCCTCAAAAGCTATCGCGAGCTGCCGCTGCGCATGGCCGAGTTCGGCGCCTGCCACCGCTTCGAGCCGTCGGGCGCCCTGCACGGCCTGATGCGCGTGCGCGCCTTCGTCCAGGACGACGCGCACATCTTCTGCACCGAGGACCAGATCCTGCCCGAGACGGAGGCGTTCTGCCGCCTTCTGCTCGGCGTCTACAAGGAACTGGGCTTCGAGGAGGTGCGCATCCGCTTCTCCGACCGGCCGCCGGTGCGCGCCGGCGACGACGCGACCTGGGACCGCGCCGAGGCCGCGCTGAAATCGGCGGTCGAGGCGGTCGGGCTCGATTACACCCTCAATCCCGGCGAGGGCGCGTTCTACGGCCCCAAGCTCGAATTCGTGCTGGAAGACGCGATCGGCCGCGAATGGCAGTGCGGCACGCTGCAGCTCGACTTCGTGCTGCCCGAGCGGCTCGGCGCGCAATATGTCGGCCAGGACGGCGATCGCCACCGCCCGGTCATGCTGCACCGCGCGATCCTGGGCACGTTCGAGCGATTCATCGGCATCCTGATCGAGCATCATGCCGGCCGGTTCCCGCTATGGCTGGCGCCGGTCCAGATCATGGTCACGACCATCACGTCGGAGGCCGACGCCTATGCCGAGCAGGTGCTGGCGGCCTGCCGCGCCGCCGGCCTGCGCGCCGAGATCGACCTGCGCAACGAGAAGATCACCTACAAGGTGCGCGAACATTCGCTGGCCAAGGTGCCGGTCCTGTTGGTGGTCGGCCGGCGCGAGGGCGAGAACGGCACCGTTTCGATCCGCCGCCTGGGCTCCGATGCACAGCAGAGTCTTGCGCTCGACGCGGCTGTGGATCATTTTAAAGTCGAGGCAGTGCCGCCCGACCTTGCGGGGGCGCGGCCACCTCACAGTACGGTACTGGATTCGTAACGAGCCGACCGGAAGCCGGCCGCCTGCAGAAGCCGGCACTTCCGGCGGGAACAATCTGAGGAGAGAAGTACATCATCCGACAACCGCCAGCGCCGCCCCAGCGCGAAGGGCCGCGCATCAACGACATGATCACCGTTCCGCGCGTGCGTTTCATCGATGCCGAAGGGGAAAATCACGGCGTCGTCCTGATCGATGAAGCGATGCGCAGCGCCGAGGAATCCGGGCTCGACCTGGTGGAGATTTCGCCCAATGCAGACCCGCCGGTCTGCAAGGTGATGGATTTCGGCAAATACAAATATCAGGCGCAGAAGAAAGCCAACGAAGCCCGCAAGAAGCAGAAGACCATCGAGATCAAAGAGGTCAAGATGCGTCCGAACATCGACACGCACGATTACGACGTGAAGATGAAGGCGATGCGGCGCTTCTTCGAAGAAGGCGACAAGGTCAAGGTGACGCTGCGCTTCCGCGGGCGGGAACTGGCGCACCAGGAAATCGGCTTCAACCTGCTGAAGCGGGTTCAGACCGATTCCGACGAGATCGCCAAGGTCGAGCAGTTCCCGCGCATGGAAGGCCGGCAGATGATCATGGTGATGGCGCCGCGCTGAGCGGCGTCATCTTCTTTCCGTCATTGCGAGGAGGCCGAAGGCCGACGAAGCAATCCAGATGCCGCAAGGAAGATGGATCGCTTCACCCCGTTCGCGATGACGATGGCCCCGCCGGGACAGCGCGGCGCCCTTGCCCGCTTGCCCCGGCCCGTCTATAACCCGCGCTTTCCGCGATCCGCTTGGCGGATCGGGGCCGTCCGGCCGTGTGAGGGCATGCCGGGGCGGCCCGTACCCTCCTTTTCCGAAAGGACATGAAATGCCCAAGATGAAGACCAAGAGCGGCTGCAAGAAGCGCTTCCGCCTGACCGGCACCGGCAAGGTCCGCCACAATCAGGCGAACAAGCGGCACGGCATGATCAACCGTTCCAACCGCCAGCTGCGCGAGCAGCGCGGTTCGGCGATCCTGACCGATCAGGACGCCAAGATCGTCAAATCGTTCATGCCCTACGCCTGAGGCCGCCATGGCACGCATCAAACGCGGCGTCACCGCGCACGCCCGCCACAAGAAGGTCCTGGATCAGGCCAAGGGCCATTACGGCCGGCGCAAGAACGTCTATCGCGTCGCCATCGAGTCGGTCGAGAAAAGCCTGCAATACGCCTACCGCGACCGGCGCGTCCGCAAGCGCAACTTCCGCGCCCTGTGGATTCAGCGCATCAACGCCGCGGCGCGCGAGCATGGCGTCACCTATTCCGTGTTCATGGGCGCGCTGAAGAAGGCGGGCATCGAGCTGGACCGCAAGGTGCTGGCCGACCTTGCCGTGCGCCAGCCCGACGCGTTCGAGGCGCTGATCGCCCAGGCGCGCGAAGCATTGCCGGCAGCAGCCGCGCAGTAACGAAAAAAAGGGCCGCCCCGTGCGGCCCTTTTTCCTATCGCGCCTCTTCGGCGCCGATATCCTTGCCGCCCCGTGCGTGCGGGGGTAAGACGCTAGGGAATCACCCCCCACTTCGCTGGTGCGGCCGACGCCGCCAGGAGATCGCAACATGACTCGGGAGCTCCATCACTTCATTGGTGGCAAGGTCGTCAAGGGCCAGAGCGGCCGTTTCCATGAGGTCTGGCGGCCGACCACCGGTGAAGTGCAGGCGCGCGCGCCGCTCGCCAGCGCCAAGGAGGTGCGGGCGGCGATCGAGAGCTCGGCGAACGTCTTCCCCGAATGGGCGTCGACGAACCCGCAGCGGCGCGCCCGGGTGATGTTCAAGTTCAAGGAGCTCGTCGAGCGCGAGATCGACGACCTCGCCCGCGCCCTGTCCAGCGAGCACGGCAAGACCCTGGCCGACGCCAAGGGCGACGTCCTGCGCGGCATCGACGTGATCGAGTTCGCCTGCGGCATCCCGCACCTGATGAAGGGCGAGTATACCGAGGGCGCCGGCCCCGGCATCGACGTCTATTCGATGCGCCAGCCGCTCGGCGTCGTGACCGGCATCACGCCGTTCAACTTCCCGGCCATGATCCCGATGTGGATGTTCGGCATCGCGATCGCCTGCGGCAACACCTTCGTCCTGAAGCCGTCGGAGCGCGACCCTTCGGTGCCGCTGCGGCTGGGCGAACTGATGATCGAGGCGGGCGCGCCCGCCGGCGTGCTCAACGTCGTGATCGGCGACAAGGAGGCGGTCGACACCCTGCTGACCGACCCGCGCATCCAGGCCGTCAGCTTCGTCGGCTCGACCGCGATTGCACACTACATCTACGCCACCGCCGCCGCCCACGGCAAACGGGTCCAGGCGATGGGCGGCGCCAAGAACCACATGATCGTGATGCCCGACGCCGATATCGAAATGGCGGCGGACGCGCTGATCGGCTCGGGCTACGGCTCGGCCGGCGAGCGCTGCATGGCCAATTCGGTCGCGGTGCCGGTCGGCGCCGATACGGCGGAACGCCTGCTCAAATCGCTGCGGCCGCGCGTCGAGTCGCTGCGCGTCGGGCCGTCCGAGGACCCGGACGCCGATTACGGCCCGATGGTCACGCGCGAGCAGGTGGAGAAGGTGAAGGGCTACGTCGACCTGGGCGTCAAGGAAGGCGCCGAGCTTCTGGTCGACGGCCGCGATTTCCACCTCCAGGGCTATGAGAACGGCTTCTTCATGGGCGGCTGCCTGTTCGACAAGGTCACGCCCGACATGCGCATCTACAAGGAGGAGATCTTCGGCCCCGTGCTGTCGATCGTGCGCGCCGGCGATTTCGACGAGGCGGTGCGCCTGCCGAGCGAGCACGAATACGGCAACGGCGTCTCGATCTTCACGCGCGACGGCGACGCGGCGCGCGAATTCGCCTCGCGCGTCCAGGTCGGCATGGTCGGCATCAACGTGCCGATCCCGGTGCCGGTCGCCTATCACACCTTCGGCGGCTGGAAGCGTTCCGCGTTCGGCGACACCAACCAGCACGGCACCGAGGGCGTGAAGTTCTACACCCACATCAAGACAATGACCTCGCGCTGGCCGACCGGCGTGCGCAGCGGCGCGGAATTCAGCATGCCGACCATGAAATAATCCACGAACGAATCAGCCTCCCCCTGTGTGGGGAGGGTGGCCCGGAGCGCAAGCGAAAGGCCGGGCGGGGGGAAGTTTCCCCGCCGACCACATCACCCAGCGGCGGGGCTTGAGCGTCACCCCACCCGGCTCGCGATCGCTCGCCACCCTCCCCATCGAGGGGGAGGGAAAGGGAAGCGCAGGAACTTGGACGCATCTGAACGGGGACGATCCGAATGGTCGCATTCACGCTGCCCAAGAATTCCAAGGTCAAGAAGGGCCAGACCTGGAAGGCGCCGGCCGATGCCGGCCGCGTGCGCGAGTTCGCGATCTACCGTTGGGATCCCGACACGGACGAGAACCCGCGCGTCGACACGTATGAGATCGACCTCGACCGCTGCGGCCCGATGGTCCTGGACGCGCTGATCAAGATCAAGAACGAGACCGATGCGACTCTGACCTTCCGCCGCTCCTGCCGCGAGGGCATCTGCGGCTCGTGCGCGATGAACATCGACGGCACCAACACGCTCGCCTGCACCAAGGCGATCGGCGACGTGAAGGGCGCGGTCAAGATCAACCCCCTGCCGCATATGGAAGTGGTCAAGGACCTGGTGCCGGACCTGACCAACTTCTACGCCCAGTACGAGATGATCGAGCCGTGGCTGCACACCGAGACGCCGCCGCCCGACCGCGAGTGGCGGCAGAGCCATGAGGACCGCGCCAAGCTGGACGGCCTCTATGAGTGCATCCTGTGCGCGTGCTGTTCGACGTCGTGCCCGTCCTACTGGTGGAACGGCGACCGCTATCTCGGCCCGGCCTCCCTGCTTCAGGCCTATCGCTGGATCAACGACAGCCGGGACGAGGCCAAGGGCGAGCGGCTGGACAAGCTGGAAGACCCGTTCCGGCTCTATCGCTGCCACACCATCATGAACTGCGCCCAGACCTGTCCCAAGGGCCTGAACCCGGCCAAGGCGATCGGTGAGATCAAGCAATTGATGGTCGATCGCCGCTCCTGAGCCACATTATCGCCCCGGTTGCACCGCCCCGCCGGGCGGACGCGCCGGGGTTCCCGTACTGCCCGAAGTCCCCAACCAAGTAACGGCTCGCGGCAAGAGCGTGCCGCGATGCCGGCGCCGGATTAAAACTCCGTCCCGATCCGTTCGCTTGACTTGGGGGCTATGTGCGGATGCTGTTATAGGCATCCGCACGGCTATTTCACCGCTTTCGGTCCTGATCGCCTCGATGGTCGCTATGCCTCTGAACGCCGCCGCGTTCATCGCCTTGGCGCGCATTGCGCTGCCGCGCGCCCGGCCCCGGTTTGCCGGCGCACTCGTCGTCGCCCTGATCGCCGCGTGTGCGATAGGCGGCCGGCTTCCGGCCGCCTATGCCGCCGACGCGCCGGCGACTGCCGTCGAACAACCGACAAAACCGGATCAGCCCGCGCAAGCGACCGGGGCCGAGCCCGATCACACAGGCGAATCGAAAGCGGCCGAATCAAAGGCGGCCGAAGCGCCGAAGAAGAAAGAAGCACCCAAGGCCACGAAGGCCGCGCCGCGGAAAAAGGCGCCCAAGGCGGCCCCGGCCAAGCCGGAGGCCAACACCGCCCCGACGGGCCAGAAGACCGGCGAGCCGGCGCCCGCGCCGCCGACAGCCACGCCCGCTCCGCCACCGCCGCCCCAAAACCCGTTCGGCTTCGACGAAGTGCGCGCCAGGGCGAAGGCCCTGGCCGCCAAGCCCTACGAAGAACAGAACGCGCCGCTGCCGGACGCCTTGAAGAACCTGACCTACGACCAGTATCGCGACATCCGCTTCAAGTCGGACGCCGCCCTGTGGCGCTATGACGACGTGCCGTTCCAGGTCCAGTTCTATCACCGCGGCTTCCTGTACCAGAAGAAGGTCGACATCAACGCGATCGTCGACGGCCGCGCCCTGCCGATCCGCTATTCCCCGGACCTGTTCGACTTCGGCAAGAACACATTTCCACAGCCCCTGCCGGCCGATCTGGGCTTCGCCGGGTTCCGCCTGCACTATCCGCTCAAGCGTCCCGACTATTACGACGAATTCGCCGTCTTCCTGGGTGCGAGCTATTTCCGCGCGATCGGCGCCCGCAACCATTACGGCCTGTCGGCGCGGGGCCTGGCGATCGACACCGGCCTGCCGAAGAAGGAAGAATTCCCCTATTTCCGGGAATTCTGGATCCAGAAGCCGCAGCCGACCGATTCGCACCTGACCGTGTTCGCCCTGCTCGACAGCCAGAGCGTGACCGGCGCCTACCGCTTCGTCATCCATCCGGGTCTGCAGACGACGATGGACGTCACCGCCGACCTGTTCATTCGCCAGACGGTCGACAAGTTCGGCGTCGCGCCGCTGACCAGCATGTTCTTCCACGGCGAGAACGGGCCGAAGAATGTCGACGACTTCCGCGAGGAGGCCCACGATTCCGACGGGCTCCTGATCCAGGCGGGCGGCGAATGGATCTGGCGGCCCTTGGAGAATCCGTCGCGGCTGCAGCTCAGCTCCTATCACGCGGTCAACCCGCGCGGCTTCGGCCTGCTGCAGCGCGACCGCGACTTCGACCACTATCAGGACCTGGAATCGGCCTATCAGAACCGGCCGAGCCTGTGGGTTACGCCGGTCGGCGACTGGGGCGAAGGCAACATCCACCTGATCGAAATTCCGGTCGACGCCGACAAATACGACAACATCGTCGCCTTCTGGTGGCCCAAGGACCCGGTCAAGCCGGGGGAAGAGCACGTCTTCAGCTATCACCTGACGTTCACGTCCGACATGCTGAACCGCCCGCCGCTCGGCCGCGTGATCGCCACCCGGACCGGCGCGGTGCCGAACGACAAGGACCGCCGCCTGTTCGTTCTGGATTTCGACCACGTTGCCCAGCCCGGCCCGCAAGGAATTCAGCCGACGGTCTCGACCTCGGCCGGCCAGATCACCAATTTGGTGGTGTATCGCAACAGCGAAACCGGCGGCTGGCGCCTGTCGTTCGAGCTTGCGCCGGAGGGCGACAAGCCCATCGAGTTGCGCGGATACCTGAAGTCGGGCGACGATGTCCTGACCGAGACATGGAGTTATCAATGGAACCGCTGATCCGGGCAGGCGCGGCCGGCCCGGAACATCTGACGCGACAGGTAGTGGCCTATCTCGCCGCATCCGGCGTCCCCGCCGACCGCCGCGACGCGATCGCGATGGGGGTCGTCGCGTCCTTGCCGGAGGGCCTGGACGGCCCGCACCTGTGGCAGGCGATCCAGCACCAGGTCGATCGCGCGCTGGCGCGCGACGAGGGCCTGGCCGCCACGAACGACCGCCGCCTGCTGGCGCGGGCGCGGCTCGGCTATGTGCTCGGGCCGGACGGCGCGCATCTGGCGCTGCCCGAGGCGCGGCCGGAGATGAACCAGCCGCTGACCGAGGACGACCGTTTTTCGGTGCCCCGGCCCGTGCGCCGCCAGATGAAGCAGCAGCGTCTCGTTTTCTGGCGCCTCGCCTCGTCCGGCCGCGCGCTCAAGCGGAAGCTGCGGTTCGGTTCCTCGGTCAAGCGCGAAGCCTGATCCGGCCCGCCGCCATGGGCAAGCGCGCGCGCCGCGTCTTCTTCGCTTTCGTCGTCGCGGCGACCACCGCCGGCGGCGCCGGCGTCCTGTTCACCATCCTCGAATCCGACGGCATGACGCCGTTCGAGCTGGCGATCCAGGTCCTGTTCACGATCCTGTTCGCGTGGATCGCGGCGGCCGCGTGGACCGCGCTGCTCGGCTTCTTCACCATCCTGCGCGGCGGCGACAAGTTCACCGTGACGCGGGTCTTCGCCAAGGTCGGGCGTCGGCCGCTGTCCGACGACCGCCGCACCGCGATTGTGCTGCCGACCTATAATGAGGAAGCCGGGCGGGTCTTCGCCGGCTTGCGCGCGATGTACGAGGACCTGGCCGCCACCGGCCAGCTGGACCATTTCGATTTCTATGTGCTGAGCGACAGCACCGACCCCGACGCCTGGGTTTCCGAGGAGCTGCACTGGGCCGCCCTGCTGCGCCAGGTCGGCGGCCAGAACCGCCTGTTCTATCGCCATCGCCCGAAGAACATCGCCCGCAAGAGCGGCAATATCGCGGATTTCTGCGAAAACTGGGGCCACCTCTACGAATACATGATCGTGCTGGACGCCGACAGCGTCATGGCGGGCGCAACCCTGGTCGACATGGTGCGGCTGATGGAGGCGCATCCCAAGGCCGGCCTGCTCCAGGTGCCGCCGAAGCCGGTCAACCAGAATTCGCCTTTCGCCCGCATCCAGCAATTCGCGTCGAGCGCCTACGGCCCGGTCTACGCCGCCGGCCTCCACTGGTGGGCGCTGGAGGACGGCAATTACTGGGGTCACAACGCCATCATCCGCATCGCGCCGTTCGTGCAGCATTGCGGGCTGCCGGTGCTGCCGGGGCGCGAGCCGCTGGGCGGGGAAATCCTGAGCCACGACTTCGTCGAGGCCGCCCTGCTGCGCCGCGCCGGCTGGCAGGTGCTGCTCGCCTACGAGATGGACGGCAGCTACGAGGAATCGCCGCCCACCCTGATCGACCACGAGAAGCGCGACCGCCGCTGGTGCCAGGGCAACCTCCAGCACATCCGCCTTCTGTTCGCCCGCCGGCTGAAGCCGGTCAGCCGGCTGCACTTCCTGATGGGCGTCATGTCCTATCTGTCATCGCCGCTGTGGCTTCTGCTGTTGATCGCATCGTGGCTGGAGGCGTTCCGCCGCGTCAGCACCAAGCCGGTCTATTTCTTCGGTGACAACATCTTCCCGGCCTGGCCGGTCTCCTATGCATTCGAGGCGACGACGCTCCTCGCCTTCACGCTCAGCCTGCTCTACCTGCCCAAGCTGCTGGGCTATTTCGCGCTGCTGGGCGACCGCGAGCGGCTGGGCGGCCATGGCGGCGCCATCGACGTCGTGGTCAGCATGGTGCTGGAGAGCCTGTTCTCGATCCTGCTCGCGCCGATCATGATGATCTCGCAGACACGCTTCGTGTTCTCGACCCTGCTCGGCACCGGCATCCACTGGACCACCCAGCAGCGCGAATCGAGCGGCCTGCGCTTCCGCGAGGCGGCCTCCGCCTATTGGCGCCACACCCTGATCGGCGTCGTCGTCGGCATCCTGACCTATGTGCTGATCCCGGATTTCTTCTGGTGGCTGTCGCCGATCGTCGCCGGCCTCGTCCTGGCGATCCCGTTCGCGCAGATTTCGAGCCGACCGGGGCTCGGCCGCGAATTGCGCCGCAGCGGCATCTTCCTGATTCCGGAGGAGGTCGATCCGCCGTCGGTGCTGCGGCGGCTGCACCGCTTCGAGGGGATTCCGGCCAAACTGCCCGGCACGCTCGGCGGCGAACTGGGCGCGAACGCAACCGCGATCGAACGCATCATCGTCGACCCGATCGCCAACGCGCTCCATGTCAGCCTGCTGCCGCCGGCCAAGCCGAGCCGCAGCCGCAAGCTTTATCTCCAGGGTCTGATCCAGAAATACGAGGACGAGGGCCTGAACACCCTCACCCGCGATGAGCGCATCGACCTGCTGGCCGACCCGGACAGCATGATGAGCCTGCATGCCCTGGTCTGGTCGAAACGCGCCGACGCCGCGCTCGCCGCCCCGGCAAGCTCGGTGGCTTAAGGCGTCGCTACGGCGCGCTATAGACAGGCGGTCATCACGCGGCTACTTCGTGGCGTATGGCCAGGCGCATTCCGATCCGTCCGCCCCGGGATTCGGCGAAGCGCGCCAACCAGGAAGGGATACCGGATATCGCCGTGTCCTGCCGCCTGTCAGCACGACGACCGGCGGCCTGCGGCCGAACGTCGACCTGGGCGATACGGCCACATGGCAGGAGATGGAGGATCTCGGCGCGGCCGCGCAGCTTCGATGAGCTTGGCCGGCGCCGCCGCGCCGATCTGCGCGATCGATAGCATTTCAATCACCTGAGCCGCCGGCCCAGCGCCCTGCCTCAGCGCCCGAACAGCTTCTTGATGCCGCCGAGCGCGCCGCCACCCGACGACTTGCCCTCGGACTTGCCGCCGATGCCCAGGCGGTCCTTCAGCTGGTTCTTGAGCCCGCCTTCGAGCACGCCGGCGACATCCGGCTTCAGGCTCGGATGGGTCCATGGGCCGGTGACGAGGAACGGCACCGACATCAGGCCGCCGACGGCGCCGCCGACCTTGCCGCCCAGCGCGGCCGCGCCCTTGACGGCGCCGGTCGGCTCGGGCTGGAACCGCATCGCGACGCGCTTCTCCGGGACGATGATGTCGCCCTTGCCGGTCAGCCGCACGGCTGGGGTATCGAGCTTCATGTCCTCGGTATGCGCCGTACCGTTCTTCACGACAAAGCTGGACGACACCTCGGTGAACGAGGTCTGCTGGCTCGAATCGCCCGACCGGCCCAGCCCGATCGAGCTGGCCTTCTGCAATACCGCGGTCAGGTCCAGCCCCTGGATGGCGCCGTTGAACAGCCCGCCCGAGACGGTGCCGTTCAGCTGCTCCACGATCGCCTTCTGGCTGCCGCCGCGCGCCGTGAGCGCGGCGCTGCCGCGCATCGTGCCTTTGAGCCGCGTGTAGTTGGCGAAGGTGGTCAGGAGCGGCTGCGCCTGCACGTCGCGCGCATGCGCCTCCAGGCCGAAGCTCGGCACCCCGGCGGAGGCGTCGACGTGGACGCGCACGTCGGCCGAGCCGCCGAACAGCGCGACGCTGGGGACATTCGCGTCCAGCGTGCCGTTGTTCAGCGCGACGGTCAGGGTGGTCGCGCCGATCGTGAAGCCGTTCCCCTTGATGCCCGCCGTCTCAATCTTGAGGTTGGCGTCCGCCGTGCGCAGCGCGCTCAGGTCGATCGGCTTGTCGCTCCACCCCTGGTCGCCGCCGCCCGATGGCGGGGCGCTGTTCGCCTTTTCACCCCCCGGCGCCGGCATGTAGGCGGCAAGGTCGATCATTCCCGTGGTCAACTGGCCGGTCAGGCGCGGCCGCTTGCCGGCCCAGTTCAGCTCGAGCGTGCCCCGCGCGTCGAGCGAATCGGCGTTGACGGCAAGTCCGGTCAGCTTGGCCTGGTCCGGGCCCGCCACGACGTGCGTGGCCAGCGTGACCGCGCGCACCGGCAGAGGCTTGCTGCCCGGAGCGGGCGGCGCGAGCCACGCGGACAGCGCGTCGACCGACGGGATCTCAGCCTTGAAGTCGCCGGTCGCCTGCACCGCCTTGCCGCCCTCGACGGTGCCGTCGAAGTGCACCTTGACGGGTTCGGAGGTCAGCTTGACGCCGACCGGGGTAGTGCCGCCGTCGAGGAACGCCGACGGCTTGCCGGCCTTCATCGCGATATCGACGCGCCGATCCCGGTACAGCAGGTTACCCTTCACCGTGGCCGGCGAATCGAGGTCGGAAAAGTCGGCCGAGATGTTGATCTTGTCCGCCCGATAGGATTTGCCGGTGCGCCGGTCGAGGTAGCTGATCCCGCCATCATGCAGCTCCAGCCCGTCGAAGCGGAAGGCGACGCTGCTGCCGCTCTTGTCCTCCGTGGTCTTGGGCGCCGTCTCCGCCTTCTTGGCCAATTGCCAGTTCGGCTTGCCCGACTTGTCGACCTCCAGCGCGATGCGCGGCTCGATCAGGATCAGCCTTTCGGCCTCGACCCGCTTGTGCAGCAGCGGCCATAGCGCGACGCCGAGGTCGAGGCGCTTGATGCTCGCCATCTGCGCAGCCTGGCCGCCCGGCGCATTGCCGAAGCTGACATCGTTCAGCTCGATCTTGACCCGGGGCAGCAGCGCGAAGGTCATCGGCCCCTTGATCTCGAAGGTGCGGCCGGTCGACTTCTCGACCTGGGCCTCGATCAGGCCGCGATAACGCTCCACGGGAATGAAGAACGGCGCGGCCAACGCCGCGACGATCAGGACCAAGACGACGATGCCGATCCCGACAAGGGCTTTGATCATCCGATTCCCCCTTTTCCCGTCCCCGGCGGACGCGTGGCCCCGCCCCGCTTCCTCGACGCCGGCCTAGAGCATTTTCCGGCGAATTGGAATCGCTTCGCCACCCCAAACGCAACAGACGCCCGCGCAAGCCCCGTCCTGGAGCGCCGGATCACCCGTTCGCGCACGGATCACTGGTGTTCGCCAGCGGCAACGTCATGGACGCGATCGGATCACCCGTGCGCGCGCGGATGACTGGCAGCATAGACGGAAAGCAGGCGCGCCGTGTCGACTTCCGCATAGAGTTGAGTGGTCGACAGCCTGGCGTGCCCGAGCAACTCCTGGATCGCGCGCAGATCGGCGCCGCCGGCCAGCAGATGGGTCGCGAAGGAATGGCGCAGCGCGTGCGGCGTGGCGCTGGCCGGCAGGCCGAGCCGGCCGCGCAAATCCGCCATGCGGAGCTGGACCAGGCGCGGGTCGAGCCGGCCGCCCTTGACCCCGACGAACAGCGGATCGCGCGCCCCGAGCCGATAGGGGCAGAGCGCGAGATAGCGGTCGACCGCCTCGCGCACCGCCGGCAGCACCGGGACCAGCCGCTGCTTCCGGCCCTTGCCCATGACCGTCAGCGCCTCGCCCAGCGGCGCCGCCGCGCGGTCGAGGCCGAGCGCCTCGGACACGCGCAGGCCGCACCCGTACAGCAGCGCCAGCACCGCGGTGTCGCGCGCCGCGACCCATGGCGCGTCGGGCGCGGCCTCCACCTCGTCCAGCGTCGCGCGCGCCGCCGGCGCGCTCAGCGCCTTCGGGATGGCGTGCGGCCGCCTGGGCCCGCGCATCGCCGCGATCGCGGCATTGGCGATCACGTCGTTGCGCGCCAGGAACCGATAGAAGCCGCGCACCACCGACAGCGCGCGGGCCACCGAGGTGGCGCCCAGGCCGTCGGCGCGGCGTTGCGCCAGAAAGGCGCGGAAATCCGCCGTCCGCGCGGCGGCCAGCGCGGCGAGGCCCACGGGTCCGCCGAGATGCCCGGCCAGGAATGTCAGGAATACCGACAGGTCGCCGCGATAGGCGGCCAGCGTGTGGCGGCTGGCGCGCCGCTCGCTGGCCAGGTGGCCGAGCCAGCGTTCGGCCTGCTCGCGCAGGTCGGCCTCGACCGGCAGGAGCGCGCCGAGCCGGTCGGGCGCGCGGGCGCCGTCGGCCTCGCCCGTCCGGCCGGGATCGGCGGAACCGGTCGGCTCAGCCATGAAGCTCCAGCCAGATGCGGATGCATTGTTCGACCACCCGGCCGAAGAAGCCGAGCAGTTCGGCCGCCACGTCGCCCTCGAACGCGTCGGCGAAGCGGCTGCCGAGCGCCAGGACGCCGGCCGGCGCGCCGTCGCCCAGACGGATGCGCACCAGGGCCTGCGAGCGCAGCATCGCGGCGTCGGGGCCGAACACGATCGGGTCGGCGCGCATGCCGGGTCCGATCAAGAGGTCATGGTCGGCCCCGAGCAGCGCCTCGACCGAGCCCTCGGGCAGGACCCGCACGCCCTGGAACGCCGGCGGCGGCGGCGGGTTTTCCGGCGATTCGAGGCAGAGGGTCAGGATATCGAGCGCCAGCAGGCCGGGCACCTCGCCGGTCGCGAGCGCAATGAAGTGGTCGAACGACCGCGCGCCCAGCAGCGCCAGTACCGCCTCCTGCACGCGCGCATGGGCGATCAGCACCCCGTCATGCGTCGCCGCCAGGTCGGCATTGGCGGCCTTGAGGCGATCGCCCTCCCGCTGCAGGCGCTGGATCACGAAGTTCTGCAGGTCGACCACGTTGCCGCTGTCGTCGCTGCCGCTCGGCAGCATCGCCGCCAACAATTCCGGATCGCCGGCCAGGAACGCCGGATGGCGCCGCAGGAACGCCTTGACCGCCTCGCCGGTCGGCCAAGACGGATGGATCGCCTGCGGCTGCTCTGTCGGGCTGGACATTCGGGAATATCTCCGTTCCTGAAAGGCGCTGCGGGCAATTCTTGTCAGCCGAGGTAAACGCCGTCCAGCGGATTCGGTTGATCCCTCCAGAGTCCGTGGGACCGTGGCCGCGATGCCACGGCCACGGCATCACGTGGCCGGCTGGGGCGCGGCCCGCCGCCGGCGCGCGCCCGAGCGGTAGTGTTCGGCCAGGCGCCCGAGCGCGATCTTCAGCACCACCTTGCCCGAGCGGGTCGGCCAATGGAATTCGCGCTCGGCGTCCTCCAGTCCCTGGAGATGGCAGCATACCGCCACCAGCACGTCCGACAGGCCCGGGCCCACGGCGTCGAGCGCGCGCAGGAACCGCTGCTTGGCGGCGATCTGCGAATCGCGCGGGTCGGCCTCGGCGCCTCCCCGGCCGGCGCCGATCGGTTCGGCCCAATGCTGGGTCAGCCGCGGCATCAGGCTGGCATAGGTGAAGTCGGCGCGCAGCCGCTCACCCGCCTCGAATTCGTCCGTGTCCAGGAACGGCTTGCCGTCCGGACCGCGCCGGCGCGCCAGCCAGCCGAGCGGCGTTTCGGCCAGATTGACCGCCGCCCGATCCCCGCCCGGCGCCAGCGCCCGCGCGCCGGCAAGCTGGTGCTGGGCGCGGAACGAATCGTCGCCCTGCGCCAGACGACGCCGCAGCAGGGCGTGGCCGGCATCGGACAACACGAATTCATGGTTTGTTCCGGGAACGGCGCAGAGCAGGTCGTGCCCGGCCAGCATCCGCACCACCGCCGCGGACAGCGTGCCGACACGCCGGCCTGCCCGGCATAAGGAATATGTTCCGTGATTGTCCGCGTGCAGGACCGTACCCTCCCGGCCCAGCCGCCGCAGCAGCGCCCACAATTCGGCTTGATCGGCGTTACGCTTTGTCCTGGCCATCCCACATCCCCATCCCATCGTGGATGGCCGATAGTATATGGGATAATATTCCTATATCAAGGCGGGATGGTGGTTAACCCCGGCTTAAGCGGCCCGGGCTAGCGTGACGGGCAGCGCCTGGCGGCGCGGGCGCGGGCCAGCCGGGCCGCCGCCGGGCACCGGATCGGACGCCATGGCCGGATACGATTTCACGCACTTGTCGGTCCTGCTGATCGACGACAATCAGCACATGCTGACCATCCTGAAGACGATCCTCCACGGCTTCGGGATCAGGACCGTCTACGAGACGCAGAACGCGACCGACGGCTTCATCGCATTGCGGAACACCCCGGTCGACATCGTCATCGTCGACTACAATATGAGCCCACTGGACGGCGCGGATTTCACGCGGCTGGTTCGGCGCGGCGAGGACAGCCCGCACCCATACGTGCCGATCATCATGCTGACGGCGCATACCGAGCGCCATCGCGTCGTGACGGCGCGCGACGCCGGCGTCTCGGAATTCCTGCGCAAGCCGGTGACGCCGAAAGACCTGTATCTGCGGCTGGTTTCGGTGATCGAGACGCCGCGGCCGTTCGTGCGCAGCCCGAACTATGTCGGGCCGTGCCGCCGCCGCCGCGACGACCCGTCCTATTCCGGTCCCGAGCGTCGCGGGCCGGCCGCGGCATGACCGCCGCGTGGGTCGGCCGGGCCGGATAACCGGCCCGCCGACATGCTCAGGCCGCCAGGATTCTCACGCTGAACGGCGCGACTTGCGCTTGCCCTTCTGGCCAAGGCCCATCTCGCGCGCGAGATTCGACCGCGCCGCGGCATAGTTCGGCGCGACCATCGGATAGTCTTTCGGCAGGCCCCATTTCGCCCGGTATTCTTCCGGCGTCAGGTCGTAATGCGTGCGCAGGTGACGCTTGAGCGACTTGAACTTCTTTCCGTCGTCCAGGCAGATGATGTAATCCGGCGTCACGGAACGCTTGATCGGGACGGCCGGCTTGACCGGTTCGCTGGGTGCCGGCACGGGGGCCTGGTCGGTGGAAGCGAGCGCGGCGTAGGTCTGGTGGATGAGATTCGGCAGATCGCCCGCCTCGACCCGATTCTTGCTAACATAGGCGGCCACGATCTCAACCGTCATCTCTATAAGGTTCTGCTGCTCCTCCATACCGCCCGCTTCCTAATGAATGAATCGATCGGCGGACCTTAAAGCGGAGGAAAAACGAAATCAAGGCGGCGTCTTTGCTTCCCGCAGATCAATCTTATCCATGCAACATCGCGCCCCGGGCAGGCGCCAGGACACAGAGGCATTTTACCGCGACGGCCGAAAATCAACCGAAACCAATGCGACCGGCAACGCCCGATAGATGAAACGGTGCGGCGCGGCGCGCATATCGGCCGCCGCGCCGCACAAGCCGCTGCGGCCAGGCCCCGGCCGCTCGCTCGCCCGAAGCCCGACAACCGTTTCGGCACGGCGTTTCCCGGCCCGTCCGTAGACCGACGGGCGCCCCGCGGCGCGACCGCGCGGATCCCGCCCGGCGAACCCGACGGCGCGGCAGCATTTATCGCAGGCTCATGCTTCGTGATCGGAGCGATTGTCGGAGACGTCGCGATTTCAGGCGCGCAGCCAACGTTCCGATGCCGCAATCAGGCATCCAGGCAGCCGGCGCTCCGCCCGCAGGCGGAGCCGGGTCGCCGCGCGGGCGGCTGGCCCGCGGCGCGCCAAGGCCGGGCCGCTTCTACGCGGCGGCGTTACTTCCCGCTGCCGGCAACGGCCTGCCACCAGGTCTTGTGCTGCACATAGGCTTCCTGCGGCGCCGGGATGCCGAGCGTGGTGAGCAGCGCGCCCGCCACCGCGAGGATGCGATAGGACGACAGCAGCTCGTTGGCTTCGGCCGTCACGAGCTGACCGCGGGCGACGAAAAGCTCGTTCTCGGCGTCGAGCACGTCGAGCAGGGTGCGCTGGGCGACGGCGAACTGCTCGCGATAGGCGTCGCGCGTCTCGGCGGCGTACTGGACCGCATGGCGTAGCTCGCCGACCCGCTGGTGGTTGCTCTCCAGGTCGGCCCACGACGTGCGCATCTGCTGCTGGCCGTCGAGGTACGACCCCTCACGCTTGCTCTTCGCTTCCTCCATCCGGGCCAGGGCCTCCTGGCGGGCCGCATAGTCGATGCCGCCGCGATAGAGGTTCCAGTCCATGCGGAGCTGCGCCTGATAGCCGTACTGCTTGTCGGCGATGCCGCTGATGTTGTCGTAATAGCCGGCCTCGGCCTGGACGTTCAGCTTCGGGTAATAGGGCACCTGGGCCAGCGAGACCTCGGCCTTGCTGGTGCGCACGTCGGCCTCGGCGATCTTCATGGTCGGGTTCGCCACCGCGGCGAGCGCGAGCGCCGATTGAAGGTCGGGCGGCAGGGCGTTTTCGGGGAATTTCGGCTGTTCCAGGTCGTGCGGGAACTGGCCGACCACGCGGGCATAGGTCGCCTCGGTCGTCCGCAGGGTGGCCTGCGAGCTCGCGACCGTGTCGCGCGCCCGCGCCAGGCGGGACTGGGTCTGGCTGACGTCGGAATGGCTGCCGCGGCCGCCGCGCTCCCGTTCCTGCAGCGAGCCCAGGATATCTTCGTGGACCTTCACGTTCTCCTGCCCGAGGCGCAGCAGATCCTGGTCGCGCAGCACGCCGAGATAGGCGCCGATCGCGTCGAGCCCGCGGAATTCGGAATTCTCATAGACGCGGTTGGCCGCCGATTCGACCCGGGCCTTGTCGCGCGCGACCATGCTGTCGGCCTCGAATCCGTCGAACACGCGCTGCTGCAGCGTGCCGGCGATCTCCTTGCGCCATTGCGTGCCGCTGCCGGTGGGCTGGCCGACATTGCGGATGTCCTGCGGCCCGATGTCGCCCCGGACGTCGATCTGCGGCAGGTACAGGCCGCGCGACTGGCGCAATTCCTGATCGACTGCACGCCGGTCGTTGGCGACCACGCCGATGTCCGGGTTTGTCGAAAGCGTCAGTCGGACGGCCTCCTCCAGCGTCGTCGCGTTGGCCGGAAATGCAGCGAACAGCGCGCAGACGGATGTCAGGACGCCCAAGGCCCGCAGAAGCCCCTCACCCGCACTACTCATCGGCCAAACCCCTCTGCTGCCGCCCCCCAGGACGGCTATTTCTAAACTGATCCCACGGAAATACGCATCGCCTTTTGGCGTTTCCCGGTGGATTATGCTAAAAAGCCAACGATGTGGCCGCCTGGCAACACCCGTGCCATCCCCCTGACAGCGACGCCTTCTTAAGCATTCGATTACAAGCTTGGTGCTACGAATGCGTTAACCGGATCGTATCTGCCGGCCGCGATAGTAGCGTCTTTCGAGTTGCGGAAAAGACCGTTGTTGCAATCGAGTTGCGCACATTGCCGATATCGGGCGCCGATCCACCACCGCAATGAGGGGTTGGACGCCGCTTCAGCGTACCAGAGGGGTAGTCGATGCGATCGATTCCGGGTTATCGCGGCGTGACGGCGTCGCGCGCCGCCGATGGGCGCGCAGAGGCGAAATCGGACTCGGCGGCCGCAACGGCGGCCGGCGCGGGCGATCCCATCCGGAGCGCCGGGGACGAAACGGCGGCGCGCGCCGCCGTCGATATCGAAGCGGAAATCGAAACCGAGGCGGCCCCGGCCAGCGCCGTCGTGCACCCGCCCGAGGTGCTGGACGATCCGGCCGCCGAATGGTCGGTGCCGGCCGGCGCGGTCGATTTCACCGATCCGCTGATGGGTGCGCTGGCGCATCTTTCCGCGCTGCTCGGCCGGCCGATCTCGACCGAGGCGCTGACCGCCGGCCTGCCCCACGTCGACGGCCCGACGCCGCCAGAGCTCGCGATCCGCGCCGCCGAGCGGGCGGGCCTGCGCGCGCGCCTCGCGCGCAAAACACATGTCGCCGACATCGCGGCGGTCACCATGCCGTGCATCCTGCTACTGCGGCATGGTGAAGCCTGCGTCCTGCTCGGCGTCCGCGACCAGCACGCAGAGATCATCGCGCCCGAGCACGGCCAGCAGTCGAGCATGGTCGACCTCGCGACGCTCGAGACCGATTTCGTCGGCTACGCCATCTTCGCGCGCCTTGAGACGCGGGTCGACGCCCGCGCCGAGCGCATCCAGATCGGCGACCCGCGCGAATGGTTCTGGGGCACGCTGGCGCGCTTCTGGCCGATCTACAGCCACGTCGTGATCGCGTCGCTGCTGATCAACTGCTTCGTCCTGGCGAGCCCGCTATTCGTCATGAACGTGTACGACCGCGTCGTGCCCAACAACGCGACCCAGACCCTGTGGGTGCTCGCGATCGGCGTCGGCACCGCCTATCTGTTCGAATTCATCCTGCGCAACCTGCGCACCTATTTCGTCGACGTCGCCGGCAAGAACGCCGACGTGATCATCGCGAGCCGGCTGCTCCAGCAGCTGATGGCCATCCGCATGGAGGCGAAGCCGCCGTCGGTCGGCGCGATGGCCAACAACCTGCGCGAATTCGAATCCCTGCGCGAATTCTTCACGTCGGGAACGATGGCGGCCCTGGTCGACCTGCCGTTCATCTTCCTGTTCATCGGCGTGATCGCGCTGCTGGCCGGTCCGCTCGCCCTGATTCCGCTGATCATGGTGCCGCTGGTGATCGGCGCCGGGCTGATCCTGCAATTCCCGTTGCGCCGGGTGGTGGAGCGGGCGCACCAGGAATCGAATCAGAAGCACGCGCTGCTGATCGAGACGATCGACGGCCTGGAGACCATCAAGGCCGTCTCCGCCGAAAGCCGCATGCAGGGCTCGTGGGAACGCTTCGTCGGCGCCACCGCCCGCTCGTCCACCAAGGCGCGGTTCATCTCCGGGATCGCGATAACGTTCAGCACCTTCGCGATCCAGTTCACGTCGGTCCTGGTCGTCGTGTGGGGCGTCTATGAGATCGCGGACGGCAAGCTCACCACGGGCGCGCTGGTCGCCGCGACGCTGCTGTCCAGCCGGGCGCTGGCGCCGCTCGGCGCGATCGCGGCCATGGTCACGCGGCTGGCGCAGTCGCGCGTCGCGCTGAAGGCGCTCGACGGGCTGATGAAGATGCCGACCGAGCGGACCGAGGACAGCAACTTCCTGCATCGGCCGAAGCTCGACGGCGACATCGAGTTCCGCAATGTCAGCTTCGCCTATCCGACCCAGCAGGGTCCGGCGCTGCACGACGTGAGCTTCCGCATCCGCCCGGGCGAGCGGGTCGGCCTCTTGGGGCGCATCGGCTCGGGCAAGAGCACGGCGGCCCGGCTGATGTGCGGCCTGTACGAGCCGATCGAAGGCGCGGTTCTGGTCGATGGCACCGACCTGCGCCAGGTCGATCCGGCCGATCTGCGGCGCAATGTCGGCTATGTCTCGCAGGACAATTACCTGTTCTACGGCAGCGTCCGGTACAATATCGGCTTCGGCGCGCCGCAGATGGACGACGCCAGCATCCTGCGCGCGGCCACGACGGCCGGGGTCACGGATTTCATCCGCACCCATCCGCAGGGCTTCGACCTTCAGGTCGGCGAACGCGGCATGTCGCTGTCCGGCGGCCAGCGACAGTCGATCGTGGTGGCGCGCGCCCTGCTGCAGGACCCGCCGATCCTGGTACTGGACGAGCCGACGAGCTGCATGGACAACGCCACCGAGGCGATGTTCAAGCAGCGCCTCGGCACCGTCCTGCCGAACAAGACGCTGATCCTGGTCACGCACCGCAGTTCGCTGCTGAGCCTGGTCGACCGGCTGATCATCTTCGACGGCGGCCGGATCGTCGCCGACGGACCGCGCGAGGAGGTCCTGGCCGCCCTGCGCCAGGGTCAGGTCCGCGCCGCGATCTCGGCGCGGCCCACCGTCGTGGCGAGCGCCCACGCCCCGGCCTGACGGCGATCGACCGTCACCGAACAGACGAGTACAAATCATGGTAGGCAAGGCACTGACGGCGGTCCGCAGCCACACGGTCGCGCACGGCGGCTCTCTGATGCGGCGCGCCGCCGGCGCGCTGGCCGGCTGGGCCGACGATCGCGACGAAGACCTGGAATTCATGGACGAGGTCCAGGCCGCGACGCGCGATCGCGGCCATCGCTTCGCCTACATCCTGTCCAGCATGGCGCTGCTGTTCGTGGTGCTGTTCGTCGTCTGGGCGCATTTCGCGGTGCTGGACGAGGTCACGCGCGGCGCGGGCACCATCATCCCGTCGAGCAAGACCCAGGTCATCCAGAACCTCGAAGGCGGCATCCTGGCGGCGATCCTGGTCCGTGAGGGCGAGCAGGTGAACAAGGGCGACATCCTGGTGCGCATCGACAACAGCACCTCGCAGTCGAACTTCGAGGACACGCAGGGCAAGAGCCAGGTCCTGCGCGCCCAGGTCGCGCGGCTGGAGGCCGAGATCAAGGGCGCCTCTTCGATCGCGTTCCCGGCGGACCTGGCGAAGGCCAATCCCAAGGCGGTGTCCGACCAGCAGGCGTTGTTCGACGCGCGCCAGTCGCAATTGCAGGCGCAGGTCGCCGTGCTCGACGCCCAGGCGCGGCAGCGCAGCCAGGAGGTCGCCGAGATGGCCGGCAAGCGTGCCGACCTGGAACGCCAGCTTTCGATCTCCAGGCAGCAGCAGGACCTGCTGCGGCCGCTGGCCGCCAAGGACCTGGTGCCGCAGGTCGAGATGCTGACTGCGGATTCGAAGGTGGCGGAGATCCAGGGCCAGCTTTCCTCGGTGCGGCTGGCGATTCCGCGGCTCCAGGACGCCACGCAGGAGGTGCGCAAGCGCATTGCCGAACTGAGGGCGACGCGCCAGACGGAGGTCTCGGACGACCTGACCAAGGCGCGCGCCGAGCTCAAATCGACGCAGGAGGCGATGCAGGCGGGCAAGGACCGGGTCGCCCGGACCGACGTGCGCTCGCCGGTGCGCGGCATCGTCAAGCAGATCAAGCAGAACACGATCGGCGGCGTGATCCAGCCGGGCCAGGACATCATGGAGATCGTGCCGATCGACGACACGCTTCTGGTCGAGGCGCGCATCCGGCCGTCCGACGTCGCGTTCCTGCACCCGAACCAGAAGGCGACGGTCAAGATCACCGCCTACGACTACTCGATCTATGGCGGCCTCGAAGCCAATGTGGAGCAGATCAGCGCCGACACGATCCAGGAAAAGGACACGCGCGGCGACGACAAGAGCTTCTACCGCGTCTATCTGCGCACCAACGGCAACGCCCTGAACCGCAACGGCCGGGTCCTGCCGATCATTCCCGGCATGACCGCCAGCGTCGAAATCCTGACCGGCCACAAGTCGGTGCTCGAATACCTGATGAAGCCGATCCTGAAAGCCCGTCACGAGGCGATGCGCGAACGCTGATCGGAGCGGTTTGCGTTCGGATAGCATCATCTTTGCCGGCCTCGGCCCGGATTGCCCCGCCCCCGGCGATCGGTGCTATACGTCCCGCGAATCCGATCCGATTCGCATCGAGGGACGAATCATGCCGGCCATCGCGCGTCCGCGTCGCTCCATCCTGTACATGCCGGGCGCCAATGCCCGCGCGCTCGACAAGGCCAAGACCCTGCCGGCGGACGGCGTCGTGCTCGACCTTGAGGATTCGGTCGCGCCCGACGCCAAGCCCGCGGCGCGCGAGCAGGTCTGCGCCACGGTGAACGCCGGCGGCTTCGGACGGCGCGAGGTGGTGATCCGCGTCAACGGCCTCGACACGCCCTGGGGCCGCGACGACCTGGCCGCCGCCGCCCGCACCGGCGCCGACGCGGTGCTGGTGCCCAAGGTCAACGGCGTCGACACGATCCACGCGGTCCACGCCCTGCTGAAGAGCGCCGGCGCGGCCGAGACCATGCGCATCTGGGCGATGATGGAGACGCCGATCGGCATTCTGCACGCGGAGGAGATCGCCGGCGCCGACCCCCGCCTCGAATGCCTGGTGATGGGCACCAACGACCTGGCCAAGGAGCTGCACGCCGCGCAGACCCCGGCGCGGCTGCCGTTGCTGACCGGGATCGGCCTGTGCCTGCTGGCCGCGCGCGCCTTCGGCCTCGCCATCGTCGACGGCGTCTATAACGACATCCGCGACGCCGACGGCTTCGAGGCGGCCTGCCGCCAGGGGCTGGAGCTCGGCTTCGACGGCAAGACGCTGATCCACCCGAGCCAGGTCGAACCGTGCAACCGCGTCTTCTCGCCCTCGGCGGACGAGCTCGACTACGCCCGCCGCGTCATCGCCGCTTTCGAGGCGGCGCAGGCCGAAGGCAAGGGCGTCGCCACCGTCGACGGCCGGATGATCGAGAACCTGCACGTCGACAATGCCCGCCGCATGGTCGCGATGGCCGAGCAGATCGCGGCGCTGCAGGGCGCGGCCGCCCCGGCCTGAACACCCGACCCGAACATCGAGCGGAGCAGCGCGTGTCGAAGACCAGCCCCTCCAAAGCCGGCCACGGCAATTTCTTTGAGGATTTCGCGATCGGGCAGACCATCCGGCACGCGACGCCGCGCACCCTGACCGAGGGCGACGCCGCGCTCTACACCGCGCTCTATGGGGGCCGCTTCGCCCTGCAATCGTCGGACGCCTTCGCCGAAAGCCTCGGCCTGCCGCGCGCGCCGATCGACGACCTGCTGGTCTTCCACACGGTGTTCGGCAAGACCGTGCCCGACATCTCGCTGAACGCGATCGCCAATCTGGGCTATGCCGAATGCCGGTTCCTGAAGCCGGTCTATCCCGGCGACACGCTGTCGGCGACGTCGGAGGTCATCGGGCTGCGCGAGACCTCGGACGGCAAGGCCGGCATCGTCTATGTCCGCTCGACCGGCGTGAACCAGAACGGCGACCCGGTGCTGGCCTATGTCCGCTGGGTGATGGTGCGCAAGCGCGAGGGGGCCGCGCAGACCGGCGCGAACCAGGTACCCGAACTCGCCAAGGCGGTGCGGCCCGACCAGATCGTCGTGCCGGAGGAACTCGACCTCGAAGCCTATGACGCCGAGCTCGCCGGCAGCGCCGCGCTGTGGGACGACTACGAGCCGGGCGAGCGCATCGACCACCGCGACGGCATGACGGTCGAGGACGCCGAGCACATGCTCGCCACCCGCCTCTACCAGAACACCGCGCGCGTGCATTTCAACCAGTACGAGGCGGCGGAGACCCGGTTCGGCAAGCGTCTCGTCTATGGCGGCCATGTCATCAGCCTGGCGCGCGCGCTCAGCTTCAACGGCTTCGCCAACGCCCACTGGATCGCCGCGATCAACGGCGGCCGGCACGTCGCGCCGTGCTTCGCCGGCGACACGGTGTTCGCGTGGAGCGAGGTGCTGTCGAAGGACGCCCTGCCGGACCGTGACGATCTCGGCGCCCTGCGGCTGCGCACCTTTGCGACCAAGAACCACCCGGCTGCGGAATTTCCCGGTACGCAGGATGACGGCAAGCATCACGACGCGGTGATCCTTGACCTGGACTATTGGGTATTGCTGCCGCGCAATCGCTGACCGGCGCGCACCTTGCATCCTGCCGGCAGGAACTAAATAACCTCCGGTGCCGTTCTTCATGCATATGTCGACGCGGATCGTAGCGTCCGAACGAAGGGGAGTAACAGTGATCAAGACAGCCATGGCAATGGGCGCGCTCGTCGCGGTTCTTGGGCTGGCGGGCTGCGGATACACCGCACAGGACCGCGGGCTCAGCGGCGCGGCCCTCGGCGCCGGTACGGGTGCGATCGCCGGTGCCGTGTTCAACGGCCTGGCGCCGGGCACCGGCGCGCTGATTGGCGGCCTGGTCGGGGGCGCCGCCGGCGTCATGACCAGCCCGAACCAGGTCAATATGGGCCGGCCGGTCTGGCGCTGACGGCCCTGGCTTGCGCGAGTCGCAAAGGGAGGATCCGTTGGATCCTCCTTTTTTCGTGTCATGCGCCCTGTGTCCCTGACGGGGTTTGTGCTTCGTTGACTTAGGTCCGACCAGCCCTAGAATGCGGCGGCGTCGCGCCCGCCACGCCGTCAGCGGGCTGGAAAGGACCTCCAGGAATGACCGAAACGCGGCAAGCCCGCCCCCGCCCCCTGTCGCCGCACCTGCAAATCTACAAGCCGCTGATCACCTGGGTGCCGTCGATCACGCATCGCGTGACCGGGATCGGCCTCGGCCTCGGCATGCTGCTGGTCACGGCCTGGCTGATCGCACTGGCGAGCGGGCCGCAGGCATTCGCCGCGATGCACCACTTCCTGTCGTCGTGGATCGGCATCCTGCTGCTGGTCGGGTTCACCTGGGCGCTGATGTTCCACCTGCTCAACGGCATCCGGCATCTCGCCTGGGATGTCGGCTACGGCTTCGAGGTCGGCACCGCCCGCATCACCGGCTGGACCGTGGTGATCGGCTCGTTCGTGCTGACCGTCCTGATCTGGGCCCTGGCCCTGAGCACCGGAGGCCAGGCATGAGCATCCGCACGCCGCTGTCCCGCGCCCGCTATCTCGGCTCCGCCAAGGACGGCACCGACCATTTCTGGCGGCAGCGCCTGACGGCCGTCGCGCTGGTGCCGCTGGCCATCCTGATCGTCGGGATGATCATCGCGGCCGCGCGGACCGATTACCGCAGCGCCATCCTGTTCGTCGGTTCGCCGCCGGTCGCCATCCTGATCCTGCTGTTCGTGGTCGCCGCCTTCTGGCACCTGAAGCTGGGCCTGCAGGTGGTGGTCGAAGACTACGTGCATGGCAACGGCGCGCGCATCACGCTCCTGGTGCTGAACACCCTGATCTGCACGGCGCTCGGCATCGTCTGCGCCTATTCCGTCCTCAAGCTCGCCCTCGGAGCCGTCGCGCCATGAAGGCCTATCCGATCACCGACCATACCTACGATGCCGTCGTCGTCGGCGCCGGCGGCGCCGGCCTGCGCGCAACGCTGGGCATGGCCGAGGCGGGGCTCAAGACAGCCAACATCACCAAGGTGTTCCCGACCCGCTCGCACACCGTGGCGGCGCAGGGCGGCATCTCGGCCGCGCTCGGCAATATGGGCGAGGACGACTGGCGCTGGCACATGTACGACACCGTCAAGGGGTCGGACTGGCTGGGCGACCAGGACGCGATCGAATATCTGTGCCGCGAGGCGCCGGCGGCGGTGGTCGAGCTCGAACATTACGGCGTGCCGTTCAGCCGGACCGAGACCGGGCAGATCTACCAGCGCGCCTTCGGCGGCATGACCACGCATTTCGGCGAAGGCACCGCGCAGCGCACCTGCGCCGCCGCCGACCGCACCGGCCACGCCATCCTGCACACGCTCTACGGCCAGTGCGTGCGGGCGCGCGTGCCGTTCTTCATCGAGTATTTCGTGCTCGACCTGATCATGGAGGACGGCGTCTGCCGCGGCGTGATGGCTTTGTGCCTGGACGACGGCACGATCCACCGCTTCCGCGCCAGGATGGTGGTGTTGGCGACCGGCGGCTACGGCCGGGCCTATTTCTCCTGCACCTCGGCCCATACCTGCACCGGCGACGGCGGCGGCATGGTGCTGCGCGCCGGCCTGCCGCTGCAGGACATGGAATTCGTGCAGTTCCACCCGACCGGCGTGTACGGCGCCGGCTGCCTGATCACCGAGGGCGTCCGCGGCGAGGGCGGCTACGTCACCAATTCCGAGGGCGAGCGGTTCATGGAGCGCTATGCGCCCCACGCCAAGGACCTCGCCTCGCGCGACGTGGTCAGCCGGGCCATGACCATCGAAATCCGCGAAGGCCGCGGCGTCGGGCCGGAAAAGGACCACATCTTCCTGCACCTGGACCACCTGGACCCGGCCATCATCCACGAGCGGCTGCCCGGCATCGCCGAAACGGCGCGCATCTTCGCCGGCGTCGACGTGACCAGGCAGCCGATCCCGGTCCTGCCGACCGTGCACTACAACATGGGCGGCATTCCGACCAACTATCACGGCGAGGTGCTGACGCTCCGCGACGGCGACCCCGATTCGGTGGTGCCCGGCCTGATGGCGGTCGGCGAGGCGGCCTGCGTCTCGGTGCACGGCGCCAACCGGCTCGGCTCCAATTCGCTGACCGACCTGGTGGTGTTCGGCCGCGCCGCGGCGAACCGCGCCAGCATCACGGTGAAGGCCGGCGAACCGCAGCCGGAATTCACCAACGGCGCGGGCGAGGAGGCGCTGGCGCGCCTCGACCGTTTCCGCCATGCCAACGGCGCCACGCCCACCGCCGCCCTGCGCCTCGGCATGCAGAAGGTGATGCAGTCGAACTGCGCGGTGTTCCGCACCGGCGAGGTGCTGGACGAAGGCCGCAAGCTGATCCGCGAGGTATGGGAGGGCGCGGGCGATGTCGGCGTCACCGACCGCTCGCTGATCTGGAATTCGGACCTGGTCGAGACGCTGGAATTCGACAACCTGATCCGGCAGGCGGTCGTCACCATGGATTCGGCCGCGAACCGGACCGAGAGCCGCGGCGCCCATGCGCGCGAGGATTTCGGCGACCGCGACGACGCGCAGTGGATGAAGCACACGCTGGCCTGGTTCGACAAAGGCGACGTGCGCATCGAATATCGGCCGGTGCACAGCTACACCCTGTCCAACGACGTGCAGTACATCGCGCCCAAGGCGCGCGTGTATTGAGCCTGCGCGGCGTGCGCCGATGGGATCGGCGCCGCGACGACCGATGCGCCCCGCGGCTTCGGT
The DNA here is from genome assembly GCA_040255145.1 of Hyphomicrobiales bacterium. Taxonomy (GTDB): domain Bacteria; phylum Pseudomonadota; class Alphaproteobacteria; order JBDZUN01; family JBDZUN01; genus JBDZUN01. The sequence continues at coordinate 2,666 of JBDZUN010000006.1, read as the reverse complement.
AAGCGGCCCGCTGGCGGCGCTGGAGCGTCGGGTCGCGGCCGGCGCGCTGGCGCCCGACCCCGCCCAGCACCGAGCGGCCGCCGCGCTGCAGGATCTGCACAACCGGCTGCGCCAATCAATCGCCGACGGGTCCGGGCTGCGCCGGCGTCTGCGCGACATGTTCGGCAAGGCGCCGGAGCCGCAACGCGGCCTCTACATCCACGGCCCGGTCGGTCGCGGCAAGTCCATGCTGATGGACCTGTTCTTCGTCGACGCGCCGCTACGGCCGAAACGGCGGGTCCATTTCCACGCCTTCATGCAGGAAGTGCACGATCTGATCCATCGCTGGCGCAGCGGCGACCGGGGATGGGCGGTCGGCCGTCCGAACGGCGACGACCCGATCCCGGCGGTGGCCGCGCGCGTGGCCCAGGACGCCCGGCTCCTGTGCTTCGACGAGTTCCAGGTGACCGACGTGGCCGACGCCATGATCCTCGGCCGGCTGTTCTCGGCCCTGTTCGGCCTGGGCGCGGTGGTGGTCGCGACCTCCAACGTCGCGCCCGACCGCCTCTACGAGGGCGGGCTGAACCGGCAGTTGTTCCTGCCGTTCATCGTCCTGCTGAAGCAGCGCATGGCGGTCTGCCATCTGCACAGCCCCACCGACTGGCGGCTGCGGGAGACGGACGGTGAGCCGACCTATTTCACGCCCCTGGACGACGACGCCGACGCGCGCATGGACGCGGCCTGGGCCGCGCTGGCCGGCGGCGACGAGAAGCGGGCGACGATCGTGATCAAGGGCCGCAAGCTGGTCGTGCCGCGCGCGGCGGCAGGCGCTGCGCGCTTCGGCTTCGCCGACCTGTGCGAACGCGCGCTGGGCGCACCCGACTACCTGGCGCTGGCCGCCCGCTACGAGGTCGTGTTCCTGGACCGCATCCCACGCCTCAAGCCGGAGCAGCGCAACGCCGCGCGGCGCCTGATCGTGCTGATCGATGCGCTGTACGATGCCCGTGTGCGGCTGTTCTGCTCGGCGGCCGAGCCGCCCGACCGCCTCTATCCGGAAGGCGACGGCGTGGCGGCGTTCGCGCGCACCGCCTCGCGCCTGGTCGAGATGACCGCGCCGGAATGGCCGAACGATATGCCGGACGAAGCGGCTAGGCGGGCTCCGGCGGCCCCTTGAGCTCGACGACATTGCCGTCCGGGTCGTTCACATAGACCGACGGCCCGAAGCCCTCGGCGCCATAGCGGCGTTCGACCGGTCCGGCCGGCACGCCGCGCGCCGCCAGATGACGGCGCAGCGCCTCGGCGTCGAAGGCCGTCAGGCGCAAGGCGAAATGGTCGAGGTTCCGGCCCTGTGGCGAAACCGGTCCCGGTCCCCCCGCCGCGCCCACGACCATGAGGTCGATCAGCGAGGCGCCGGCCCGCAGCTGGACCAGGCCGATTTCGGGGATGCGCCGTTCCTCGCGGCAGCCCAGCACGCCGCAATAGAATGCCAGGGCGCGTGCTTCGTCGCGTACCCGCAGGACGACGTGGTCGATCGCCTGGAGGGCGATGGGGCCGTCGGATGCGGACGCAAGTTGGCCGCCCGCGGCATTCCCCGCGGCGCGGCCAACTCGTCTCCCGCGCGATGGCGGGGACAATTCACTATCGGAGTCGATGGAATTGCCCAAGGTGGTCGCTCCCCAAAGCGGAGAGCAAGGCCGCCTGTCGGCGAAGCGTTACGGAGCCGTGCTGTTGTCCGGCGCCGCCGGTGCGCTGTTGCCGTCGGCCGGCGGCGTAGCGGGCGTCATGGAGTTGTTGTCGGCCGGCGCCGTGCTGCTCGGCGCGGAGGTGTCTGCAGGCTGCTTGTTCTCATGCTTGTTGCAGGCGGGCAGGAGCACCGCCATGGGGGCCAGCACGATTCCCAGAATAGTCACTCTGCGCAACAGGTCCCGATTCATAGAAGCACTCCCTTCATGTTTCGCCTCGATGCGGCGGCACGGAACTCTAATGAAACGCATCGCCGCAGTCTATGGCGGTCAACGATCCCCGATACCGGATAGTTCCCGCTATCGATCCACTTTCTTCACCACCGGCTCGTCGAGCCGTATCAGACAAATCTAAGATTCTCAGCAGAGTAACGACCGCTTCGTCCCTGCTGAAGCTCATATTCCAGGCGCTGACCCTCTTTCAGTGTCATCTGGCCAGCGCGCTCCACCGCCGAGATATGAACGAAGACATCCTGTTCCTGGGAATCCGGCTGAATGAAGCCATATCCCTTGGTCGCGTTGAACCACTTCACAGTTCCGATCGCCATCGAAACCTCTCCAGCTCGCTTTCACGCGTGCCTTGCCGTCACGCTTCAGCGCGCGGGCGAGGAACCCGCCGTACCAGGCTGCTGTCCGGCCCCCAACGTCGTGCTCTGCCCACCCGCACGCATTCTTGCAAGAGCGTCAACGGGTGACAAGGGCGGAACCATCCACGGAAATCGCGGCGGCGGCGCAAATAAGCGCGCGGTCCGACGCGCGTGGCGGCGGCGTTGGACTTGGCGCGCCGGGATTGGCAGTATGCGCGAAGCGGTTTCCGGGGGATGATCGGTGCGTCGGCGAGGTCAGATCAAGCAGAGCCGGCGACCCGTATATCCCGTTCGGCACACGCTCCTTCCGGCCGGGATTCCGATCCTGCTGCTGCTCGCCGGCTGCCGCAGTTCCAAC
>JBDZUN010000181.1:0-6899 GCA_040255145.1 Hyphomicrobiales bacterium | reverse complement strand
GCCAACGGGACAATCTCCGTTCCGCCGGCGTCCAGTCGGCCGATGATCTCGTGCGCGGATGCGAGATCCGCGGCGTCCTCGCGTGTCGCGACCAGGGCGCGATATTCCGCCTCGGGCAGAACAACCAGACGCTCGCCCGACGGGCTGGTGATGATCTGGGTCGTCATGTCTGACCTCACTCGTAGACGCTGCAACGGCGATTTTTGCCGCCGGCGAACGCCAAAGGCGGATGCGGGTTGGGACACCCGCATCCGTTGTCGTTTGGTCAGGCCGCGGCGCTGGGGCGGGCCTTCACGCGCTCGAACCAGGCACCGACATTCTTCAGGTCGGGGTTCAGCGGCTGCCCGACGCCGGCGAAGAACTCGACGAAGCAGAACAGCAGGATGTCGGCCAGGCTGAACCGATCGCCGCAGAGGTACTTCCTGCCGGCCAGCTGCTTGTCGAGCCAGCCGAGCCGGTCCGCCGCCACCGCCTTCAGGCCGGCCGACGCCTCCGGCACCACCTTGATGCGGTTCTGGAACAGCTTGATGCCTTCGCCGTAGCGGAAGCCGTTGGCCATCGGCTCGCAGATGTTGAGGTCGACCCGGCGCGTCCACATGCGCGTCTCGCCGCGCTGCTCCGGCGTGGCGCCGATCAGGTCGCCGCCCGGCTTCTTCTCGTCCAGGTACTCGCAGATCACGGTGATCTCGGACAGGTACTTCCCATCGTCGAGCTCGAGCGCCGGGCACTGGCCGTGCGGGTTCTTTTTCAGGTAGTCGTCCTGACGGTTTTCGTTGCCCATCAGGTCGACCTCGACCTTGGGCAGCTCGATGCCCTTCTCGGCCATGAACATGCGCACGACCTTCGGGTTCGGCCCGATCGAATTGTAGAGCTTCATGGTGTCCCTCCGCGATTTCGAATGCCCGCAGACTAGAGCACGATCCCTGGCCAGGGAAAGCGTCCGCCGCGCGCCGTCAGCTTTTGTTCGGGGCCGCGGCGAGCGGATTGGCGAAGTCGGTCTTGAAGCCGAGCTTGCGCATGCCGACCAGGCACGCCTCGCAATCCTCCTCGATCGAGCCGCCACTGGCGCCGATGCCGCCGATCGCGTCGCCCGCCTCGTCGAAGATCGGGAAGCCGCCGCCGACGATGCAGATGCGGTTGTCCGTATGCTGAAGCCCATAGCCCATGGCGCCGGGCACGGTGATGTCGCGCACCATCTGGGTCGGACGCTGGAAGGCGACGGCGGTCCACGCCTTCTTCTCCGCGATCGGCACATTGGCGATGCGGCCCTTTTCCGGGCGCAGCGCGCCGCGCACATGCCCGCCGAAATCGACCACGACGATCGAGGACGCCCGGCCACGTTCGCGGCACCAGGCGACGCCTTCGCGGAGCAGGGTCTCGACCTCTTGAAGCGTCAGTTCGCGCATAGAGCCTCCTCGGGCCGCGCCGGCCGAGCGAAGCCGGGCGCGCCAATGGAACGAAAGATCATGAGAGCGGTACGCGTCCGCCGGCCGAGCGAATCGGCGGCGGACGAAACCATGTCAGTGGATGACGCCGGTGACGAGCGCCCACAACAGCCCGAACACCAGCGCGGCGAAGCCATACCCGATCAGGGCCATGCGATCCTCCCGCGTGGCGACACGGGCAGGATGCGTCAAAATTGCGCCACGTCAAAGACAAAAAACCGCCGCAATTTGCTGCGCTGCAAAATAGACGCGCGGCGGGCGACAATATCCCCGTGGCTATCGACACTTGGCGGTCGCCCTTATCAGGGCGGATCGCGCCTTGTCGCGCGCAAACACTTCGCCGCCGAACGGTTATTGCCGGCTGTTCAGGACGATGCGGCCTTCGACACGATATGCTGCGACCAATCCTCCAGATGCGGCGCGTAATACTTGGGATGGATTTTCAGTTTCTTGAATTTCCAGTCGCCGTCGGCGCGGACATAGTCTTCCTCGTATTCCGCCACCAGCCAGCGTCCTTCGACGCGGCCGTCGCGCTTCCTGGCGGTGCACGGCATCAAGAGCCACCAGCGGCCCTTGGCGCGGTCGCCGTCGACCTCGACCATCGGGTTCAGGACGAGGTGCGCGGCGAACAGGATCTGCCCGGAAAATCCGGCGAATTGCGCGCGGGTCGTCTCGCGGCCTTCGAAGCAGCCGAACATGTCGCCGCCGTCCCAGACGCCGTCCTCGGTGAACAGGCCGGCGATGCCGTCGGCGTCGTAGCCGCTATCGCAATAGTGGCAGTAGCGGGCCTTGAGCTGCTTGATCGCCTCGATCGAATAAAGCTGGTCGACCTTCTGTTCCAGGCTGAGTTCGGGCATCGTTTCCTCCTCCGCGCCGGGTCGCTAAGCGGCCGTTGGCCCGCCCGCCCGCCCGGCTTCGGCGCCCATCGTGGCACCGAAGCGCAAGCTGGGGAAAGCGGCGGGCCTACCAGGGCAGTTCGGAGCCGTCGTGGTTGAAGAAGCGGCCGTTGTCGCGCGCGCCGAGGCCTGCGATCACGCCGCGCATGTCGCGCACGCTGTCCTCCGGCCGGAGCGGGGCGGCGTCGCCGCCCATGTCGGTCTTGACCCAGCCCGGATGCATGACCACCAGGACCAGGTTGTCGCCCTTGAGATCGACGGACAGGCCGCGCATGGCGGAGTTGAGTGCCGCCTTGGCCGAGCGATAGGCGTAATAGCCGCCGTCATTGTTGGTGATCGAGCCCATCTGGCTGGTGAGCGTCGCGACCGTCTTGCCGGTCCCGGCGCGCAGGTGCGGCAGGAACGCCTGCACCATGCGCATCGGCGCCAGCGTATTGACCCGGAACGTCGTGAGCCAGCCGTCGGGGTCGAAGTCGGCCGCGGTCTGGCTGGCCGGGCCATAGACGCCGGCATTGTTGATCAGGAGATCGATCCGGCACGTCGCGCAGGGCGCGCGCCAGCGCGTCGATCGCGCCGAAATCCGCGACGTCGAGCGCGTGGACCTGCACGCGGCCGCCGCTCTTCCCGGCGATGTCGGCGAGCGCGGTCGCGTCGGCCGGCTTGCGCGCGCAGGCATGCACCGTGGCGCCGGCATCGGAATATTGCCGGACGAATTCGAGGCCGATGCCGCGATTGGCGCCGGTAACGAGGATGGTGGTCATATGCGCTCCGCCTTGCGATGATGATTCGGGGACGTTCGGCATCTCCTGCCGAGGTCGGCGGGAAGGCTAGCGCGTGTTGAGGTCAGACTGAACCACCCGGCACTCCGGTGCCGAGTTCGGCCCCCACCCGGCTGCTGTCGCAGCCACCCTCCCCACAAAGGAGGAGGGTAATCTCGCGTGCTTTCCCTCCCCTCGATGGAGAGGGTGGTCGGGGTAAAGCTCCGACCGGGTGGGGTGCTGTCCATGCCGGCGCGGCGGCGGATGCCGCAAAAGAAATCGGCGGCAAATGCCGCCGATTTCCCAGAGACGGTGCGAGGTGCGGCGTTACTCCGTGCCGCCCGGCGCGGGGGTCGGTGCGGGCGTCGTGGTGCCCGGCTTGTGCATGCGGTGATGCTGCTGGCGCTGCTGGCGCATGCTCTCGAAGTACTTCTGGGCCTCGTCCTTGGTGACGTAGCCGTCGCCGTTGGCGTCGGCCGCCTTGAACTTCTCCTTCATGTGATCGACGAATTCGTCTTCCGAAACCTTGCCGTCCTTGTTGGTGTCGTAGCTGTCGAAAGCCTTGTCGAGCCACTTGCCGCGATTGGCGCGCGTGTGCGCGTGCGTGCCGGTGGTGGCACTGGGCGTTTCGGTCGCTCCGGTGCTCGTCGTGGCGTCGGCGGCGTAGACGGCGCCGGCCCCCAGCATGCCCAGACCCAGCGCGACCGCGGCTGCCGTCGAAAGCACCTTGTTCATCGTGTCATCCTCCTGAAGTTCAGGCGGACGCCGATCCGTCCGCCTTGCGGCAATTTGTCCACAACCGAACTAACGCAGAAATTGTGGTGACATTTGGGTCATTTCACGCCCAAGCGGTGATCATTGGGCCGGCTGCGTGCCTTGGGTCGCCGCCGGGCCATGCTCGCGCGACATGTAGTCGAGCACCTCGTCCTTGGTGAGCCGGCCGTCGCCATTGGTGTCGGCGGCGCGGAATCGCTGCTCCTGCGCATTCATGTACTCGTCGTGGGTGATCTGGCCGTCGCTGTTGGCGTCGAACCGGCTGAACCAGGCGTCGAAGCGGGTCTGGTTATCCCGCGGCAGGGCGGAATACCCGGATTGTGCGTAGACGACCGGAGCGAAACCGAGGCCGAGCGCGGCGATCCCGGCGGCGAGGCGAAGAAGCTTCATGATCGTGATTCCCTTGGTGTCGAAGAAGGTTCCCCACCAAGAACGGCGCAAGCGCGGTTTTCGATCATTCGGGCGGGCATTCCGGTGGGCCGAAGCCGCCGCCACCGGGAGTTTCAACCTCGATCGCGTCGCCGGCGCGAAGCTCTGCCGACGCGCAGGCGGCCAGCGTCTCGACCGCGCCGTCGGCACGGACGATCCGCGTTGCGCCGGGCGCCGCGTCGCCGCCGCCCATGAGCCCGAACGGGACCGTGCGCCGCCGGTTGGACAGGATGGCGGCCTGCATCGGCGCCAGGAAGCGGATGCGCCGCACGACGCCGTCGCCGCCCTTGCGGCGGCCGCGCCCGCCCGAGAAGCGGCGGATCGCGAATCGCTCCAGCACCACCGGGAAGCGGTTTTCCAGCACCTCGACATCGGTCAGGCGCGAATTGGTCATGTGGGTCTGCACCGCATCGGCGCCGTCGAAATCCGGCCCGGCCCCCGCGCCGCCGCAGATCGTCTCGTAATATTGCCGGCGCGCGTCGCCGAAGGTCAGGTTGTTCATCGTCCCCTGCGACGCGGCCAGCGCGTTCAGCGCGCCGAACAGGGCGTCGACCACCGCCTGCGACGTCTCGACATTGCCGGCGACGACGGCGGCCGGTGGGCGCGGCGCGAGCATCGAGCCTTCGGGGATCACGATGTCGATCGGCTTCAGGCAGCCCTCGTTCATCGGGATGTCGGCATCGACCAGGCAGCGGAAGACGTACAGCACGGCCGCCCGGCACACCGCCGAGGGCGCGTTGAAGTTGCTGGGAAGCTGGGCGCTGGTGCCGGTGAAATCGACGGTCGCGGCGCGCGCCGCGCGGTCGACGCGGACGGCGACGCGGATCGTCGCGCCGTTATCGAGCGGTACGGCGAAGGCCCCGTCCGTCAGCCGGCCGACGACCTGGCGCACCGATTCCTCGGCATTGTCCTGGACATGGCCCATATAGGCGCGCACCACGGGAAGACCGTACTGGCCCACCATGCCGCCCAGCGCGGCGATGCCGGTGGCGCAGGCGGCGACCTGGGCCTGGAGGTCGGCGACGTTCTGGTCCGGGTTGCGCGCCGGCCAGGGGCCGGAGGCGAGGAGGTCGCGCAATTCCGCCTCGCGGAAGCGGCCGTCCGCGACCAGCGTGAAATTGTCGATCAGCACGCCTTCCTGGGCGATGTCGGTCGAATCGGGCGGCATCGACCCCGGCGAGATGCCGCCGATATCGGCGTGATGGCCGCGCGCGGCGACGTAGAACAGAACCTCCGTCCCCGCCGGATCGAAGAAAGGCGCGACGACGGTGACGTCGGGCAGGTGGGTGCCGCCATTATAGGGCGCGTTCAGGGCGCGCACCGCGCCGGGGCGGAGCGGCGGGCCGGCGCGGACCACGCTGCGCACGCTCTCGCCCATCGAGCCGAGATGGACCGGCATGTGCGGGGCATTGGCGACCAGGCCGCCGCCGGCATCGAACACGGCGCAGGAGAAGTCCAGCCGTTCCTTGATGTTGACCGAATGCGCGGTCTTTTCGAGCGTCGCGCCCATCTGCTCGGCCACGCCCATGAACAGGTTGTTGAAGATTTCCAGCAGCGCGGGGTCGGCGCCGGTGCCGATTGCCTTGCGCGCCGGGCGGGCCGTGGCGCGTTCGAGGATCAGCGACCCGCGTTGGTGCCGGCCGGCGCGCCAGCCCGGTTCGACCACCACGGTCGAATGCGGCTCGATCACCAGCGCCGGCCCCTTTACCCGTTCGCCGGGGCGGATGTCGTCGCGCGCGACGATCGGGGCCTCATGCCACGCGCCCTGGGAAAAGAAGCGGGTCGTGTCCAGGTGCGGCACGACCGCGCGCGGCGGCCCGGATTCCAACACCGGCTCCGCGATGACGCCGGCGGCGCCGACCGCCTCGACCGAGGCCGCCTCGATATACAAAGCGCGCCCCTCGAACAGGAAACCGAAGCGGCGGTTATGCGCATCGGCGAAGGCGTCGCGGATTTCGGCCTCCGCGCCCCAGGGCACCAGCAGCGTGGTGTCGCTGCCGTCGTAGCGCATATGCAGCCCACGGAGTTCCGTGACGCGTTGGGGCGCGACGCCCTGCGCTGCCAGCTCAGCCTGCGCTTCGCCGGCCAGGGTGTCCAGCACCGCGATCGCGTCGTTCAATCCGGCCGAGCCGAGCGGCGCGCCGACCGCCTTCTGCCGGTGCGCGCGGATATCGGCCAGACCCATTCCGTAAGCGGACAGAAGGCTGGCATGGGGATGGATGACGACGCGGTCCATGCCCAGCGCATCCGCCACGCCGCAGGCGTGCTGGCCGCCGGCGCCGCCGAAACAGGCCAGCGCGTAGTCGGCCGGGTCGTAGCCGCGCTGGATCGATATGGTCTTGATCGCCTGCGCCATGTTCTCGACCGCGATGGCGATGAAGCCGTCGGCGACCGCCTCGGGCGCGCGGCCGTCGCCGATTTCGTCCGCAAGCTCCGCGAACAGAAGCCGGGTGGCTTCGACGTCGAGCGGCGCGTCGCCGTCCGGCCCGAACAAAGCCGGGAAGTGGTCCGACGCCAGCTTGCCGACCATCAGGTTGGCGTCGGTCACGGTCAGCGGGCCGCCGCGACGATAGCAGGCGGGGCCGGGATCGGCGGCG
>JBDZUN010000399.1:0-1581 GCA_040255145.1 Hyphomicrobiales bacterium | reverse complement strand
TCGCAGAGGCGGAACCGGCGCCGGCCGGGCCCTGCCCGGCACCCGGATCGGGCGCGTTCGCGGCGTCCCCGCCCGCGGCCGCGCGGTTCAGCAGGGCCAGGGTCGCGGGGTCGAGCTTGCCGCCAGCGGCCGTCTTGCCGACGACGGACGGGTCGGCAGTCGCACCCCCGCCCGGCGCGGCGGCCTTCGAGCCGCCCTTGGTGACACTACCGGAATCCCCCTTGGCGGAATCCCCTTTGTCAGCGTCGGTGTGCGAAGCCTTGCTTGGTTCCGCCGCCGACGGCCCGCCCATGACCCCGGCGGCGATGGCTGCGACTGCAGGCGGTGCGGATTCCGCCGCACCGTCGCCCGTCGCAGCCGGCGGCGGCGTCACGCCGGGCAACAGGATCGACGCGGGCTGGGCCGCGATCGTCGGTTGAGGGGAACCGTCCAGCGCGGACGGTGACGCGGGATCGGAATCCGAGTCCCTGGTGTCGATCCCACCGTCCTTGATCGAGCCGCCCTTGGCCACACCGCCTTGGGCCATACCGGCCCGTGTCGCCTGCGCCGGCATGGTCGTGGCCGCTGCGCCGCCGACAGCCTGCCGGCCGCTTGTGGTCGACCGGGTTTGGTTCGCGCCGCTGCTATCGGCCTTGGCCTGCGCGCCGGTCCGGCCTGCCGCGCGCGCCTTCGCGGCCGACTTGCCACCCGACGCCGCCGCGCCATCACGGGCCGCTTTGTCCGGGGCGTGTGCGGCGCCCTTCGCCTCAATGCCTTTCGTTTCGCCGCTGTCCGCATCGTCGGCGCGCGCGGCATTGTCGCCCCGCTCCCCGCTGACGCGGTCGAGCATGCGCGCAAACCCTTCGTCGCCGCGCGCCGACGCGCCGGCGGGCCGCTCGGGCGGGGCGACGGGCTGGCTGGGCTGGGCCGGGATCGCTGTCGTGGTCATGCTGCCGTCCGACAAAGCCGGCCTGGATCGACCGGCCGCGCCGACCTCTAGGCAAGATGCATGCCAGGCAGGAGGCGCGCCGGATCCCGGCCCGTCGCCCCAACCCGCCAGGACCGGCGCGCGGGCCGCGCACGGTTCCTTAGGGTTTCGCGGGCATCGTGCGCGCGACGGAATTGCGGACCGGCCCGAATCGTCGCCGATCCGCGCGCCGCGCCGGCTCTGGCATCGACCTTGCTCTCTCCTTCGCCGGTGGGGCGCGGTCAGGGCCGAAACCCCGCGAAAATCCTGTGCCGAGACGGTTTCGGATCGGCAAAGCCTGCCGGGGGCGGCAGTTCCTGCCCGGCACGGAGGAGCCAATGGCGATCGGATCGGTCATGCAGAACGCCCTGAGCGGGCTGCTCGTCAATCAGACCGCGCTTTCGGTGACGTCGAACAACATCTCGAACGTCAACAACCCGAATTACGTCCGCCGGCAGGTGGTCCAGCAGGAAAGCGTGCTGGGCGGCCAGGGCGCAGGGGTCGAGATCGCGGCGATCCAGCGTGTCGCCGACCAGTTCCTGGCCGCGCAGGGCCTGGGCGCGACCAGCGACGCCGCGCGCTATCAGGCCGCGTCCGACCTGCACACCCGCATCCAGTCGCTGCTGGGCGACCCG
>JBDZUN010000180.1:0-6916 GCA_040255145.1 Hyphomicrobiales bacterium | reverse complement strand
GGCCCCGCCGAAGGCGACGATGGCGGCATCGCGGAAGCCGTGTCGGCGGCGCGCGAGGCCGACATCGTGATCCTGTGCCTGGGCGAGGCCGCGGCGATGAGCGGCGAGGCCGCGAGCCGCGCCGATCCCGGCCTGCCCGGCCGCCAGGGCGCGCTGGCCGACGCGATCCTCGCGCTGAACAGGCCGACGGTGCTGATCCTGTCCTCCGGCCGGCCGCTGATCGCCACCGACGCGATCCGGCGCGCCGACGCGGCGCTGGCGACGTGGTTCCTGGGCAGCGAGGCGGGCCACGCCGTCGCCGACATACTCACCGGCGCCCACGGCCCGACCGGGCGGCTGCCGGTATCGTGGCCCGCCGCTTTGGGCCAGGTGCCGATCTTCTACGCGCGCCGGCCGACCGGCCGTCCGCCGCGGGTGGAGGATCATTATTCCAGCAAGTACCTGGACGCGCCGGTCGCGCCCCTGTTTCCGTTCGGACACGGATTGTCCTATGGCGACGTGACCTACCGGAACCTGCGCGCCACGCCGGACCGGGCGGAACCGAACGGCACGATCGCGGTAACGATCGACCTATCGAACGACGGCCCGCGCGCGGTAGAGGAAACGGTGCTGCTGTTCGTCCACGACCCGGTCGCCAGCCTGTCCCGGCCGCTACTGGAGCTGAAAGGCGCGACCAAGATCGCCGTGCCGGCGGGCGGGACGGCAACCGCCACATTTGCACTGCACATCACCGACCTCGCCTTTGTCGGCCTGGACGGCGCGCTGCGCGTCGAAGCCGGCGCCTACGAAATCTGCGTGGGGCCGAGCGCGGATGAATCCACGCTGCTGCGCGCCACAATCACCGTGGCGTGACCGAAGCCACGCGCCGCGCCGCGACCGCACTGATGAAGGCGGCATAGGACCAGGCCAGGTGCTTTGCCGAATTCGGCGCGCCGGTGTTCTGGTCGAACTGCTCGGCCAGCATGCCGTCCGCCGGCGTGAAGCGCCGCACCGTCGCCAGATAGGCGTCGCCGCGCGCGCATAGAGCGGCATGGAGGCGCACGGCCCACGCCGATTCCTGTACGGACGATGGATCGACCTTGGCGCCGATCAGCCGTTCGACGAATTCCCGGTTGGTCGCGGTGACCGGCATTGGGTGCCCGGCCGACACGGCCGCGGCCATGCGGTAATGCAGCTCCGCCGCCGCCAGGGTCGAGAAATAATAGGCCCCGCCGCTGTAATAGACGTCGCCGTGATATCGGCCCAGGGCCGGGGCGCCGTCGCGCCCGCGATTGATCGCGTAATCCTCGGCGAACAGGTCCTCCAATTGGGCCAGCGTGGCGTGCAGCCGGTCGTCCAGCACGCTGTGCCGCCCATCCGCGCGGCGGGTGTGGATCGCCGCCAGGATGACGGCGATATCGGGCTCCGGCGCGCCGTCGCCGCGGCGATAGCGCCCGTCTTCGTCCGACCACATCGCGTCGAGCGCGGCGCACATAGCCTCCGCCACGCCGCGCCAGGCGGCGGCACGCGCGGGATCGCCCGTCGCTTCCGCATCGTCCGCGCCGTCGAGCAAAGCCGCCCGCTGCGCCGCCAGCGTGTAATAATGCCTACCCAGCCGCTCCTCCCACAGGTCGAAGCCGGGCCTGTCCCAATGCCGCGCGACGAATTCGAGGTCGTCGGCCAGCAGGCGCGGGGCCGCCTCCCCGCAACCCGCCCATACATCCTGGTACAGATGTTTTAGCCGCAGCAGGGTCAGCGCGCGCAGGGCCGGCCCGTCGAATTGCGGCCGCCCCCATTGCAGGATGTCGAGCGTGCCGTCTGGATTCACCCGGACCTCGCCGCCGACTTCCTCGCCACGGATCGCGGCGAGCTCGGCGGGCGAACGCAGGTGCCGCCGCATGTCGGGCGCGACCTTCGCAGGGTCGAGCGCCACGGCCGCCGCGGTCCCATCCAGCCGGTTGAGCGCGAGGCTGAACCCGACGAAATCGCGGATGTGCCCGCGCGCGGTCGCCGCCCACGCCGGATCGTCCAGCAGGATCAAAAGCGCATCGACCACCAGCGCCGAATCGCGCAGCCAGTGGAAGAAATAGTCCGGGTCGGGATCGTAGGCCGCCGGCACCGGCGACGCGAGGATGGAACCCCTGACCGGCACGACGGTCTGCCCGAATCCGGGCCGGTGCTTGACCAGGTCGACGGCGGAAATGCTGCGCAGCATTTCGCGCACCGAAACGGCATGCTGCGCGGCGATCCAGTCGTCCAACGCCACGCCCGCCTCATCCATCGCCGGGTACCAGCACCGCGGCGCCGACCACCGCCCCGCCGCGCAGGTCGGCCAGCGCCCGCTCGGCCTGGTTCAGCGGATAGGTCGTGACATGCGGCCGGATTCCGGCGCGGGCGGCGCGCGGCAGGTATTCGCGCGCGTCGTCGCGCGTCAGGTTGGCGACGGAGACGACGCGCCGCTCCTCCCACAGCAGGGCATAGGGAAAGGCCGGAATATCGCTCATGTGGATGCCGCCGCAGACCACCGTGCCGCCCTTGCGCACCGCGCGCAAAGCCGCCGGCACCAGCGCGCCGACCGGCGCGAACAGGATCGCGGCGTCGAGCGGCTCGGGCGGCATCTCGTCCGACCCGCCCGCCCAGACGCAGCCAAGCTCCCACGCCAGGCCCTGCGCCGCCGCATCGCCCGGCCGCGTGAAGGCGTAGACCGCCTGCCCCTCGAACATTGCGAGCTGGGCCAGCAGGTGCGCCGCCGCGCCGAAACCATAGAGGCCCAGGCGTTCGACCGGGCCGCCCTCGGCCGCCTTGCGCCAGGAGCGATAGCCGATCAACCCGGCGCACAGCAGGGGCGCGGCTTCCGCGTCGGAAAAGCCGTCCGGGATCGGAAAGCAGAAATCGGCCCGCGCGACCATGACGTCGGCATAGCCGCCGTCGCGCGTCCAGCCGGTGAAGCCCGGCGTGTCGCACAGGTTTTCCTGCCCCGCCCGGCAATAGCGGCAATGGCCGCAGGTCTCGCCCAGCCACGGCACGCCGAGCCGGTCGCCGACCGTGACGCCCGCCACCCCCGCGCCGACCGCGTCGACGATGCCGACGACCTCGTGCCCCAGGACGATCGCCGGCCGCTGCGGCGGCAATTCGCCGTCGGCGATGTGCAGGTCGGTGCGGCAGACGCCGCAGGCGCGCACGCGGAGGCGCACCTCGCCCGGCCCCGGTTGGGGGTCCGCGCGGTCCTGCGCCACCAGTGGCGCGCCCGGCGCGGTCAGCACCATGGCATGCATGCGGAAATCCCTTCGATTGCCGGTGGGCTCAGGATGGACCAGCGGTGGCGCGCGCGGCAAATCCGGTGTGCTTGGCATTCCGGGCACTGCGCCCCATCTGCCGGGAGGCGGGGCGCGGAAGGCGGAAACGAATGGCGAGCGACGAGCGACCGATCCGGCGCGTCCGTGCCGACTGGACCGATGCGGTGCTGGTCTGCCGCAAATGCACCCGCAAGCTCGACGGCGGCTTCGGCCCGGAGGGCACGACAAAGCTGGCCAAGCTGTTACGCAAGGAACTGAACGGCAAGGCCAAGGGCCGGAAAGCGCGGGTCGGCGTGGTCGAGGTCGGCTGCCTTGATGTCTGTCCCAAGCAGGCGGTGACGGTGGTGCGCGCCGCGATGCCGGGCGAATGGGCGGTCGTGCCCGCCGGCACGCCGGTGCGCCGCGTGATCGAACATCTCGGCCTGGATCCGAATCCGGACCAAGGCGACCCTCAGGCCGGCGGGCGCTGATCCTCCGGCAGCAGGGCGTCGTCGATCTCGCGGGCGCGGCTCGCGGCCGGACGGGCATTGATCCGCGCGAGGTAGGCCGTGAAGGCCGGCCGCTTCTCCAGCACGCCGAACATCGTGGCGAAGCCGATCTGCGAACCGACATAGATGTCGGCCGCGCTGAACCGGTCGCCCAGCAGGTAGTCGGCCCGCGACAGCACGCCGTCCAGCACGCCGGTCACGGCGGCCAGGCTGCCGTAGCCGGACATGGCCTGGCGGTCGGCCGGCACCTCCAGGCCGAACGCCTGGTTCATCATCGCCGCCTCGACCGGGCCGGCGCCGAAGAACAGCCAGCGGTAATAGGGGCCGCGCAGCGGGCTGCCGGCCGGCGGCGCCAGGCCGGCTTGCGGGAACGCGTCGGCCAGATAGGCGCAGATCGCCGCCGTCTCGGTGATCGTCGCCTCGCCATGGCGCAGGGCCGGCACCTTGCCCATCGGATTGACCGCCAGGTATTCCGGGCCCTTGATCGTCGTGTTGTATTCGAGGATTTCGGTGCGGTAGGGCTGGCCCACCTCCTCCAGCATCCACCGCACCATCCGCCCGCGCGACATCGGGTTGGTGTAGAAGACAAGCTCCTCGGCCATCGGACCCTCCCTGGCTGCGGATGTCTATTTCAGCCGCGCGATCAGTTCCATCGCCGCGGCCGGATTGTGCTGCTTGAAGCCGCTGATGACATAGAGGAACACGTCGCGGCCGGCCGCCGCCTTCGCCACCCGCGTCCCGAAATGGTCGAGCTCGGCCACGTCCTCGCCCGCCGTCCAGCGGCGTGCGCGCCCGGCCCACAGGTCGAGCGCCTTCGCGTCGTACCCGGTACCGACCGTCCTGGTCGTGCCCTGCAGCCGGGCATAGACGAACGGCGCCGTGATGTCGGCGATCTGCGGGTGGCCGCCGCCGTCGGCCATCACCGCGGCGACGCCGTGCGCACGCAAAAGCTCGACAAAAGCCGGCACACGGAAGCTGTCGTGGCGCACCTCGACCACGTGCCGGATCGCGCAACCGTCAAACTCCTTCGGCAGGAGCGCCAGGAACGCCGCGAAGTCGTCGTGATCGAACTGCTTGGTCGGCAGGAACTGCCAGTTGATCGGGCCGAGCTTGGCGCCCAGCCGCGTCACGCCGCTGGCAAAGAAGCGCGCGACCGATTCCCCGGCCTCGCCCAGCACGCGGCGATTGGTGGCGAAGCGCGGCCCCTTGACCGAGAAGACGAAGTCGTCCGGCGTCTCGTCGTGCCACCTGGCGAAGCTCTCCGGCTTCTGCGAGCCGTAATAGGTGCCGTTGATCTCGATCGAGGTCAGTTGCCGGCTGGCATATTCGAGCTCGCGCTTCTGCGCCAGGCCGTCGGGGTAGAAGGTCCCGCGCCAGGGCGCATAGGTCCAGCCGCCGACGCCGATCCGGACCGCCCCGCTCTTGTCCCGCGCCATTGGCCGCACCTCCCTCCTGCCCGGTTCCACCATATCCCGCTCGCGCCGGCCGCGCGACGGCGGCTAGAGTTTGGCCCTACCGGCCGTGAGGGAGGACAGGATGGCCAAGCTGATCGAATACACCGAAGCGAACGACGAGGTGCGCGCCGTGTTCGACGACATCAAGCAGAGCCGCAACATCCCCGACGTCAACAATTTCTGGAAGGCGCTGGCGGTCCATCCGCCGACCCTGCGGCGCACCTGGGAAAGCCTGAAGGAGGTCATGGCGCCCGGGGCGCTGGACCCGCTGACCAAGGAACTCCTCTACCTCGCCGTCAGCGTGACCAACGGCTGCGAATATTGCACCGCCTCCCACGGCGCGGGGGCGCGCAAGGCGGGCATGACCGAGGCGATGTGGGGCGAGGCGATGGCCGTCATCGCCATGGCCAACGAGACCAACGCGCTGGCCTCCGGCCTGCGGGTGCCGGTCGATCCGCAATTCCAGACGCCGAAGCCGGGCGCCTGATGCTGTGATCTGGTTACGTCCGGGGTAGTGGCGAAATCACGTTGCTTGCTGTTGAATAATGCCAGGACCGTGACTCGGTCGGATCAGCAAGGGAGAAGGAAGCCGATGGCGAGTGTTCACAAGGGCGAGTGTTTCTGCGGCGCGGTCCAGTTCGAGGTGACCGGCGAGCCGGCCGGCATGGGCTATTGCCATTGCGGCGATTGCCGGCAGTGGTCGGCGGGCCCGGTCAACGGCTTCAGCCTGTGGAAGCCCGAGCAGGTCAAGGTCACCAAGGGCGCCGACAATATCGGCACCTACCACAAGACCGAGAACAGCTACCGCAAATGGTGCAAGACCTGCGGCGGCCACGTCATGACCGAGCACCCGGGCATGGGCCTGTTCGATGTCTATGCGTCGGTCCTGCCCGACCTGAAGTTCGAGCCGGCGCTGCACGTCTTCTATGGCGAGACCACGCTGCGCATCACGGACGGCGTGCCGAAATTCAAGGACATGCCGAAGGATTTCGGCGGCTCCGGCGAGATGGCCGCCGAATAATCGGTAGCGTTTAAGCACAAGGGCCGCCCTGCCGGGCGGCCCCTCCTTCTTTCAGCTTCCGTCATTGCGAACGAAGCGAAGCAATCCAGCCTTTCTTCCCTCCCTCGATGGGGCGGGGAACGCGCAAGGACCTCAGCGGTCCAGGAAGTCCCGGATCGCCCCGGCCACCTGTGCGCGCTGATCGAGCTGCGGCGAATGGCCGGCGTCGGGCACGATCTCGACCCGCGCACCGGCAATGCGCGCGGCGAAGTCCGCTGCATAGAGGCTGGGCGCCAGCTTGTCATCCGCGCCCCACAGGATCAGCGTCTCGGCGCGAATGCGCGACAGCCGCCGTGACAGCCCGCGTTCCGGGATCGGCCACAGGAAGTGCGACGCGCTGGCCAGTGCGGTGATGCGCCTGAGCTTCTCCTGCAGGCTCGCCTGCGGGTCGGCCGGCAGCGCGAGCTTGGCGGCTACCGCCGGATTGGTGCGGTCGCCGAGCAGAAGCTCCGTCTGCTTCGCCGACGATACCAGCAGGTAGTCCGCGACCGGGGCGTCGTCGCGCCACAGGCCGAGCGGATCGATCAGCACCAGCCGCCGCACCCGGTGGCGGAACGCGGCCGCGAATTCGGCCGCGACCATGCCGCCGAACGAATGGCCGATCAGGTCGACCCGGTCGAGGCCGAGCCGGTCGAACAG
>JBDZUN010000179.1:0-6880 GCA_040255145.1 Hyphomicrobiales bacterium | reverse complement strand
AACCTTACAGATTGCCCATCGCCACGGCGGTGTCCGCCATCCGGTTGGAGAAGCCCCACTCGTTGTCGTACCAGGACAGCACGCGCACCATCCGCTTCTCGATCACCTGGGTCTGGCCCAGGTCGAAGGTCGAGGAATGCGGGTCGTGGTTGAAATCGATCGACACCAGCGGCGCATCGTTGGTGCCGAGGATGCCTTTCAGCTCGTTGCTCTCGGCCGCCCGCTTGATCGCCTCGTTGACCTCATCGGCCGTCGTGTCGCGCGAGGCGGTGAAGACGAGGTCGATCATCGACACGTTCGGGGTCGGCACGCGGATCGCGGTGCCGTCGAGCTTGCCCTTCAGTTCCGGCAGCACGAGGCCGACCGCCTTGGCCGCGCCGGTCGAGGTCGGGATCATCGAGACCGCCGCCGCGCGGGCGCGGTGATAGTCCTTGTGCAGCGAGTCGACGATGTTCTGGTCGCCGGTATAGGCGTGCACGGTCGTCATGTAGCCGTGCTCGATGCCGATCGCCTCGTGCAGCACCTTGGCCACCGGCGCCAGGCAGTTCGTGGTGCACGAGGCGTTGGACACGACCTTGTGCTCCGGCTTCAGCATGGCGTTGTTGACGCCATAGACCACGGTGATATCGGCGTCGTTGGCGGGCGCCGAGATCAGGACCTTCTTGGCCCCGGCCTGGAGATGGGCGGCCGCCTTTTCCTTGGAGGCGAACAGGCCGGTGCATTCGAGCGCCACGTCGACCCCAAGCTCGCCCCACGGCAGCTTGGCCGGATCGCGCTCGGCGATCACCTTGACCACGCCCGTGCCGATCTCGAAGCCGCCGTCGACCACCGTCACCGCATGCGGGAAGCGGCCGTGGACCGAATCGTATTGCAGCAAGTGCGCGTTGATCTTGGCGTCGCCCAGATCGTTGATCGCGACGACCTCAATGTCCTTGCGTCCGGATTCGTAGATCGCCCGGAAGACGAGCCTTCCGATCCGCCCGAACCCATTGATCGCCACCCGAATCGCCATGCCGACTTTCCAACCTCCGCGTCCTGCTGCCGGGGGTGCGCAGCCATCGCGCGGCCCCTCCGCCCATACCAACGAGGCGCCGCCGATTTCGCCGCATGGGATGGCGCAATTTTCCGTTGCGCGCCGTCGGTGCTGGGTGCCTCGCTGCGCTGCGGCACAATGGCGCGCAGGGTGCGCCGGGGTCAAGCCCGAGCCTATGTCCCGCCCGTACCTCCTTCGGCGCACTCGGGTAGGATGTCTTTTCGTGGTCCCAAGCGCGGCGACATGCGTTGATCAAGCGAATCGGACAAACTGCGCGCGCCGGTCCGTCCGTTCCCGGCAACGCGGCGGGCGGACCCGACCGATTCCCCCCAGAAGCCCGAAGGCAATCGCACCGATGAACGTTCGAGCCCCGATCGACCAGACCTGCATCGACACCATTCGCACGCTGTCGATGGACGCCGTGCAGAAGGCCAATTCCGGCCATCCCGGCACGCCGATGGCGCTGGCGCCCGTGGCCTATACGCTGTGGCAGGACTTCCTGCGCTACGACCCCGACGACGCGCTGTGGCCGAACCGCGACCGCTTCGTCCTGTCGGTCGGCCATGCCTCGATGCTGCTCTATTCGATCCTGCATCTGACCGGGGTCAAGGCGGTCGACGGCAAGGGCCAGCCGCTCGGCACGCCGTCGCTCTCCATCGACGACCTGAAGCAGTTCCGCCAGCTCGGCAGCAAGACGCCGGGCCATCCCGAATACCACATGACCACGGGCGTCGAGACGACGACCGGGCCGCTCGGCCAGGGCTGCGGCAACTCGGTCGGCATGGCGATGGCCGGCCGCTGGCTCGCCGCGCATTTCAACAAGCCGGACTTCACGCTGTTCGACTTCGACGTCTACACGCTGTGCGGCGACGGCGACATGATGGAGGGCGTGTCGTCCGAGACGGCCTCGCTCGCCGGCTTCCTCGGCCTGTCGAACCTGTGCTGGATCTACGACAGCAACACGATCTCGATCGAGGGCCATACCGACATCACCTTCACCGAGGACGTCGCGGCGCGCTTCCGCGCCTATGGCTGGAACGTGCTGACCGTCGCCGACGCGAACGACACCAAGGCGCTGCGCGCGGCGCTGGAGGATTTCCGGCGCACGACCGACCGGCCCACCTTCATCCTGGTCCACAGCATCATCGGCTACGGCGCGCCGCATCGGCAGAACACCAAGGAGGCGCACGGCGAGCCGCTGGGCGCCGACGAGGTCAAGCTCGCCAAGCGCTTCTACGGCTGGCCCGAGGACGCGCAGTTCCTGGTGCCCGACGGCGTCTACGCGCATTTCGAGGATGGCGTCGGCGCGCGCGGCCGGGCGCTGCGCGGCGCCTGGGTCCAGCGTCTCGCCGCCTATCGCGAGCAATATCCGGAGCAGGCCGAACAGCTCGAGAAGATGCGCAACCGCGCTTTGCCCGACGGCTGGGACGCCGAGCTGCCGAGCTTTCCGGCCGACGCGAAGGGCATGGCCAGCCGCGAATCCTCGGGCAAGGTGCAGAACGCGATCGCCAGGCACCACCCCTGGCTGCTCGGCGGGTCGGCCGACCTCGCGCCCTCGACCAAGACGCTGCTGGCCGGCGAGCACAGCCTGACCCACGCCGAGCCGGGCGCGCGCAACCTGCATTTCGGTGTGCGCGAGCACGGCATGGGCGCCGTGCTGAACGGCCTCGCCCTCACCTATCTGCGGCCCTACGGCGCCGGCTTCTTCATCTTCACCGACTACATGCGGCCGCCGATGCGGCTCGCCGCGATCATGGAATTGCCGGTCATCTACATCATGACCCACGATTCGATCGGCGTCGGCGAGGACGGGCCGACCCACCAGCCGGTCGAGCAGCTCGCCGGGCTGCGCGCCATGCCGGGCATGGTGGTGATCCGGCCCGCCGACGCCAACGAGGTGGTCGAGGCGTGGAAGATCGCGATGAACCTGACCCACGCGCCGGTCTGCCTGGTGCTGAGCCGGCAGCCGCTGCCGACCTTCGACCGCGCCGTCTATGCGCCGGCGTCGGGCCTGGCGCGCGGCGCCTACGTGATGGCCGACGCCGGCGACGGCAAGCCCGACGTGATCCTGATCGGCACCGGCAGCGAGGTCTCGCTCTGCGTCGCGGCGCGCGAGACGCTGGCGAAGGAGGGGATCAAGGTGCGGGTCGTGTCGATGCCGTCCTGGACCTTGTTCGAGCAGCAGGAGGAGTCCTACCGTGACAGCGTCCTGCCGCCCGGGGTGCGGGCCCGCGTCTCGGTCGAGCAGGCGGCGACGATGGGCTGGGACCGCTATGTCGGCTTCGACGGCGCCAAGGTCGGCATGCACACCTTCGGCGCGTCCGCGCCGCTCAAGGACCTGCTCGGCAAGTTCGGCTTCACCGCCGACAGCGTCTGCGAAGCGGCCCGCGCCCAGGTCGCGGCGGCCAGGGCGGCGGGCTAGGCCCGATCATCGAATGGGATGACCTCATGAATCCATTGCTGCAATTGCAGGAGCACCGCCAGGCGGTGTGGCTCGATTTCGTCGAGCGCGACTTCATTGCCGACGGCGGCCTGAAACGCCTGGTGGAGCAGGACGGCCTCCGGGGCGTCACCTCCAACCCCAGCATCTTCGACAAGGCGATCGGCAAGGGCGGATCGTATGACGACAGCCTGAATGCCGCGCTGGGCGTCACCGACATCGACGTCACCGCGCTCTACGAGCGGATGGCGATCGAGGACATCCGCGCCGCCGCCGACGTGCTGCGCCCGGTCTATGTCCAGAATGCCGGGCACGACGGCTTCGTCAGCCTGGAGGTCTCGCCCTACCTCGCCATGGATACCGAGGCGACGATCGCCGAGGCGCGGCGGCTGTGGATCGCGGTGCAGCGGCCCAACCTGATGGTCAAGGTGCCCGGCACCCAGGCCGGCCTGCCGGCGATCCGCCAGCTGATCGGCGAAGGCATCAACATCAATATCACGCTCCTGTTCGCGCAGGAGGTCTATGAGGCGGTGGCGGAGGCCTACCTTGCCGGGCTGGAGCAGTTCGCGGCGCGCGGCGGCGACCTGCGCGGCGTGTCCAGCGTCGCCAGCTTCTTCGTCAGCCGCATCGACAACATGATCGACAAGGCGATCGACCGGCGGCTGCAGGGCAAGAACGACCCCGACACGCGCGCCAGGCTGGAGGGCCTGAAGGGCAAGGTCGCGATCGCCAATGCCAAGCTGGCCTATCGGCGCTATCAGCGCCTGTTCTCCGGCACGCGCTGGGCGCGGCTCAGGGACCAGGGCGCCTCGGTCCAGCGCCTGCTGTGGGCCAGCACCAGCACCAAGAACCCCAGCTATCGCGACGTGCTCTATGTCGAGGAGCTGATCGGCCCCGACACGGTCAACACGCTGCCGCCGGCGACCATGGACGCCTTCCGCGACCACGGCGTCGCCAGGGAGACGCTGACCCAGGATGTCGGCGCGGCGGAGAAGGTCATGGCGACCCTGGCCGAGGTCGGCATCCCGATGAACGAAGTGACCGACGCGCTGGTGAAGGATGGCGTCAAGCAGTTCGCCGACGCCGCCGATGCGCTTCTGTCCACGGTGGCCGCGAAACGCGCCGTATTCCTCGACGGCAAGCTCAACGGCCAGAGCCGCCACCTGCCGGCCGCGCTCGAGAAGGCCGTCGCGAATACGTTGAAGCAATTGACCGCGGACGGCGCGATACGCCGCCTGTGGCGGCGCGACGCCGGATTGTGGACCGGCCACGACGAGGACGATTGGCTCGGCTGGCTCGACATCGTCGGCCGCCAGTGGCTGCGGCGCGGCGAATTGCTGGCGCTGGCCGACGAGGCCAGGGCCGCCGGCATCCGCCACGTCCTGCTGCTGGGCATGGGTGGGTCGAGCCTCGGCCCCGAGGTGCTGGGCAAGACGTTCGGCGCCCGCGGCGACGCGCCCGAGCTGCTCGTGCTGGACTCGACCGACCCGCAGCAGATCCGGGCGTTCGAGGCGCGGATCGACCCGGCCAGCACCTGGTTCGTGGTGTCGAGCAAGTCGGGCTCGACCCTGGTGCCCAACATCCTCAAGGACTATTTCTTCGACCGCGCCAAGCACGCGGTCGGCGCCGACAAGGTGGGCGGCCACTTCATCGCCGTGACCGATCCCGGCTCGGCGCTGGAGAAGCAGGCGCAGGCCGAAGGCTTCCGCCGCATCTTCCATGGCATCCCGAGCATCGGCGGGCGCTATTCCGTGCTGTCGGATTTCGGGATGGTGCCCGGCGCGCTGACCGGCCTCGACCTGGCCCGCTTCCTGGACGCCACCGCTTCCATGGTGCGCGCCTGCGGCGGCGACGTGCCGCCGGCGGTCAATCCGGGCGCCGAGCTGGGCGCGGTGCTGGGCGTCGCCGGCAAGGGCGGCCGCGACAAGGTGACGATCGTGGCCTCGCCCGGCATCGGCGACCTGGGCGCGTGGCTTGAACAATTGCTGGCCGAATCGACCGGCAAGCAGGGCAAGGGCCTGATCCCGCTCGCCCTGGAGCCGGCGGTCGCGCCCGCGACCTATGGCGCCGACCGGATATTCGTCTACCTCCGGCTGGACGACGCATCGGACGCCGCGCAGGACCAGGCGGTCGACGCCCTGCAACAGGCCGGTCAGCCGGTGGTGCGCATCAGCGTCACCGAGCCGCACCAACTCGGCCAGGAATTCTTCCGCTGGGAGATCGCCACGGCGGTCGCCGGCGCGATCCTGGGGATCGACCCGTTCGACCAGCCGGACGTCGAGGCCAGCAAGGTGCGCACCCGCGACCTGATGGACGCCTACGAGAAGAGCGGCGCGCTGCCCGAGGAGAAGCCGGTCTGCGCGGGCGACGGGCTTCGTCTGTTCACGGACAAGAAGAACGCCGCCGCGCTGGGCGCGGCCAAGGATCCGGCGGCGCTGCTGCGCGCCCATCTTGCGCGCATCAAGCCCGGCGACTATTGCGCGCTGCTCGCCTATGTCGAACGCGATGCGGACCACGCCGCGGCGCTGGAGGACATCCGCCGCGCGATCCTGGAGCGCAAGCACGTCGCCACCTGCCTCGGCTTCGGGCCGCGCTTCCTGCACTCGACCGGACAGGCGTACAAGGGCGGCCCCAATTCGGGGGTCTTCCTGCAGATCACGGCCGACGACGCCAACGACCTGAAGGTGCCGGGCAAGTCCTATACCTTCGGCACGGTCAAGGCGGCGCAGGCGCGCGGCGATTTCGAGGTGCTGGCCGACCGCGGCCGGCGCGCGCTGCGCATCCACCTGGGCGCCGATGTCGGGGCCGGGCTTGCGCGCCTCGGCGACATGGTGCGCGCCGCGCTGGCCTGACGGAGACCGGCGATGAACCTCCCATCTCCCATCCGGCCCTTCGCTCTGCTCAATCCTTCCCCTCCCCTCCCCTCGATGGGGAGGGTGGCGAGCGTCCGCGAGCCGGGCGGAGGCGGCCCAGGCTCCGAGGCCGGCGCGAAGCACCGGCTTCGGAAGGCCGCCGAAGGGGGGGTGTTGCTTACCCAGCCGCAGCGAAAAACCACCGTCATTACGAGGAGAATGCGACGAAGCAATCCAGGCGGCGGTTCAGCGAAGATGGATTGCTTCGCTCCGCGCGCAATGACGGGGAAAGAGGGGGCAACCGCCTCACCATGACGCTATGACGCGAAAGGAGATGCGATGCAGCTCGGCATGATCGGCCTCGGCCGCATGGGCGGCAACATGGCCCGGCGGCTGATGCAGCACGGCCACGAATGCCTGGTCTATGACCACAGCGCCGACGCGGTACACGCGCTGGAGCAGGACGGCGCCAAGGGCACGTCCGCGCTGAAGGCGCTGGTCGAGCGGCTGGCCGCCCCGCGCGTCGTCTGGATGATGCTGCCGGCCGGCGCGGTA
>JBDZUN010000398.1:0-1591 GCA_040255145.1 Hyphomicrobiales bacterium | reverse complement strand
ACAGCGGCCGCCCGACCCGGATCGTGGTCGACCTCGACGCGATCGGCCACAACCTGGCGGCGATCCGCGCGCGCACCGGCGTGCCGGTGATGGCGGTGGTCAAGGCGAACGCCTACGGCCACGGCCTCGTGCCCGTGGCGAAGCACCTGGAATCGCTCGGCGTCGACCAGCTCGGGGTCGCCTTCCTCGAGGAAGGCATCGCGCTGCGGCAGGCCGGGGTGCGCACGCCGATCCTGGTGATGGGCGGCATCTTCGGGCCGCAGGCGCCGCAGTTCATCGCCCACGGGCTCGAGGCGACGGTGTCCTCGCTGGACAAGCTGCGGCAGGTGGAAGCCGCGGCGGAAGCCGCGGGACGCAAGGCGGTCGTGCACCTGAAGATCGACACCGGCATGGAGCGCATCGGCGTCCACAGCTATTCGGCGGCGCCCTTCATCGAGGCCGCGGTCGCGTCGCGCTGGTGCACGGTCAAGGGCGTCTACTCGCACCTCGCGTGCGCGGACGATCCGGCGTCGCCGATGACGGCCGTGCAGGTGGAGCGCTTCGCCGAAGCCTGCGCGCACTTCGAGCGGCTCGGCGCGCCGATGCCGGTCCGCCACCTCGCCAACTCCGGCGGGGTGCTGCATTTCCCGGAGACATGGCTGGACATGGTGCGTCCCGGGATCATCGTCTACGGCGTGCTGCCCGATCCCGCATCGCGGCCGGCCCTCGAACTGCGGCCGGCGCTGTCGCTGCTCTCGCAGGTCGTGTACTTCAAGGTGGTCCGGGCCGGGCGGCCGGTGAGCTACGGCGCGACCTGGACACCGCAGCGGGACACGCGCGTGGTCACCGTGCCGATCGGCTACGGCGACGGCTGGCCGCGCGCGCTGTCGGGCCGCGGCGAGGTCCTCATCCGCGGCGCGCGCCATCCGGTGGTGGGGCGCATCTGCATGGACCAGTTCATGGTCGACATCGGCCAGGGCACCGCCTTCAACGAGGACGAGGTCGTACTGGTCGGGCGCCAGGGCGGCGAGCGCATCCGGGTCGAGGACGTGGCGGAGGCGGCCGGCACGATTCCCTACGAGATCCTGACGGGGCTCAACCTGCGCATCCCCCGGCACTACCTGGCAGCAGCGGAGAGGCGCATGGGGGGCGAGGGCGCCGGCAGCCCGACTGGCGGCTAAACGCCGCAGGGGTTCCGTCACCCGTTGGAGACGTTGGCGCGGGTACCTTGTTCGCGCATTCAGGTCCGACCGGGCCGCCCCACGACCAGGAGTCCCCAATGAACAAGTTCGCCGCCTCCGCGATCTGCACCGCGCTCGCCACCACCCTGCTGGCCAGCTGCGCCACCTATACCGGGCAGACCAACGACCCCAACGACCCCAACCGCACCAAGCGCGGCGCGCTGATCGGCGCGGGCATCGGTGCCGTCGCCGGCCTGCTGAGCGGCGGCGATGCGGTCGAGCGCCGCCAGCGCGCGATGGTCGGCGCCGGCGTCGGCGCGATCGCGGGCGGCGCCGTCGGTGCCTACCAGGACCGCCAGGAAGCCGCGCTGCGCCGCGAGCTCGCCGGCTCCGGCGTCGACGTCGTGCGCCAGGGCGACAACATCACCCTG
>JBDZUN010000005.1:0-38101 GCA_040255145.1 Hyphomicrobiales bacterium | reverse complement strand
GGCGCGCGGACCTGTTGGCCCAGACGATGGAGGATGTGCTGGCCGAGGCGCTGGAGCGGGGCCTGGCGCGCGACGCCGTGGTCGCGAAAAGCGCCGAGCAGGCCAAGACATTATGGCGGCTGCGCGAATCGCTGTCGGAGATGCAGGGCCGCGAGGGCGGCAGCATCAAGCACGACATCTCGGTGCCGGTCTCGGCGATGGCCGCGTTCATCGCCCAGGCGAGCGCGGCGGTTGCGGCCGAGATGCCCGGCATCCGCCCGGTGCCGTTCGGCCACGTCGGCGACGGCAACGTGCATTTCAACCTGAGCCAGCCGGTCGGTATGGATCGCGCCGCCTATCTCGCGCAATGGGATCGCTTCGCCCACATCGTGCACGACATCGCCGACGGGTTCGGCGGCTCGATCTCGGCCGAGCACGGCCTCGGCCAGCTCAAGAACAACGAGGTCACGCGCTATCGCGAGCCGCTGGAGACGGAACTGATGCAACGGCTGAAACGCGCCCTCGACCCCGCCGGCATCCTCAATCCGGGGAAGGTTCTGCCGGACTGATCGTCAGTCCACATCATTGTCATCCCGGCCAAGCGGCCTTTAGGCGAGCCGGGATCCGTTCCTGTTCTTATGGATCCCGGATAGCCCTGCGGGCTTCCGGGATGACAGCCAGGATTTGCGCTCGCCCGCTCGCACCACGGCGGCCGTTTACTGGATCATCCGCCTGCGCGGATGATGACGGAAGAAGGACGACGTTTACGCCGCCTTGGCGACGATGCGTTCGGCCAGGTCGTCGATCATCTGGTAGACGCGCTCGCGCTTCGAATGCATCGCCATCAGCACGACCTCGTCCACGCCCTGGTCCTCGAACCGGCGGACCATGTCGAGGTCGGGCTTCGCCGCATAGGGCGACACCAGTACCGCGATATCCTTCCGTGTGCGATTGTTCTCGGCGAGCTTCGCGTCCAGCACCTTGAGCCGGTCCGGCAGGGTCTCGGGCGTCAGCGCGACGCCGTACCAGCCCTGGCACAGGCGGGCGGCACGTGACAGCGCCGCGTCCGATTCGCCACCGGCATAGATCGGCGGATGCGGCTTCTGCACCGGCTTGGGGTTCTGCACCACCGGCGGCAGCTTGTAGAGCTTGCCGTCGTAACAGGACGTTTCCTGTGTCCACAGCGCCTTCATGACGCGCAGGTAGTCGTCGGCGCGGGCACCGCGATGTTCAAACGGGACGGCGAGCGCCTGGAATTCCTCCGCCAGCCAGCCGACGCCGATGCCGAAATCGAACCGTCCGCCGGACAGCACGTCGAGGTCGGCGACCTGCTTCGCGGTATAAACGGGGTTGCGCTGCGGCACGATCAGGATGCCGGTTCCAAGCCGGATTTTCTCCGTACACGCCGCCATGAAGGCGAGGCAGGTCAGCGGTTCCGGCGGCGCGAGGTGGGCGCCGCCGCCGATCTTGCCGTCGGCCGAATAGGGATAGCGCGAGGCGTATTCCTCGAACAGCACCACGTGCTCCGGCACCCAGATCGAATGGAAGCCGACCGCCTCCGCCCGCCGCGCGGTCTCGCGCACATGAACGGGGTCGGCGGCGGGGCCGGCGAATGCGACCTGGATGCCGATGCGCATGACGTTTTCTCCTCAGAGGCGGGGCATCACGTGCTTGGAAAACAGCTCCATGCTACGGCGCGTGTTTTCCGGCGCATTGCCAGGGATCGCCATGTACATGACGAGATGCGAGCCGGGCGACCGCGCGAGGTATTTCTGCAGGCCGGCCAGCACCTCGTCCGGCGTACCGACAAAGGCGGGCTCGCCGAAGAACTCGCCCTTCTGCTCCTTGCGGAACTGCGCCGGCGTCGGCACCGCCTGACCTTCCACGTCACCCGTCACGTCGCCCGATGCGACCGCCCAGTCGTGGTAGTATTTCAGCACGTGGTGGAAGCCATCGGCGATATCGTCCCACGCCTTCTCATGCGTCTCGGCGCAATAGCAGGTGACGAGCTGCACGACGTTGAAATCGTCCGGATTGCGGCCGTGCCTTTTCAGCGCGTCGATATATTTGTCGCGATGATGCGCGACGCCGACCGAGGCCAGATGGAAGCCGAGCCGCGCGGCACGGTCCAGCGCCTTGTCGCCGCGCGCGCCGACCCAGATCGGGAAGTCCTTCTGCACCGGCGGCGGCACGATCCGGATGTTGTCCAGATGGTTGTGCCTGCCCTCGAAGCTGAACTTCTCGCCGGTCAGCAGACCACGGAGGATGTTGAGGCCTTCCTCCATCCGCCGGCCGCGCGTCTTGTGCGGGATGCCGCGCGGATCAAATTCGTAAGGCACGTAGCCCTGGCCGACGCCGAGGTCGAACCGGCCGTTCGAGATGATATCGACGGTCGCGGAGTCCTCCGCCACCTCGATCGGGTCATGCAGCGGCAGAAGCAGCACGAAGGTGCCGATACGGATCAGCCTGGTGCGCGCGGCCGCCGCACCGGCGATCGCCATCAGGGACGGCGAATAGCCGTCATCGGCGAAATGATGTTCGGTCAGCCAGGCATGGCCGAAGCCGAGCTTCTCCGAGTCGACGATCAGGTCGAGCTCATTCTGATAGACCTCCGCCCACGGACGTTTGTTGAAGTCGGGGTTGCGGAACCCCCAAAGAACGCCGCAATCGACGGCCATGCGCTTCTCCTTGATGGCAGGTGACGTAATGTTTCGATTCGTAAAGGGTCAGACGGCCTCGAACACGCGTGCCCAGTCCTCGACCATGCTGTCGTGGCCGGGCGTGACCTGCACGACCACCTCGTCATAGCCGGCATCCTTCAGCCGGCGCATGCGGTCGCGCAGCTCCGCCACGGTGCCGGTGATGGTCGCGGTACGGATCAGTTCGGCGGTGGCGAACCGCTCCTCTTCCGGCCGCACGAACATCAGATGGCCGCGGTGCAGGTTCAGATAGCGCGTCTCGGCCGGCTGATACTTCTCATAGACCGTCTTGCGGTATTCGGGCGCCAGGCGGGCGATCTCGTTGTCGGGCGCGGCGGATTCGACCAGGTCGCCGTGGTCCTGCGCCTCCATCGCGTTGTGCAGCATCATCACCGCGAAAGGCCCGGTCTCCGCCTTGATGCGCGGACTGTCATAGGCCTCGCCCTCCTTGAGCACCGAGCCCCACAGGAAGACCACCTTGCGCTTCTTGGCCGGATCGTGCCCCGCGTCGCGATAGACCTGGTCCATGTCCTGCGATGCCTGCGCCGCCAGGTCCTCGTTGAAATCGACGTTGATCCAGTGGGCGCCGACCTCGGCCGTCAGCCGCCGCGCCTTCGGCCCGAAGGCCGAGACATAGACCGGCATCTCATCGTCGATATTGATCAGCTTGGCGTCGGGGTTGAGGAAGCGGACCTTGCGGGTCTTGCCCTCGATCCTGATCTCCGGCGTCTCGCCGCGCCACATCGCCTGCATGACGCGGATGTATTCGCCCATATCGGCCAGCTTGTAGGGGCCGAGGCCCATGGTACGCCGGCCGGTATAGCCGGTGCCGATGCCGGCGTCGATTCGGCCGGGCGCCAGCGCGTTCAGGCTGGCGAAGGCGTTGGCGGCGACCGGCGCGATGCGGTTGGACGGGATCAGCACGCCAGTCGCGAGGCGAATGCGGTCCGTCTTCATCGCCGCCGCGCCCATGCCGACGAAGACGTCAGCGCTCAAAAGCTGGGTGTCGTAGAACCAGGCGGTGCGATAGCCGGCGTCCTCCGCCCGCTTCGCGGTCTTCCAGGCATCCGCCGGCGTGGGGATCGAGACCCCGAATTCCATGATGCGCCCTCCAGGCTTGGCTTGCCGCCCGAATCCGGCGCGGCCCGATTTTGCGACGCATTGTAGGGCGCGCGCCGGCAACGTCCAGGACTTGGGAAAACGACTGTTCGGTGCGACGATGGCGGCAATACCAGGGAGTGAACGCGATGGCGGTACGGATCGGACTGGGCCTGGCGGACTTCCCGTTCTCGGGGCCGCAGGCATTCTGGCGCTGGGTGCGGCTGTGCGAGGCGGGCGGCATCGATTCGCTGTGGCAGACCGACCGCATGGTCGCGCCGGTGCCGTTCCTGGAATGCATGAGCACGATGGCCGCTTTGGCCGGCGCCACCGAGAAGCTCAAATTCGGCATGAACGTTATCGCGCTGGGCCTGCGCGAGCCGCTGGTCATCGCCAAGGAATGCGCGACCATCGACTTCCTCAGCAACGGCCGGCTTCTGCCCGCCTTCGGCATCGGCAACCTCAATTCGCAGGATTGGGGCGCGATGGGCATCAAGACCGAGGGCCAGGGCAAGCGCACCGACGAATCGCTTGAGATCATCGAGCGGCTGTGGCGCGGCGAGACGGTCACCTTCGACGGCGACTTTTTCCATTACAAGGACGCCTCGATCCTGCCGCTGCCAGTGCAGCAGCCGCTGCCGCTGTGGCTCGGCGGGTCGAGCCAGGCGGCGATCCGGCGCACCGCGCGCTTCGGCACCGGCTGGCAGGCGGGCCTGGAATCGCCGGAGGAAGTAGGGCCGGTCGTCACCGCGATCAAGCAGGCGGCGATCGAAGCGGGCCGCGAGATGGATCCGGAGCATTTCTCCGCCGGCTTCTTCTTCCGCTTCGGCCCGGCTGACGACCCGGTCGGCGCGGCGCGGCGCGCGATGTACCGCAAGATGTTCCCGAAGCGGAACCTGGATAAGACCATCGTGGTCGGCGACGCGGCCGAGATGGTACAGCGTGTACGCGAATACGAGGCGGCGGGCATCGCCAAGTTCATCCTGCGCCCGCTGGGCGACGGCGACGAGGATCTCTACCAGCAGACGCGGCTCCTGATCGAGACCGTGATTCCCGAGGTGCACGGCCGCGCGGTGGCGAAGGCAGCGGAATAGCGACACGAGGCCGCCGGGCGGCCTCCTATCCTTCACGAAGCGGGCCCATCGCCATTTGTTTGCCCGGCGGTCACGCCGGCCGCGGCAGCGGGTGGTCGAGCAACGCGACGACGGGCGCGATCGCGTCCGGCTCGCCTTCGAGCTCGGCATCGAGGAAGTCGAGCAACGCGACCTCGTGCGCCAGTGCCGCCCGCAGCGTCGGTTTGTCGGCGTCCGGCCCCATCGCCTCCAGCTTGCGGTACCAGCCGACGGCCGGCGCCACCAGATCACGGAAGGAGGCCATCGCCTCGGCCCAGTTCATGCCGGCCATGGCGCCAGCGCGTTCAACGCCTTGGCGACGGCGTTCCTCGTCTTCCAGCACGCTGACGCCGATGCCGGCCGCGAACGCGCGCAGGCGCACCTTGGTCTCGGATTCGAGCTGCAGCAGGGACGCCCATTTGTAGCGTTGCTCGGGCGTCTCGGCCGCCTCCGCCAGGGCGGAGGTCATCGCCTCGCCCAGCATCTCGCCGGTCAGCGCAAGCCGGACACGCCGCCGATAATCGTCCTTGTCCATGGCATTCTCACCCATTGCTGCGCCCCCCATTGCGCCACCTCTATTGTGCGTGGCAACGCGCGGCCTGGCGACATCGAAATCCGTGCGGGGTTCGTGCCTCGGTTCGAACCTTGGCCTTCGACCGATTGCACGGTTGGACTGGGAGCGGATCGCTGATATCAGCCGAACGTCTAAAAAGGAGAGATCGGTGCGGTTAGCCCGATCCCCGCATTAGCGGGTCCTGGCCCTCGCTGTTGCGACGAGTCCCATGACTTTCACCACCGCGCATGGAGCGCTGGTGAACATGAGGTCCTGGGCATGCAACATCAGATTTCGGTCATCACCCTCGGCATCGTCGACTTGGGCCGCTCGCGCCGTTTCTACGCGGACGGATTCGGGTGGATACCTGTATTCGAGAACGACGAGATCGTCTTCTACCAGATGAACGGCTTCGTGCTGGCCACTTTTCATAAGGACGCCCTGGAGGCCGACATGAATCGCACCGGCCTGTTACAGCCGGGCGCTTTCGCGCTGGCCCACAATGTTTCGGACAAGGACGAAGTCGAGCGCGTCATGGCCCGGCTGGTCCAAGCCGGCGGGCGGATCATCCGTCCTGCAGACGCACCTTTTCATGGCGGATTTCGCGGCTACATCGCCGATCCCGACGATCATGCATGGGAAATCGCCTGGAACCCTGCATGGACGATCGACGATCGCGGCCTTGTGACCTTCGGCGTCTGAGGATGTCCGGACCG
Organism: Hyphomicrobiales bacterium; assembly: GCA_040255145.1. GTDB lineage: Bacteria > Pseudomonadota > Alphaproteobacteria > JBDZUN01 > JBDZUN01 > JBDZUN01. The sequence goes on along the minus strand of JBDZUN010000005.1, from coordinate 31,944 downwards.
AACCGGATTCCGTCACGTTCAGAAAGCCAACCGGACGCATAACCCCGCGCACGGCTTCATGTTGCGCCGCAATATGATAGGAAGGGCCTCCGTCCAGCCGGAGGCCCTTCCGCCATGATCCGCCTGTTCGTCGCCCTGACCCTGCCCGAGATCTTGAAACAGCGGCTGTCGCTGCTCGGCGGCGGCGTGCCGGGCGCGCGCTGGATTTCGCCGGAGCAGATGCACGTTACCGTGCGCTTCATCGGCGAGGTCGACAACGCCGTAGCGGCCGACATCGCCGATGCGCTCGACCAGGTGCACGTGCCGGCCTTCGACCTGCGCCTGCAGGGCGTCGGGCAGTTCGGCGACCGCAAGCCGCACAGCCTGTGGGCGGGGGTGGAGAAGGCGGAGCCGCTGACGCGCCTGCACCCCAAGGTCGACGGCGCGCTGCAGCGGATCGGGCTGAAGCCGGAAGGCCGGCGCTATACCCCGCACGTCACGCTGGCCCGGTTGAAGAGGCCGCCGCGCGAGGCGGTCGCCGAATTCCTGAACCGCCACGCGCTCCTGACCAGCGAACCGTTCCGAGTCGACCAGTTCACGCTGTTCTCCAGCACCCTGTCATCGGAAGGCAGCCGCTACCGCGCCGAGGCGGTCTATCCGCTTTAACCGCCGTGCGGGGTTGGCGCGCACCGCCGGAATCGGCGCATGCTGCACCGGGCGAGGAACAGAGGCGGGGGGAACAGGCCGATGCCGGACAATTGCCGGGTCGCGCTGAACGCGGGCGTCGCGACCGTGACCATGGACCGCGACGACCGGCGGAACGCCTTCGACGCCGACATGCTGGCCGACCTGAAGGCGGCATTCACCGACATCGCCGAACGCCGGGACGCGCGCGTCGTCGTCGTCACCGGGGTCGGCAACACGTTCTCGGCCGGCGCCGACCTGACGCCGGTCAAGGGCATCACTGATCCGGCGGAACGCCGGCGCATCTTCGCCCACCACGGGGCGAGCATCGCCGACCTGCTGATCGAGACGCTCCACTCCGTCCTGTCGCCCGACATCACCACCATCGCCGCGATCAATGGACATGCGGTCGGCGGCGGCTGGGGGCTGGCAATGTGCTGCGACTTTCAGATCGCGGCGGAGCCGGCGCGCTTCTGGTTCCCGGAGATCGAGCTCGGCCGCGCGGTCACGCCGCTGACCTGCCGGCTCGTGACGGCACAGGCCGGCCCGGTGCTGGCGCGCGAGATCCTGATGACCGCGCGCCGCTATACCGCCGCCGACCTCAAGGCGCGCGGCCTGGTCAACGACGTCGTACCGGCCAGCGCCCTGCCGGCGGCCGCGGCGGAACTGGCGGCACGGCTCAAGGACTTCGACCCGACCGCCCTTTCCATCCTGAAGGCGCGCATCCACGCCGCCTCGACCGCATGGTCCGAAGCCAGCGGCGATCTCTAGCCCCGGCGCTTCAGCAGGCGCAGGCGCAGCGCGTTCAGCTTGATGAAGCCCTCGGCGTCGCGCTGGTCGTAGACCTGGTCTTCCTCGAAGGTGACGTGGGCCAGCGAGTAGAGCGAGCGGTCGGAGGTGCGGCCGACGACGTGGACGCCGCCCTTGTAGAGCTTGAGCCGCGCAGTGCCCCAGACGTTCTCCTGGCTCTTGTCGATCAGCGCCTGGAGCATCGCGCGCTCGGGCGAGAACCAGAAGCCGTTATAGATCAGCTCCGCATAGCGCGGCATCAGTTCGTCCTTGAGGTGCGCGGCGCCGCGGTCGAGCGTGATCGATTCGACCGCGCGGTGGGCGGCGAGCAGGACGGTGCCGCCCGGCGTCTCGTACACGCCGCGCGACTTCATGCCGACGAAGCGGTTCTCGACCAGGTCGAGCCGGCCGACGCCATTCTTGCCGCCGAGCTCGTTGAGGCGCGCCAGCAGCGTGGCGGGCGACAGGCGCTCGCCGTCGACCGCAACGGCGTCGCCGTTCTCGAACGTAATCTCGACATAGGTCGGCTGGTCCGGCGCGTCCTCCGGCGCCACCGTGCGCTGGAACACGAAGGCCGGCGGCTCCTGGCCCGGGTCCTCCAGCACCTTGCCCTCGGACGAGGTGTGCAGAAGGTTCGCGTCGACCGAGAACGGCGCCTCGCCGCGCTTGTCGCGCGGGATCTGGATCTGGTGCTCCTCGGCGAACTGGATCAGCCGGGTGCGCGAGGTCAGGTCCCATTCCCGCCACGGCGCGATCACCTTGATGTCGGGGTTCAGCGCGTAATAGGTCAGCTCGAACCGGACCTGGTCGTTGCCCTTGCCGGTCGCGCCATGGGCGACGGCGTCGGCCCCGGTCTCGCGCGCGATCTCGATCTGACGCTTGGCGATCAGGGGCCGCGCGATCGAGGTGCCGAGCAGGTAGACCCCCTCGTACTGCGCATTGGCGCGGAACATCGGGAACACGTAGTCGCGGACGAATTCCTCGCGCAGGTCCTCGATGAAGATTTCCTTGATGCCGGCATTCTCGGCCTTGCGCCGCGCCGGCTCCAGCTCCTCGCCCTGGCCGAGATCGGCGGTGAAGGTAACCACCTCGCAGCCATAGGTGACCTGGAGCCATTTGAGGATGACGGAGGTGTCGAGCCCGCCGGAATAGGCGAGCACGACCTTCTTGACCGAGCCGGATTTCATAGGATCCCGCTGTCCTGGGGATAAAAGGAATGCCCGCGGGAACTAGCCGAAAAGCCGCGTCCCGGCAAGGCGGCGCGGCTGGGCGCCGCCCAAAGACTCGCCTCCAGCGTCACTGCGAGCGCAGCGAGGCAATCCATTCCTTGGCTGTCGTCCCGGCCAAGCGGCCGCAGGCCGCGCGAGCCGGGACCCAGTAGACACCAGGCTTCGCGCCGGGCCCGCCGACTTTGGGGTTTACTGGCGCCCCGCTCGGCACGCGGGCTTACTCAACGCGCGGACGGGAAATGTTCAACATGGAAGTCGCCGGTGCGGCCGTAATAGACCGCGCGCCGCCCGGCCAGCGACACGCAATAGCCGACGCAGCCGGCAGTCATGATCTCGGCGCAGAATTCCTGATAGCTCAGCTCGCCGACCTGGATCGCGCGAACCGCGGCCTCAACCCTCGTGGCCGCGAAATCCGGCGCGGGATCACGCGCGATCCGCGCCGAGGGCACGATATGGGATTCGCCGTTCGGCAGATAGTAGGTCTTTTCCGCGCGGCACAGGTCGGCGTGATAACGCTCCACCCCCGCCGCCATCAGCTTCCCGATCACTTCGGGGAACCGCATCCCGTCTTCGTCGGACCCTTTGCTGCATTCCTGCATGACCTGCTTGACGCTCGCGTCCATCGGATTCTCCATGTCCTGATGTTTCCTCACTCGACCGGCACGCTTTTCAGGCCGTGGCGGCGCACGATCTCGCGCATCGCCTGTTCGATCGCAGCCCGTTCCGCCACGCTCAGGTGGCCGAAGAACTCGGCGTCGTTGCGGTCGGCCAGCGCCGCCAGCTCCGGCACCAGCGCCCGCCCCGCCGGGGTCAGCGCCAGGGTCTGGTAGCGGCGGTCCGGACCGCCGGCTTCGCGCGTCGCCAGCCCCTTGGCGATCAGGCGGTCGGCCAGCTTCGAGATCGCGCCGCGCGTCATGCCAAGCCGTTCAGCCACGGCGCTGGGCGCCGCGTCGGCATGTGCCAGCAGATCGCGCAGCACGACCCATTCGGCCACCGTCACGCCCAGACCCGCCAGCTTGCGCCGGAAGGCGTGGCTGACGTGGTTCGACACAAAGCGCAGCCAGTAGCCCAGATGCGCATCCAGCGGATTGACCGTCCCGGTATCCAACGCCGACCTCCCGGCAAGTTGCATAGGAAACTACATAGGTATGATTTCCTTGTCAACTTGTTTGCACGACAAGCGACAAATCATGTGCCGGATGCGGCAGGAAGCAGAACGGGAGAAAAAGCGCCGTGCAGCTGGATACGCGGCAGCAAGCGAAACCGGCTTGGGCTTGCCTCAGGTCGCCGATGCGGCGGCGGCCCGGGCCTCGGCCAACAGATCGGCCTTGCGGCGCTTTTCGCTGGCGCTCTTGAGCTGGCCGCAGGCGGCCATGATGTCGCGTCCGCGCGGGGTGCGGATCGGGCTGGCATAGCCAGCGCGCAGCACGATCGCGGCAAACGCTTCGATCCGCTCCCAGCTCGAGCAGCGATAGGGCGAGCCCGGCCAAGGATTGAACGGGATCAGGTTGATCTTGGCCGGAATACCGCGCAACAGCCGCACCAGCTCGTGCGCCTCGGCCGGGCCGTCGTTGATCCCGTCCAGCATCACGTATTCGAAGGTGATGCGCCGGGCGTTGGACAGGCCGGGATAGGCGCGGCAGGCCGCCATCAACTCGGCGACCGGGTATTTGCGGTTCAGCGGCACGATCACGTCGCGGATGTCGTCGCGCGGCGCGTGCAGCGAGATGGCGAGGTTGACGCCCATCTCGGCGCCGACGCGCGGGATCATCGGCACCACGCCGGCGGTGGACAGGGTGATGCGCCGGCGCGACAGCGACAGCCCCTCGCCGTCCATCGCAATTTCCATCGCCAGCTTGACATTGTCGAAATTGTAGAGCGGCTCACCCATGCCCATCAGGACGATGTTGGACAGGAGCCGCCCGTCCCGAGGTGTCGGCCATTCGCCCAGCGCGTCGCGCGCCACCAGGATCTGGCCGACGATCTCGCGCGCGGTCAGGTTGCGCACCAGCGCCTGCGTGCCGGTATGGCAAAAGCGGCAGTTGAGCGTGCACCCGACCTGGGACGAGACGCAGAGCGTGCCGCGATCCTCCTCCGGGATGTACACGGTCTCCGCCTCCTGCCCGTCGGCGAAGCGCAGCAGCCATTTGCGCGTGCCGTCCGTCGAGACCTGCGCGGTCACGATCTCGGGCCGGTCGACCGTGAAATGCTCGGCCAGGCGAGCGCGCATTTCCTTGGAGATCGTGGTCATGGCCGCGAAGTCGCGCGCGCCGCGGTGATATGCCCAGCCCCAAATCTGGCCGGCGCGCATGCGCCGGTCGTGCTCGGCCACGCCGATGCCGGCAAGCTCGGCGGCGATTCCGGCACGCGACAGGCCGATCAGCGAGCGGTGCGCCGGCGCGGCACCGCCCGTAGGCTTCGGCGTAAGGATAATGTCAGGCTGCATCGGCGCGTCGGATCCGTCGGTTCGGCATACCGGCCTTATCTAGGACGTCCGGCCCCGAAGCGGAAGCGCCGCATCGGCGCCCGTGGCCGCCCGCTTGACCGGCCGATCCGCACTATCATACATAAGTATTAATTGCAGCGCCGCCGTAGCGGCGCCGAATGGGCCTATCGACCTCGCAGAATGCGGCATCGGGGGGTGCTTCGCGTCGCCCGCGCCGGCCCGGAACCATGGGAACTTGTGCGCGGGATGTCGAAATGAAGCCCCTTGCGAGTGTGCCGGCTGACGGGTCGGCGAAGCGTCCACCGGACCAGATCGACGTTCATGTCGGCAGCCGCGTCCGGCTGCTCCGCATGACGATCGGGTTGAGCCAGGAGCGGCTGGGCGAGAAGCTCGGCCTCACTTTCCAGCAGATCCAGAAATACGAGAAAGGCGCCAACCGGATCAGCGCCAGCCGGCTGTTCCGCATCGCGGAGGTGCTGGACGTGCCCGTCGCGTCCTTCTTCGACGGCCTGCCCGGCAGGCGCGGCGAGGGCCAGGCCGCCGGCTTCGAAGAAGACAGCCCCGCGCCCTATATGCTCGACTTCGTCGGCACGCCGGAGGGCCTTCAACTCAACCGGGCCTTCACGCGCATCGCCGACCCGGCCGTGCGCCGGCGCATCGTCGAACTGGTCAAGAGTCTGGCCGAACCCGACGAGAACCCGACCGATCGCACCGAACCCGACGCCCCGCCGGAATCCTGACCGCCGCCAGCAACGGACACTCGGCGAGCAGACTGCGGCAGCACACTTTTGCAGCCGCGCGGACATTGACCGGCGCACCGCCGCTCGGGAATGATGGCGACGGTCGGACCCACGAGTCCGGCGGGAGACGCCATGCTGCCACTGATCATCGAGATGCGGTTCGACCGATGCGCGATCCGCGCACCAGAGTCGACGATCCCGGCTCCGAACATGCTGGCGATGGCGGCATGAGCGCGCGCGAACGCACATTGCTGCTGTCCAGCAAGACCGATCCCGGCCATCGCACGCTGGTCGAACGGGCGCTGGACGGCGCGGCGCGGCTGGTGCACCTGCCCGACCTCGCCACCGACGCGGCGCGCGAAGCGGCGCTGCGCGCGGCCGACGCGACGATCAGCCTGGCGATCGGCCGCGAATTGCGCGACCCGGAATTCCCGCTGCTGGCCGGGCCGAACCGGCTGCTCCAGCTCCTGTCCGCCGGCGCGGACCACATCCCGTTCCGCAAGCTGCCCGACAGCCTGATCATCGCCTCCAATATCGGCGCCTATTCCGAACCGATGGCGGAATACGTTGTCGCGACCACGCTGGCCTTCATGAAGCGGCTGCGCGAGGGGCATGCCGAACTCAAGCGCGGGGAGTTCAACCAGCGCACACTGTCCGGCACGCTGAACGGCGCGGTCGTCGGCATTATCGGCTATGGCGGCATCGGGCGCGCGACGGCGCGGATGATGCGGGCACTGGGCGCGCGGGTGATCGGCGTCAACCGCAGCGGGCAGAGCGAGGAGCCGCCCGACGCGCTCTACGCCATGGACGCGCTGGAAAGCGTGCTGCGCAAAAGCAACGTCGTCGTCCTGGCGGTGCCGCTGACCCGCGCCTCGCGCGGCATGTTCGGCACGCGCGAGCTGGGCTGGATGAAGGACGACGCGATCCTGGTGAACGTCGCGCGCGGCGAGATCTTCGACGAAACCGCGCTCTATGAGCGGCTGGCGGCCTACCCGACCTTCCGCGCCGCGATCGACGCCTGGTGGGTGGAGCCGATCCGCCAGGGCAGCTTCGAGATGAAGCACCCCTTCCTCGACCTGCCCAACGTCATCGGCTCGCCGCACAATTCGGCGTTCGTGCCCGGCTTCCGTGAACATGCGCTGCTGCAGGGCGCCGCCAATGCAATCCGCTTCCTGCGCGGCGAGCCGGTCGAGGGCGTGCTGAACCGCGCCGACTTCCTGGAACCGGCCTGACGCAGCCTCTCTGCCGGGTCAGTGGCCGCCCGGCGGCGCGGCCGCATCCTTGGCCCCCCGGCGCAGCAGAAGCGCCAGCGGCGCGAGCGCGATGAAGCTGATCGCGATCAGCCAGAAGGCATCGACATAGGCCAGCATCTGGCTCTGCCGCTGCAATTCCTGGCCGAGGATGTGCGGCGCCAACGGATCGGCCAGGCTGAGGCCCTGGTTCGCCAGATAGTCGTGCACGGCCCGGCTGTAGCCGTCGATATGGCCGCCGAGCTGGTTCCAGGTGATCTGGCCGAGCCGATAGGTCACGGTGCTGGCGATCGAGATGCCGACCGAACTGCCGATCGTGCGCGCGATATTGAAGATGGCGGAGCCCTGGTCGGTCGCGCTTCGATCCAGGGTGGCGTAGGCGATGGTCGACAGCGGCACGAAGATCATGCCGATGCCGACACCTTGCAGCAGCCCCGGCCAGATCGCCCACCACGGGTCGATGAACAGGCTGTAGTGCGACATGAAATACGCGCCGGCCGCCGAGACGACGAGGCCGAAGGCGACCAGATAGCGCGGATCGACGCGCTGGATGAGCTGACCGACCAGCACCATGCTGAAGCCGGACGCGATGCCGCGCGGCGCCATCACCAGGCCGGTGGTGTCAGCCTGATAACCGAGCACGTTCTGCAGCAGCAGCGGCTGCAGCGCGATGGTGCCGAACATGCCGAAGCCGAACGCCACCATCATGAACGAGGCGGTGGCCAGATTGCGATCGCGCAGAAGCTTCAGCCGGACAATGCCGTCGGGCCGCCGCCAGGCGCGGACGGCGAACCAGGTCAGGCAGACGACCGAGGTCAGCGCCGCCACCTGGACCAGGTGAGAATGGAACCAGTCCTCCTGGTTGCCGCGGTCGAGCACGACCTGGCCGCAGCCGATGCCGAACGCCATCAGCCCGGCGCCGATCCAGTCGACCGGCAGCCGGTGCCGCGCGGTCTGCCGGACCCAGGCCAGCACCATGAAGACGTTCAGGATGCCGACTGGGACGTTGATGTAGAAGACCCAGCGCCAATCCAGGTTCTGCACGATCAGCCCGCCGATCGTAGGCCCCAGGATCGGCCCCATCATCACGCCCAGACCCCAGATCGCCATGGCGCGGCCGCGCTGCTCGGGCGGAAACTCGTCGACCATGATCGACTGCGACAGGGGGATGACCGAGGCACCGAACGCGCCTTGCAGCACGCGAAACAGCACCATCTGCGCCAGGCTCTCGCTCAGCCCGCACAGGGCCGAGGCGGTGACGAAGCCGACGACGCTGATCAGCAGGAGCTTCCGCCGGCCGAGGCGCTGCGCCAGAAAGCCGCTGGCCGGGATGAAGATGCCGTCGGCGACGATGTAGGACGTGAGCACCCAGGTGATCTCGTCCGACGTCGCCCCCAGCGCGCCCATCATGTGCGGCATGGCGACGTTGACGATGGTCATGTCCAGGATGACCATCACCGTGGTCAGCATGACCGCTGAGGCGACCAGCCATGGATTGACGGGCTTGCCGTCGGTGCTGCCGCGTCCGTCGCTCATCGCACCACCCTATCCGTGGATCGCACCGGGCGACGCCTGGGTTCCGGATAGCGGCAGGTCGGGCGGTGTCGGCGCCGGGGCGCGTTCCGGCTCCGGTATGGCGGGTGCCGCGCCCGGCGCACGATCCGCGCGCCCAGCGACCTCGCGCGTCGTGTCGACGGTGACGGCCGTGCTGGCGCCGACGCGCCAGGGCGACCACGGCATGGCGACCCGGTCGGCGTCGGTCGGCACGATCTTGACCGGGAACCTCTGCGTGACCTTCACCCAGTTGCCCGTGGCATTTTCCGGCGGCAGCAACGCGAACGCCACGCCGCTGGCGGGACTGATGCTGGCCACCACCCCGTGATAGGTGTGGTCGGAGATATCGATGTCGATCGTGGCCGGCTGCCCCGTGCGGATGTGCCGCAGGTCGGTTTCCTTGAAATTGGCCGCGACCCAGAAGCTGCCGTCTTCGACCAGCGGGAACAGGTTCTCGCTGACCGCGACCATCGCCCCCGGCCGGACTTGCACCTCGCCCAGCACGCCGTCCGCCGGCGCGACGATCCGCGTATAGGAGAGGTTAAGCCGTGCCATTTCGACCTGGGCCAACGCCGATTTGACCTGGGCATTGTCCTTGCCGACCTGCCCCAGCTCATGCTGCGCCTGGTTCACCCGCGCCTGCGCCCCGGCCAGAGCGCCGCGATTGGTGCGCAAGGCGGCCATCGCGTCGTCGAGCCGGGCGCGCGGCGCATCGCCGGTCTTGACCAGCGCCTGCGCGCGCCGTGCATTCGTTACGGCATTCTTGAGTTGCGCCCGCGCCTGGACCACAGACGCCTGCGCGGCGATCACGGCCGATTCGAGCGCGTTGACCTGGGTGCTGACATTGGCGAGCTGCGCCTGGGCCCGGTCGAGCGCGACCTGGAACGGCTCCGGGTCGATCAGGACCAGAAGGTCGCCGCGCCGCACGTGCTGGTAATGGACGACCGGCACCTCGAGCACGCGACCGGCGATCCGCGGCGCGATGCGCACCACGTCCGCCTGGATATAGGCGTCGTCGGTCGACGGGTGCAGGCCGGAATAATGCCAGTACCAATATCCGCCGAGCACGACGACGACCAAGGCCGCGCCCCCGGCGATCCATTTCCAGTGCTGCCTCATTCCATCCGGCTCCGTCCGTCCCACAAGCAAGAACGGCGCGGAGTTTCGGACAGAGCCGGCGGGAATGCCACCTATGCCGTCGGCGAATGGCCCGGAACCGGGCCGAGGGGACGGATCGTCGCTATAAGATCGCCTTGCCGGCCAGCAGGCCCAGGACCAGCAGCACCAGGAAGATCACGAGGAAGATCCAGAACAGGAACTTCGCGATGCCGGCCGCTGCCGAGGAGATGCCGGTGAAGCCGAGCGCCCCGGCGATCAGGGCGACGACAAAGAAGATCAGCGCCCATTTGAGAAGACCCATGATCCGCCCCCATTCGAGTTCCAGCCAATCGCCTGTTCAACGCTGGGAGGGCGGCTTCCGTTTCCGCGTCGGCACGGCGGCCGGGACGCCGGGCGGCGGCATTGTGCGCCCCGGATCGCTCCGGTAGAATCGAGTTCGCCGCCGGAGGATATCGTCATGGAATATCTGGAAGAATTCCGCCAGGAGGTTCGCGCTTGGCTCGAGGCGAACTGCCCGGCTTCGATGCGCAGCCCGATGCCGGAGACGGAGACGGTCTGGGGCGGGCGGAAGGAGCGCTATCCCAACCCGGAGGCGAAGCTCTGGCTCGACCGGATGGGGGGCAAGGGCTGGACCACGCCGACCTGGCCCAAGGATTATGGCGGCGGCGGCCTGTCGGTCCATGAGGCCCGCGTCCTGCAGGAGGAGATGCGCCGCATCCAGGCGCGGCCACCGCTGACCAGCTTCGGCATCGGCATGCTGGGCCCGGCTTTGCTGGAATTCGCGAGCGAGGAGCAGAAGCACAAATACATTCCCGAGATCGTGCGCGGCGAAATCCGCTGGTGCCAGGGCTATTCCGAGCCGGGCGCCGGCTCGGACCTCGCCGGCCTCCAGACCCGCGCGGCCGACCAGGGCGACCATTTCCTGGTCAACGGCAGCAAGATCTGGACGTCCTACGCCGACAAGGCCGACTGGATGTTCTGCCTGGTTCGTACCGACCCGGAGGCGCCGAAGCATCGCGGCATCTCGTTCATCCTGTTCGACATGGAAAGCCCCGGCGTCTCCACCAGCCCGATCCGCCTGATCAGCGGCAATTCGCCGTTCTGCCAGACGTTCCTCGACGACGTCCGCGTGCCGAAGGAGAACCTGGTCGGCCCGCTGAACGGCGGCTGGACGATCGCCAAGCGCCTGCTGGAGCATGAGCGCACGATGATCGCCGGCATCGGCGGCATGATGGGCGGCACCGGCGGCCCCGGCATGGCAGAGGTCGCCAAGGATTATGTCGGCGCGGTCGAAGGCCGCATCGCCGATTCGGGGCTGCGCGACAAGGTGGCCAAGCACCAGATGGACGGCCGCTCCTTCGCGCTGACCATGCGCCGTGTGACCGAGGAGGCGAAGCAGGGCCACGGCGCGGGGGCCGCCGCCTCCGTCCTGAAATATTTCGGTACGGAGCAGAACAAGCGACGCTACGAGCTTCTGGTCTCGCTGCTGGGCAGCCAGGGCCTGGGCTGGGACGGCGACGGGTTTTCCGAGCGCGAGCTGGTCACGGCGCGGCAATGGCTGCGCTCCAAGGGCAATTCGATCGAAGGCGGCACCTCGGAAATCCAGCTCAACGTCATCGCCAAGAACGTGCTCGGCCTGCCCGACTGATGCCCGGCGAGACGACCGACCAGCCCACCCGATGTGAGGAAGCCCGGCGCATGGCGCTTACCCTGAGCGACGAACAGACCATGGTGCGCGACACGGCGCGCGATTTCTTCGAGACCACGACGCCGGTGGCGGAATTTCGCCGCCTGCGCGACGCCGGTATTCCGTATTCCACCGATCTGTGGCGCCAGATGGCGGAGCTCGGCTGGTCCGGCATCCTGTTCCCGGAGGATTACGGCGGCTCCGACTTCGGATTCTTCAATCTCGGCCTGGTGCTGGAGCAGAGCGGCCGTACGCTGACCGCGTCGCCGTTGTTCGCGACCGTGGCGCTGGCCGGATCGGCGGTCCTGCTGGCCGGGACAGAGGCGCAGAAGCACCGCATCCTGCCCGCGGTCGCGGTCGGCGAGCGGCGCATGGCGCTGGCGGTCGACGAGAAGCCGCGTCACAACCCGGCGTGGATCGAGACGCGGGCCGACAAGGCCGGCGACGGCTTTCGTATCTCGGGGCAAAAGACGTTCGTGATCGACGGTCAGACGGCGGACGAATTCATCGTTGTCGCGCGCACGTCCGGGGATGCGGGCAATGCAGGCGGCCTGACCCTGTTCCTGGTGCCGGGCGACGCCGCCGGCGTGGGCCGCACGGCGACGAACATGGTCGACCACCGCGACACCGCCCACATCGCGCTGGACGGCGTGACCGTGGCAGCGGACGCAGTGCTGGGCGCGGTCGATGGCGGCCGGGACGTGCTCGACCGGGTACTCGACCGCGGCCGCGTCGCGCTGTCCGCCGAAATGCTCGGCCTGGCCCAGGCCAGCTTCGACCTGACGCTCGACTACCTCAAGACGCGCAAGCAATTCGGCGTGCTCATCGGCTCGTTCCAGGCGCTCAAGCACCGGGCGGCCGAAATGTTCTGCCAGATCGAGCTGGCGAAGTCCGCCGTGCTCGACGCGCTGTCGGCGGTGGACGAACAGCGCGACGACCTGCCCCAGGCCGCCAGCCTCGCCAAGGAGCGCCTGTCCGACACCTGCCAGCGCGTCACCAACGAATGCCTGCAGATGTTCGGCGGCATCGGCATGACCGACGAGCACGATATCGGTCTCTACATGAAGCGTGCCCGCGTCGCCGCGGCAACCTTCGGCGACGCCTATTTCCATCGCGACCGGTACGCCCGGCTCGGCGATTACTGACGCCGCGGCCGCCGGACCGGTCTGACAAAAGGAGGCGATCGGATGAAAACGCGCAAGCTGGGCCGTCAGGGCCTCGAAGTCCACGCGCTCGGCCTCGGCTGCATGGGCATGAGTCAGTCCTACGGCACGCCGGACGACACCGAATCGATCGCCACCATCCACCGCGCGCTCGACCTCGGCGTCGATTTCTTCGACACCGCCGAAGTCTACGGCCCATACAAGAACGAGGAGCTGCTGGGCCGCGCGCTGAAGGGCAAACGCGACAAGGCGGTGATCGCGACCAAGTTCGGCTTCCACATCGAGGACGGCCAGACGCGCGGCACCGACAGCAGCCCGGCCAACGTGAAGCGTGCGGCCGAGGGTTCGCTGCGTCGGCTCGGCATCGATCACATCGACCTGTTCTACCAGCACCGCGTCGATCCCAACGTGCCGATCGAGGACACGGTCGGCGCGATGGCCGACCTCGTGCGCGAGGGCAAGGTGCGCTTCCTCGGCCTGTCGGAAGCGGGCGAGGCGACCATCCGCCGCGCGCACGCAGTACATCCGATCTCCGCCCTACAGAGCGAATATTCGCTGTGGGAACGCAACCTGGAGCCGGCGATCATCCCGCTGCTGCGCGAACTCGGCATCGGCCTCGTGCCCTATTGCCCGCTCGGCCGCGGCTTTTTGACCGGGGTCGTGATGCGGGCGGAGGACTATCCGGAGGGCGACTACCGGCGCAACGACCCACGCCTGCAGGGCGCGAATTTCGACGCCAACGTGCAGGCTGCCGAGACGGTCAAGGCGGTGGCGCGCGACAAAGGCGCGACCGCCGGCCAGATCGCGCTGGCCTGGCTGCTGCACAAGGGCGACGACCTGGCGCCGATCCCCGGCACCAAGCGGCGCGCCTATCTGGAGGAGAACGTCGCCGCCGCCGACATTGCGTTGGGCACCGGCGAGATGAAGCGGCTCGACGATGCGCTGACGCCGGATGCGGTCGCGGGCCCCCGCTATCATCAGCGCATGATGGCGATGATCGACCGCTGAGGCTGCGCGATCAGCCGGGTTGTCGACGTGGGATCGGCCGGCCTCTCACCGGCGCCGGCCGGGTTCCCCGGTATGGGCCCGGCCCGTCTTTACCCGCTGGCAACATTATACGCGGCAAAATCACCGCGCCTTCGTTAACGTTGACAGCGACCCGGCATCCGTTTCACAAAACGCGCGCGCCAGGTTCCTGCGCCCCTCAAACCGGATTCCTCGATTTGTTTCATTGCTTTCGGCATCAAGGCCGCCGCCATGGTGTGTCGTTTCCATCGCCACAGCCAGGACGGGGCAGCGCCCCGTCGTCGTTCGCGCTCTGCCTTCTCCTCTCGATGATCACAGGGGCGGCCTCGGCGAAATCCAGTGCGAAAACCGAACTGGCGCCGGCGCTCCAGTCGGAGATAACACGCGGCTATACGGTGGCGAAATTCTGCGACGGCAAAAAAACCGCCGGCAATCCGAACTCTTTCGACGAATGTCTGGGGATGTCCATTCGCGGGCAAGCCGACAACCCGCATACGCACTATTTCATGCTGGGGCTGGAATTCGGCTGTTGGCGCATCTCGGATAAGGTCGACGGAAAATACGCCGCGCTGTACTACTTCGAGTTGCGCTCCTATCAGAAGCACCTCGGGGTGACGGACGACCAGCTCGTTAAGGCGCTCGACGCCCATGACCCGAAGGCGCGGGCAAGGCTCGCGTTCTGGGCCAAGCATCGGCCCGTGCGCACGGTCGACCTGAGGTAGCCCCGCGCCTCTTCCCGGTACGTTCGAGCCAGGAACGGGCGCGAAGCGGCTTTGCGCGGCGCGGAATCCTAGTTCCGGCCGACAATGGTGCGGGCCAGCGCCCAGCGGTGCACTTCCGACGGGCCGTCATAGATGCGAAAGGCGCGGATGTCGCGATAGATACGCTCCACCACCGTCTGGTCGGTGACGCCCTTGCCGCCGAGTATCTGTAGGGAGCGGTCGACCACGCGGCCCAGCGCCTCGGAGCAGAACACCTTGGACTGGCTGGTCTCGCGCCGCGCCTGGTCGCCCTGGTCGAGCAGCCAGCAGGCGTGCCAGATCGACAGCCGGCTGCTGTGCAGGTCCATCTCGTTGTCGGCCAGCATGAAGCCGACGCCCTCGTGCTCGCCCAGCCTTTTGCCGAACGCCTGGCGCTCGCGCGAATAGGCGACCGCGATGTCGTGACAGCGCCGCGCCGCGCCCAGCCAGCGCATGCAATGGGTCATGCGCGCCGGGCCGAGCCGCACCTGGGCGTAGCGGAAGCCGCGGCCGATCTCGCCCAGCACTTCGTCCTCGCCGACCTCGACATCCTCGAAATCGACGATGGCGTGGCCGCCCGGCGAATTGTTGTCCATGGTGTTCAGCACGCCGGCATTCTTCACGCCCTTCCGGTCGGTCTCGAACAGGAACATGCTGGCACCGAGGTCGTGGCCGTGCGCGTCTTCCGTCCGCGCCATGACGATCTGGAAGCCGGCGCCCGGAAAGCCGGTGATCAGCCATTTACGGCCGTTGATGACATAACCGCCCTTGCCGTTCGGCCGCGCCGTCGTCTTCATCAGGCTGGGGTCGGAGCCGGCGCCGCCGTCCGGCTCGGTCATGCAGAAGACGGAGCGGACCTCGCCCGTAACCAGCGGGCGCAGATAGCGTTCCTTCTGCTCCGACGTCGCGACCTGCTCCAGCAGGTTGGTGTTGCCCTCGTCCGGCGCCTGGATGTTGAGCGCGAGCGGGCCGACCGGCGAATAGCCCGCCTCCTCGAACACGACCGCCGTGCCGCGATGGTCGAGGCCGAGGCCGCCCCATTCCTTCTTCGCCTGCGGCGTCACCAGGCCGACCTTGTGCGCCTCGGCCACCAATTCCTTGCGGAATTCGTCGCTGGGACCGTGACGGTCCTGGCGCGGATCCTTCTCGCGCGGGATGACCACGTCGCGGATGAAATCCTGCGTGCGCTGGCGCAGGGCCTCGATCTCGGGCGGCAGCGAGAAGTCGATCATGAGCTGTCTTTCACGGTAAGGAAGATCACGGAAAAAATTCCCAAATTCAGCACTGCCACCACACCTAACGCGGGATGCGATCAAGTGTGATCTCACATTCTATTGTCCTCCCGGCCAAGCGGCTGCAGGGCACGCGAGCCGGGATCCAGTAAACGACGAAAGCTGCGAGTACTTCCCTCAGCCGAAGTCTACTGGACCCCCGCTTCCGCGGGGATGACATCTGAGTGTAAGGCAATCCAGGCTAAACACATTACGCTCCAAACCTAGCGCACCCCGTCCAGGATTTCGCCGAAGCGTTCGACCACTTCCAACGATTCCTGGCGGGACGGATAGTACTTGCCCGGATTGACCGGGTTGCGCGTGCGGATGCCGATCCAGTCGGGATTGACCTGCTCCTTGATCGCGCCCAGGCGGTCCTGCCATTTCTGCTTGTTGCCGAGGCACAGGAACATGTCCTCGATGGTGTCCAGCATGTCGCCGGCCTGCATCTCGTGCGACAGGCCCTTCTCGGCATAGAAGCTCCACTCACGCACCCAGCGGTGGCCGTGCTTCTCGCGGATGTCCGGCTCGTCGCCGAGCCAGCCTTCGAAGCCCATCGCGAACTGCCAGTCCTTCTTGCCGAGCTTGTCGGCGCGTTCGCGCATCGCCTCGACCTGCGGTCTCAACTCCCGGAGCGAAGGCGGGAACCAGGTGATCCAGCCGTCCCAGCGCAGCGCACGGTCCCGCGCCTTGTCGGACAGCGCCCCGATCCAGACCGGCGGCCGCGGCTTCTGGTACGGCTTCGGCGACATGCGGACGTCGTCGTATTGGAAGAATTCGCCGCGATAGGTCATGCTCTCCTGCGTCCAGCAGGCGTCGATGACCTCCATCGTTTCCTCGAAGCGCTTGCCGCGCTTGTCGAAGGGCACGCCGAAGTGACGGAAATAGTCGGCGTGGTAGCCGACCCCGGCGCCGAAGGTCAGGCGCCCGCGCGACAGACAGTCGATGTTGGCAAGCTGCTCCGCCAGATGCACCGGGTGGTGATAGGTCGGCTGCATGACGGTGCAGGCGATCTGCACCCGCGAGGTCCGCGCCGCCAGGGCCGTAAGCTGGGTCACGGTGTTCGGCCACCATGTCTCCGGCCGCTGATGGCGCTCCGGCACCCAGAGGCCGTCGAAGCCGACGCGCTCCGCGATCTCCGCCTCGCGGATGCAGTGTTCCATCGCGTCCGCGACCTCGGGGCCGGACGGCAATGTCGGCTGGTCGTAGGCGCCGAAATGGGTGTCAGGCACGAACGCGATCTTCATGGCACGCTTCCTCTCGTCGCCCGGTTCCTATTCCTTCCCGCCGCGCGGCGTTCCCGCAAAAGCTCGCGGGCGCGGCCGAACAAGGACATGGCGGAGAGGCCGATATCCTCCCACACCGGGTCGTGGCGATAGCCCTTCCGGTGCAGCTTGACGTTCAGGCAGGTGATCGAGCCGAAGCGGAAGCCGGCGAAGGCCCGATACCATTCGACGTCGGGCTGCGGCCGGCCCCGCACCTCCTCATAAGCCGCCTGCAATTCGGCGATCGGCGCCGGGTTGACCGGGCCCCATTTGGTGCTCCAGCTCTCGGGATCAGCGAAGGTCATGTACCAGCCGAGATCGAGCAGGTGCGCGCCGATCCCGGACAGCTCCCAGTCGATGACGCCGGCGACCTGGCCGTCCTGGAACAGGATGTTGCCGATCTGATAGTCGCCGTGCATCAGCCCGACCGGGATGTCGGCCGGCATGGTTTCGAGCAGCAGGCCGCGCACCTCCTCGGCGATCGCGATCCATTCCGGCTCGGGCGACTGAGCGAAGATCGGCGTCCAGCGCGCGATCTCCTCCGTCGCGGGTCGCGGCGTTTCCCAATCCGGCAGGTGCCTGCGCCAGTCGAATTCATGGATCTGGGCCAGGGCGCGTGCGCCCTGCCGCCACAGGTTCGGGATGGTATCGTCCGTGCGCGGCCAGACCGGTTGTGGATCCCACAGGAAGCAGGTCTCGCCCGCGAGCCGCTCCATCATGATGTAGGGCACGCCGAATTCGGTGTCGTCGCCCACCTCGGCCCAGGGCACGCCCGGCACCGGCAGCCCCTGCGTCTTGAGCGCGCGCAGAAGCGGCGCCTGGCGATAGACGTCGGTGTTGCCGGCGCGGCGGACGTTCTTCGGCGGGATGCGCAGGACAAGCGAATCGCGCCGCCGGCCGCCGTGCCACACCTCGAAGCCGAAGGTCAGGCCGGCATGACCCGGCATCGGGCCAACCTCGCGCGCCTCCGCATCGGCACCGTAATGCACGGCGACGAAGGCGGCGAGCTGGGTTTCGATCTCTTCAAGGGTGGCGACGCGCGCCGCGCCTTTGTCCTTCTCCGTCATACCTGGCGTTTCGAATCCGTTGGCGGGATCGTCGGTGGAATTGGTGGCCTTGCGGCGCGCGCAGGCTAAGGCCCCACCCGCCCGACATCAAGCACCCGCCGGCGGCCTTGTCCGCCGGCCGAGGCGCGGCCGCCGGCAGGCGCCTCAGCGCAGCACGAGCCCGGCGACCTGGTCCAATTCGCGGAGGATGGCGTCGCCCTTGTCCTCGTTCAGCCAGATCACGACCCGGTTTGCGCCGGCCTTGCCCAGCGCATCGAGCTCGGCCTTGCTGCGCCACTGGCCGTTGCCACCGAATACGGTGAAGTCGAGCTTAGCCGGATCGCGCCCGACCTGCTTGGCCATTTCGGAAATCTCGCGCACGCCCTCGGCAAATTGCTCGACAGTGCGCAGCACCGGCAGCCAGCCGTCGCCCCATTGCGCAACGCGCTTATACGCGAAGGTCGTGTTGATGCCGCCGATCAGCACCGGCGGATGCGGCTTCCGGGCCGGCTTGGGAAAGCAGCGCACCGGCGGGAAGTCGACATACTTGCCGTGATATTCCGAGACATCGTCCTGCCACAGCACCTTCATGGCGGCGACGTGGTCCTTGACCTGGGTCCAGCGGTGCGGAAAGTCGCCGCCCAGGATCGTGCATTCCTCGGGGTTCCAGCCGGCGCCGACGCCGAACAGGAAGCGGCCGCCCGTGGCGTTGTCCAGGCTTGCGATCTGCTTGGCCAGCAGGATGGCGTTGCGCTCCGGCACCAGGCAGATGCCAGTACCGAGCTTGATGCGGCTGGTGGCGCCGCCCGCCCGCGCCAGGCTGATCAGCGGGTCCGGCATCTGCCACAGATAGTCAGGGACCGGGTCGCCCTCGCGCTGGCCGGGATAACGCACGCTGTACTCGACCGGCAGAATCGTATGCTCCGCCGTCCAGTAGGATTCGAAGCCCAGCTCCTCCGCGTGGCGCGCGACCGCGGCCGCGTCGGCGGATTCGTTGGGCGCGATCTGGAACACGCCGATATCCATGCTTCCCCCCGTTTTTGTGCCGGCCCCTCGCCTTCAGACGTGCTGGCCGCCATTGATGTGCAGTTCCGAGCCGGAAACGTAGCTCGACTGCTCGGTACACAGGAAATAGATTGCCTTGGCCACCTCCTCCGGCGCGCCGAGGCGGCGCAGCGGAATCTGGGCGACCAGGTTCTCGGTGCCGGGCGACAGGATCGCGGTATCGATCTCGCCCGGCGAGATCGCATTGACCCGGACGCCGAGCGGTCCGAAATCCGCCGCCATCTCGCGCGTCAGCTCGGCCAGCGCCGCCTTCGACGTGGCATAGGCGGCGCCGGCGAAGGGATGGACCCGGCTGCCGGCGATCGAGGTGACGTTGACGATCGCGCCGTGGGCGCGCCGCAGTTCCTCCACCAGGCCGCGCGCCAGCAGGATCGGCGCGAAGAAATTGACCCGGAAGACATGGCGCCACAGGTCGAAATCGGTCTCCATCGTGCCGAGCCGCGCGCCCTCGGCGCCCTTGGGCGAGATGCCGGCATTGTTGACCAGGGCGTGCAGCAGGCCGTCGCCGAGCCGCTCGCGCATCTCCACGATCGCGCGTTCGAGGTCGGCGGGATCGCCGAGGTCGACCTGGATGTGGTCTTCGGGCCCCGCCTCCCACGGGCAATCCTCCGGAAACGGATGGCGCGAGCACGAGATCACCCGCCAGCCGGCACTGGAGAACCGCTTGACCGTGGCGTGGCCGATGCCGCGGCTGGCGCCGGTCAGCACCAGAGTCTTGCGTGTTCCGTCCTCGTTACGGCTGGTATCGCGCGGCATCGACATGCCTAGAGACTAGGGTAGCGCCAAGCGGCGCGCCAGCGGCCCTTGCGGCCCGCCATCCTCAATGCGCCATCAGCACAGGAATCGCCGTGTTGTCGACGATCGTCTTGGTGACGCCACCCATGATGAAGCGGCGCAGCCGGCCATGGGTATAGGCGCCCATCACGATCATGTCGGCGCCGATCTCGTCGGCAACCCGGAGGATCGCCTCGCCGCGCCCGTCCTCCAGCGCCCCGCGCTCGATACGGGGCAGCGCCTGCTCCTCCATCCGCGCGCCGTGCCGGGCGGCATAGGCGCCGAGCACGTCGAGCTTGTGCCCCGATATCGGCACCGCGACCAGGCGCGTCGCCTGCGACCAGAACGGCGCGGCATAGGCCACGGCGCGCGCCGCTTCCGGCGATTCGGTCCAGGCGATCAGGACGCTGCCGGGCCGGCGCACGCGTTCGGCGCCGCCGGAATCGGGCGCCAGCAGGACCGGACGACCGGATTCGTAGAGCAAGGCTTCCCAGACCGCCGCGGTGTTCGGGTCGGTCCGCACGCCGCCCAGCGACAGCACGGTCAGGTCGCTGGCGCGGGCGCGGACCGCGACCAGGTCGGTATCGCGGCCGCGATCGGTCAGGAACTGCGCCCGGCCGCCGGCGGCCCCGGCGCGGCCCAGCCGTTCGTCGAACAAGGCGCGCGCCGCCTGCATCCGGCGGGCCGATTCCTCTTCCGCCGCCTCGACCACCGTTTCGATCAGCGCGCCGGTCGTACCCTCGCCCAGATAGGCGGCGCTGGCCGCTGGATCGAGCGCGGGATGGAAGGCGTCCAGATGGGCCTCGAACCGCTCCGCCAGCGCGAAGCCGACGTCAAGCGGCTCCGGCCGCAGCAACGGGCCGACCAACGGCACGAGTATCGAACGGATCATCGCCTTACCCTCCCCCCAAGCGCCCCGCCATGGTTCGTGCAGCGAGACCCCATCATACCGCGCCGCGCCATCACGCATATCGCACATGCCGCGAGATGCGCGCCGGGCCTTAAGCCACGTCCGGCTAGCGGGTCGTCGCGCTGTTCGCCCGCGCCTCGCCTACCGGATCTTCGTGGATCAGGATCTCGGCGCCGGGAAAGGCGGCGCGGACCTGCCGCTCGATCTGGTCCGCGATCGCATGCGCGCGGCCCAGCGCCATGCCGGCATGCAGCTCGACATGGAACTGGATGAAGGTCTGGTTGCCGGACATGCGCGTCCGCAATTCGTGGATATCGTGGATTTCGGGGTGGCCGAGCACGATGGCGCGGATGCGCCGGCGGTCCGCTTCTGGCAGTTCGCGGTCCATGAGCTGATCGTAGGCGGTGCGCAGGACCGGCCACGCGCTGTAGCCGATATAGGCGGCGACGCCGAGCGCGATCACCGGGTCGGCGCGGCCGAGGCCGGACCAGGTGGCGAGCGCGATGCCGACGAGCACGGCGAGGTTGGCCAGCAGGTCCGTCTTGTAGTGGATCGAATCGGCCGCGATCGCGAGCGACCCGGTGGCCCGCGCGACCCGCCTTTGATAGGCAACCAGCGCACCCGACAGCACGATCGCGCCCAGCATGACGCCAACGCCGACCGCGCCGTTCACCACCGGCTCCGGATGGAGCAGCCGCCGTACCGCCTCGACCGCCAGCAGCACGGCGGACGCCAGGATCAGCAGCGACTGGCCGAGACCGGCCAGGGCTTCGGCCTTGCCGTGGCCGAAGCGGTGCTCGCGGTCCGCCGGGATCGCCGCCTGCCACACGGCCAGCATGTTGAGGGTCGAGGCCACGACGTCGATCGCCGAATCGGCGAGCGCGCTGAGCATCGCGACCGAATCGGTCGCGCGCCAGGCGAGGAGTTTGACCAGAACCAGAAAGGCCGCGACGCCGACTGAGGCCAGGGTGGCCCGCCGCTTCAGCCGCCAATCGCCGGCGGAGGCCGCCGGCGCGCCGCGGGCTCCCAGGTCCGCGCTCACAGCCCGCTCCGGATCAGGGGAACAGCGATTCTGTCCGCCACTCCATCGTGGCGTCGTCGCGGCGAAAGACCGTCCGCTCGTGCAGCCGGAACGGCCGGTCGCGCCAGAACTCGAACCGATCCGGTACGATGCGGTAGCCGGCCCAGAACGGGGGGCGCGGAATGTCGCCGAGGCCGAACCGCGCCGCCTGTTTGGCCACCGCGCCGATCAGCTCCGCCCGGCCCGACATCGGCCGCGACTGGCGCGAGGCCCATGCGCCCAGCCGGCTTTCGCGCGGGCGCGAGGCGAAATAGGCGTCAGCCTCCGCCGCCGTGGCGGGCGTGACCGGGCCCCGGACGCGGACCTGGCGGCGCAGCGACTTCCAGTGGAAGCACAGGGCGGCGGCGGGATGGGCGGCCAGATCCTGGCCCTTGGCGCTCTCGGTGTTGGTATAGAAAACGAAGCCGTCGGCATCGAACGCCTTGAGCAGAACCATGCGCACGTCCGGCAGCCCATGCGGATCCACGGTCGCCAGCGCCATCGCGGTCGGATCGTTCGGCTCGGCCTTCGCCGCCTCTTCGAGCCAGAGCCCGAACAGCGCGAAAGGGTCACGCACCCCCGCCGTTCCAGCCCCGGTTTCCGGTTTGTGTTCGAGATGAGGATGTGGCATCGAAGCGTTCATTATGGCGAAGAATCCGCGGATGCGGCGGCACGCCCGCTTGGGTCGGACACGCGAATACTCTATCTAACACGAATGGAGCGGCGCGCGTCTTGTCACGATCGACGGCGGCCGCAGGCGAACGGCGAAGAGGGGGCGAGAATGCGTCTCGTGAAACTGGTCCTGGCCGGGGCCTTGGCCTTGGCGCTCGCGGCCTGCGCTGGCGACCAGTACGGCAACCCGTACGGCCCGAAGCAGACCGGCGGCACATTGATCGGCGCCGCCGCCGGCGGCCTGCTCGGCGCGCAGGTCGGCCATGGCGGCGGCCGGCTTGCCGCGGTCGCGATTGGCACCCTGGGCGGCGCGCTGATCGGCTCGGAGGTCGGCAAGTCGCTCGACCGCGCCGACCGCATCGCGCTGGAACAGTCGACCCAGCGGGCGCTGGAAACCGGCCAGTCGGGCGCTCCGGTGGGATGGCGCAATCCCGATTCCGGCCACTATGGCGAGGTCGTTCCGCAACCGGCCTATCGCAGCAACTCGGGCCAGTATTGCCGCGAATACCAGCAGACCGTGACCATCGACGGACGGCCGCAATCGGCATATGGCACCGCCTGCCGGCAGCCGGACGGATCGTGGCAGGTGGTCAACAGCTAGCGCGGGGACGGACCCGGCCGTCGAGGCGCGGCGCCCCTTCGTCGTCGCGGAACACCCGGCGGCGGCGCTTGCTGCAGACCGGCGCCGGCCGTATAGGTTGCCGATGTCCCGGCCCGTCCTGTTTGCTCTGCTTCTCGGCTTCTGCCTGTGGCTGCCGCGCGCGGCCCTGGCCGATTTCCAGGCCGGGCTAACCGCCTATGACCGCCACGACTATCGCGAAGCGATGGCGCAGTGGCTGCCGCTGGCCCAGAAGGACGACCTGGCGGCGCAGCGCAATGTCGCGCAGCTCTACCGCCTCGGCCTCGGGACGGCCAGGGACCCGGCCAAGGCGGCCTATTGGTACGAGCGGGCGGCGGAACACGGCCTCACCGCCGCGCAGGTCAACCTCGCCGTGCTCTACCTGCGCGGCGAAGGCGTGCCGAAAGACCCGCGTGAGGCGGCGCGCTGGTTCGAGCGGGCGGCGCGCGCCGGCCATCCTCTGGCGCAATACAATCTGGGCATGATGTACGAATCCGGCCTGGGCGTGAACCACGACCCGGCACGGGCGATGGGCTGGTACTATCTGGCCGCGCGCAACGGCGAGCCCGGCGCGCTGAAGCGGCTCGGCCAGCTCGTGCCGTTCAGCCCGCTGAACCTGCCGCCCGACACGGCCGCGCTGCCGGAGATCGCCAATCGGCTGCCGCCCGATGGCCGGCCGCCGGCGCCGAGCGCCCCGCCGCCCCCCGACGCGAATGCCGTGTCGATTCCATCGGCACCCCTTCGGATGCCGCCGCCCTCTGACGAGGATACCGTGCCGATCCCGTCCGCACCCGTCCGAACACCGCCGCCACCAGGCGCGCCGCCACCCTGACCGCCGGGATATCGAGGATGCGCGATCCCTACGCCACGCTGGGCGTCAGCCGCGGCGCCACGGACGCGGAGATCAAGCGCGCCTATCGCCGGCTGGCCAAGACGCATCACCCGGATCTCAGCCCCGGCGACGCCCGGCAGGCCGAACGTTTTCACGAGATCTCGGCCGCCTACGATCTGCTGCGCGAGCCGGCGCGCCGTGCCCGCTTCGACCGGACGGGCTTCACCGGCGAGGAGGGGGCGCAGGGCCGTGACGCGGAGGCCGGCTTCGCCGCCTGGGCGCGCAACGGGCGCGGCGGCGGCCGTGGGGCGTTCAACGTCGAGGATCTGTTCACCGAACTCTTCCGCACGCGTGGGGCATCGCGCCAGCCCGACGAGACGAAGGTGAAGGGCGCCGACGCACGGATCGACCTGACGCTCGACCTGATCGCAGCGATCCGCGGCTGCACCCGGCCCGTCATCCTGCCCGGTGGCAGGCGAATCGATGTCCGCGTCCCGGCCGGCACGCGCGACGGCCAGACCCTGAGGTTGCGCGGCCAGGGCGAGGCCCCGCCGCAAGGCCGCGGCCAGACGGGCGACGCGCTGGTCGAGGTGCGGATCGAACCGCATCCCGACTTCCGGCGCGACGGCGACGACATCCACTGCGATCTGAACGTCGGCCTGGCCGAGGCGGTCCTGGGCGCCAAGGTCACGGTACCGACCATCGACGGGCCGGTCGTCGTGACCGTCCCGCCAGGCAGCAGCGGCACGAAGCCGTTGCGCCTCAAGGGCCGGGGCGCGCCGAACGGTAAGGGCCGGCGCGGCGACCACTACGTCAGCTTGCGGATCGTGCTGCCAGAGGAGCCCGACGCCGCGCTCCAGGGCTTCGTACGCCGCTGGGCGCCAGACCATCCCTACGATCCGCGCCGCCGCCGTGAAAACGACTAGACGCGGCCTCGGCACCGGGCGCCGGCGCTGGCGATCGGTCCGCGGCCTGCCACGCGACCTTTTGCTCACCCTCCGCTTCGCCGGCCGTCATTTCTATCAGGACGACGGTTTCACCCAGGCCGGCAACCTCGCCTATATCGGCCTGTTCTCCCTATTCCCGTTCCTGATCGTCGTGGTCTCCGCCGCCAGCCTGATCGGCGAAACCGGCTGGGGCACCCGGTTCGCCAGCCAGATCCTGACCCAGCTTCCCAGCAACGTCGCCAGCACGCTGGCCGGGCCGATGCGCCAGGCAACCTCCGACTACGGCAAGGCGCTGACTGTCGGCATCATCGGGACGATCTGGACCGCGGCGTCGGGCCTGGAGGCCGCGCGCTCCGCGCTCAACCGCGCCTATGGCGTGCGCGCGCCCAAGGCGCTGTGGCGACGGCGACTGCAGAGCCTGGGCCTGATCCTGGTTGCCGCCTTCGCCACCATGATGTGGATGGCGTTCCTGGTCGTCGGGCCGGTCGTGTGGTCGAGCGTGGCGCCCTATCTGCTGCCCAATCCCGACCTGAAGCACGCCTGGGGCGTGCTGCGCTATCTGATCAGCGCCAGCGTCTCGTTCGCCGCCGTCTCCACGTTCTACTACATCCTGCCGAACCGCTGGATCGCGTGGCGCTGGGTGCTGCCCGGCGCGCTTCTGGCCGTCGTGCTGTGGTTGACCGTCGCGGCGCTGTTCTCCGGCTATCTGTCGGTCTTTGGGGCCTTCACCAGCATGTACGGCAGCCTGAGCGGCGTCGTCGTCGTCCTGCTGTTCTTCTATGTCAGCGGCGCCATCTTCATCTTCGGCGCCGAGTTCAACGCGGCCGTCGCCGAGATCGAGGACCGTTCGCTGCGCCGCGACTGAGCGTCTGTAACAGGCGCTGCCGCTTCCGTTGACCACCCCCCCTCTTGGTGTAGGATGCGCCGTTTTCCGAGCAGGGAGTTGTGCATGACCGGACGGCCCGGACTGATGGAGGGCAGGCGGGGCCTCGTCATGGGCGTGGCCAACGACCGCTCGATCGCCTGGGCGATTGCCAAGGCCTGCGCGGCGGAGGGAGCGGAGCTCGCTTTCACCTACCAGGGCGATGCGTTCCGCAAGCGCGTGATGCCGCTGGCCGAGACGCTGGGCGCACCGCTGGTGCTGCCGTGCGACGTGTCCGACAGCGCGAGCCTCGACGCGGTATTCGCAACGCTGGCCAGCGAATGGGGCAGCCTCGACTTCCTGGTCCATGCGATCGCGTTTTCCGACAAGGACCAGCTCAAGGGTCGCTATGTCGAGACGACGCCTGAAAACTTCGCGATGAGCCTGAACATCTCCTGTTACTCGTTCACCGCGATCTGCCAGCGCGCCGAAAAACTGATGAAAAACGGCGGCAGCCTGCTGACCCTGACCTATTACGGTTCGGAAAAGGTGATGCCGCATTACAACGTAATGGGGGTCGCCAAGGCCGCGCTGGAGGCTAGCGTGCGCTATCTCGCCGTCGATCTCGGCCGCGACGGCATCCGGGTCAACGCGATCTCGGCCGGGCCGATCCGCACCCTAGCGGCCTCCGGCATCGGCGATTTCCGCTACATCCTGAAGTGGAACGAGCTGAACGCGCCGCTCCGCCGCAACGTGGCGTTGGAGGAGGTCGGCAAGGCCGGCCTCTACCTTCTGAGCGACCTGGGCAGCGGCGTGACCGGCGAGGTTCATCACGTCGATTGCGGCTATCACGTCGTCGGCATGAAGGCCGAGGACGCGCCCGACATCGCCGTCGCGCTGGCGCCCGAAAGCTCCGCCTCCTAGGCGGCCGCCGGACGGCCGCGCCGGATCATGTCGCACAACACATTCGGCCACCTGTTCCGGGTGACGACCTGGGGCGAATCGCACGGGCCCGCACTCGGCTGCGTCGTCGACGGTACGCCGCCGGGCATCTCCTTGGCCGAAGCCGACCTCCAGGTTTGGCTGAACCGGCGCCGGCCGGGCCAGTCGCGCTTCACCACTCAGCGGCGCGAATCCGACACCGTCGAGATCCTGTCCGGCGTGTTCGAGGGCGTGACCACGGGAACGCCGATCTCGCTTGTGATCCGCAACGAGGACCAGCGGTCCAAGGACTACGACGCGATCAAGGATTCGTTCCGGCCGGGCCACGCCGACTTCACCTATTGGGCCAAATACGGCGTGCGCGACCATCGCGGCGGCGGCCGGCAGTCGGCGCGCGAGACCGCAGCGCGGGTCGCCGCCGGCGGCGTCGCGCGCAAGGTTCTGGACGCCGCGGTGCCCGGCGGCGTGACCGTCCGCGGCGCGCTGGTCCAGATCGGGGGCATTGCCATTGACCGCGCGCGTTGGGACTGGGTGGAGGTGGAGCGCAATCCGTTCTGGTGTCCGGACGCCGAGACCGCGCCGCTATGGGAGGCGCATCTGGACGACGTGCGCCGGCAAGGTTCGTCCTGCGGCGCGGTGCTGGAGGTGGTGGCGAGCGGCGTGCCCGCCGGCCTCGGCGCGCCGCTCTACGCCAAGCTCGACGCCGACATCGCCCAGGCGCTGATGAGCATCAACGCGGTCAAGGGCGTCGAGATCGGCGACGGCTTCGCCGCCGCCGCGCTGTCGGGCGAGGACAATGCCGACGAGATGCGCATGGAGGACGGCCGCCCGGTCTTCCTGTCCAACCGCGCCGGCGGCATCCTGGGCGGCATCGCGACCGGCCAGGACATCGTGGCGCGCTTCGCAGTCAAGCCGACCTCGTCGATCCGCACGCCGCGCCGCACCGTGACGACGGCCGGCGCAGAGACCGAAATGTCCACCACCGGCCGCCACGACCCCTGCGTCGGCATCCGCGCCGCCCCGGTCGGCGAGGCGATGGTCGCCTGCGTGCTGGCCGACCACCTGCTGCGCCACCGCGCGCAGAATCCAGGGCGTTAGGGCCTCACCCCAGGCCGCGGCGCCAGGCGGCGATGGCCTGGCCGATCTCGTCGGGCGAATCCTCCTGGATGAAGTGGCTGCCGCGCACGGTGACCTCCTGCTGGTTCGGCCAGGTGCGGCAGAAGTCGCGCATCGGCCCGGTGCCGATCGCGCCCGGCTCGGCATTGACGAACAGCTTGGGCACGTCGCTGCCCGCCAGCCATTCGGCATAGGCCTGGACGCGCGCCACCACGTCCGCCGGCTTGCCGCCCAGCGGAATCTGGCGCGGCCAG
Organism: Hyphomicrobiales bacterium; assembly: GCA_040255145.1. Taxonomy (GTDB): domain Bacteria; phylum Pseudomonadota; class Alphaproteobacteria; order JBDZUN01; family JBDZUN01; genus JBDZUN01. The sequence continues at coordinate 3,903 of JBDZUN010000005.1, read as the reverse complement.
GTCAGGGTCGGCCGCCGGCCCTCGCCGGCTTGCACGAACGGGCGGCGATAGACCGCCATCTCGGCGTCGGTCAGCTTGCGCAGGATCGACCCGGGCAGCACCCGCTCCACGAACACGTTCTTCTGCAGGATCATGTCCTCGCCGGCCGGCGAGCGGAACGCGGCGAACAGGTCGCGGATCGCGTCCGGCCACTCCTCCCAGGTCATCGGCCGGACGATCGGCTCCATATAGGCGATGCCCTTGACCGCATCGCGGTGCCGGTTGGCCCAGTCGAAGCCGAGGGCGGAGCCCCAGTCGTGGATGACGAAGGTGACGTCGCGCGCGACCCCCAGCGCGGCCAGCGCCGCGTCGAAATAGCGCGAGTGCTCGGCGAAGGTGTAGCGGTCGGGCCCCGACGGCGACAGCTTGTCGGAATCGCCCATGCCGACCAAGTCGAGCGCGATGCAGCGGCCCTGGTCCGCCAGATGCGGCATCACGTTGCGCCACAGATAGGACGAGGTCGGATTGCCGTGCTGGAACACGATCGGCGCGCCCTGGCCCATCTCGACATAGGCCATGCGGCTGCCCAGGACGTCTACGGACTTCTTCGGCAATTCGGCGGCGGAAAGCGGCATCTGGTTCTCCCGGCGTGACGGCGTTGTACGGGAAACAATAGGCGCGATCCGGGCGCCGCGCCCGCGCCTTTCATCATCCGTCGCCGAAGGTGCGGACGACGACTTCCTTCAGGGCTTCCCCGGCGGGCGACAGGCTGTGCCCGCGGCGGGTCAGGATGCCGACCGTGCGCGTCATCGCCGGGTCGCCGACCGGCAGGGCCTGCATCCTCGCCGGCAGCGCCGGCGGCACGGCGACCCTGGGCAGGATCGCGACGCCCAGCCCCGCGATCGCGAAGGCGGCCAGGGTGTGAACATGCAGCACCTCGAACTTCACGTCGAAGGCCAGGCCGCGCCGCGCCAGATCGCGCTCCAGCGCCGCGCGCAGCTCCGCCGACCACGAATTGAGCAGGATCGGATAGCCGCACAGCGTCTCCAGGTCGACCCGTCCCCGCCGGCCGAGCGGATAGGCGGACGCCGCCAGCGCGACGATCGGGTCGGTCGCGACCGGAAAGAAATCGAGGTCGGTTGCGCGATCCACGCACGGGCCGATGCCGAGGTCGACCTCCTGCCGGCGCAGGGCGTCGACCAGTTCGCGCGTCGCCAGCTCGCACAGCGTCACCCGAATCCCCGGACAGGCCCGCTGGTAGGCGGCCAGCGCCGCCGGCAGGCGCGTCGCCGCCAAGGTCGGCACGCAGGCGATGGCGAGCGTGCCGCGCTGCATGTCGGCCGCCTCGCGGATCTTCTGGAGCCCCGTTTCCCATTCGGCCACGGCGCGCCGCGCGTGCGTCAGAAGCTGGGCGCCTTCGGCCGTCAGCTCCACCCGGCGCGTGGTGCGGTGGAACAAAGGCACGCCGAGCTGCGCCTCAAGCTGGCGCACCTGCATGCTGACGGCGGATTGCGACCGGCCGAGCGTATCGGCGGCGCGCCGGAAGCTGCGCCCCTCGGCGACCGCGACGAAGATCTGCAGCAGCTTGTGATTGACCGCTGGCCCCGGCCCCATCGAGCGTCCGCCGTCGCGATTATTCCGATACCGAGATCAGTCTATAAGACAATATCGTTTCCTGGGCATAACACCGGACGCTAGTTTCCCTGCATGCGGATCGGGCGTAGTCGTAGTCGCCTATCCCGTTCAGCGCGCAGAGGCCGAGACGATGACCGCGACCGTGATCAAACCGAAGCCGTTCCGGCTGCAGCGTTCGGACCTGGCGGTGCCCGCCACGTCGGAGCGCTTTTTCCTGAAGGCGGCGCAAGGCGGCGCGGACGCCGTGTTCCTCGACCTCGAAGACGCGGTAGCGCCGGCGCTGAAGCCCACCGCGCGCGAGGCCGCGATCCGCGCGCTCAACGAGATCGACTGGGGCGACAAGCTGATGTCGGTGCGGGTCAACAGCCTGGACACCGAATGGGCACATCGCGACATCCTGGAAGTGGCGAGCCGCTGCCCGCGCCTCGACCTGATCCTCTTGCCCAAGACCGGCACGCCGTTCGACGTCCAGTTCGTCGACCAGTTGCTGACCGGGATCGAGCGCGAGCACAAGCGCGACAAGCGCATCGGCATCCAGGTGCTGATCGAGACGACTCTCGGTCTCGCTCACGCCGAGCAGATCGCCGCATCGTCGGAGCGGCTGGAGGCGATGGTGTTCGGCGTCGGCGATTATTCGATCGACCTGCGCAGCTTCGACCGCGTGTTCGGCGCGGCCAACCCCGACTACGCCATGCTGACCGACCCGGATGAAACAGGCGCCCGCCTGCGTCATTGGAACGACCAGTGGCACTTCGCGCTGGCGCGCATCGCCAATGCCTGCCGCGCCTACGGCCTGCGACCGATCGACGGCCCGTTCACCAATTACGGCGACCCGGACGGCTATCTCGCCAGCGCGCGGCGCGGCACGGCGCTCGGCTTCGAGGGCAAGTGGGCGATCCACCCGACGCAGGTCGAGCTGGCCAACCAGGTGTTCACGCCGTCGCCTGAGCAGGTTGCGTGGGCCGGCGATCTCGCCCGCACCATCGCCGAGGCCGATGCCGAAGGGCGGGGCGCGATCGGCCAGAAGGGCGTGCTGCTCGACCGCGCGCACGAAAAGCTCGCCAACACCATCCTGCGCCGGGCCGCGGCGGCCGATGCCCATGCCGCGGCGCATTCCGCAACGGCGGTGGCGTCATGAGCGCGGTGAAACCGCCGCTCGACGGCGTCCGCGTCCTGGACATCGCGACCTTCCTGGCCGCGCCGTTCTGCGGCACGGTGCTGGCGGATTTCGGCGCCGAGGTGATCAAGGTCGAGCAACCGGGCGTCGGCGACCCGCTACGCCGGTTCGGCACGCCGACCGCGGCCGGCGACACGATGGTCTGGCTGTCGGAGGCGCGGAACAAGAAATCGGTCACGCTCGATTTGCGCAACGCGGAAGGCGCCGACCTGTTCCGCAAGCTGGTCGCGCAATCCGACGTGGTGCTGGAGAATTTCCGCCCCGGCACCCTGGAGAAGTGGGGCCTGGGCTACGAGGCGCTGAAGGCGGTCAACCCGCGCCTCGTCATGCTGCGCGTCAGCGCCTATGGCCAGACCGGCCCCTATCGCGAGCGGCCAGGTTTCGCGCGCATCGCGCACGCCTTTTCCGGCCTCGCCTATCTCGCCGGCGAAGCGGGCCGCGTGCCTGTCGTGCCCGGCTCCACCTCGCTCGCCGACTACATGTCGGGCGTGTGGGGCGCGGTCGGCGTGCTGATGGGCCTGCGCGTCGCCGAGAAGACCGGCCAGGGCCAGTTCGTCGACATCGGCCTCTATGAGTCGGTGTTCCGCTTCCTGGACGAGACCGCGACCGCCTACGCCGCGTCCGGCTTCGTGCGCGGTGCCTTGGCCACGAGGTCCGGGCGGCTGGCGGGGACGGTGGGGAGGCTGCGCAGGCGGGTCACGTGCGCAGCTCCTCGAGGTCGCGGAAGTGCTCGAGTGCTTCGGGGTTGCTCAGCGCCTCGGTGTTGGCGACCGGCCGTCCGTGCACGACGTCGCGCACCGCGAGCTCGGACAGCTTGTTGCTGCGGGTCCGGGGCAGATCAGGCACGGCGACGATCCGCGCCGGCACGTGCCGAGGCGACGCGCCGGTGCGGATCCGCGTCCGGAGGTGATCCTGGAGCTCGGGCGTGAGCGTCGCGTCCGGCGCCAGGACCACGAACAGGACGACGCGTACGTCGTGCTCCCACTCCTGGCCGATCACCAGGCAGTCGCGGATCTCGTCGACGTTCATGACCTGGCGGCTGATCTCCGCAGTGCCGATGCGCACGCCGCCCGGGTTCAGCGTCGCGTCCGAACGACCGTGGATCACGACAC
>JBDZUN010000178.1:2555-7099 GCA_040255145.1 Hyphomicrobiales bacterium | reverse complement strand
GGTGATCGCCATCGCGCACCGCCTCTCGACGCTCGCGTCGTTCAACCGGATCGTCGTGCTCGACCGCGGCCGGATCGTCGAGGACGGCACGTCGGAGCAGTTGCTGCGCCGCGGCGGCCTCTATAGCCGGATGTATCACGGCCAGTTCGCCGTCGCCGAGCGGGAGCGGGCATGAGCATCGGGCGTCCGCACCTGGTGGCGTGGCTTGCGGCCGTTCTCGTGGCGCTGGCCGCCGGCGGCGTCGCGGCCCCGTCGTCCGGCGCGGAGGCGACGCCGGCCGCCGCCGCGCCTCACGCGGCCGATGCCGGACATGAAAAGGCGCAGACGCGCCGCAAGCCGCCCAACGAGCCGCCGGCCAACATCCCGACGGCCAATATCCCGCCGGTTGGAGAAGCCGCCAAGCCGGATACCACCAAGCCGTCAGGCGCCGCGGCGAACGGTGGCAAGGACGAGACGGGGGCGCCGGCCGACGAAGCCAAGCCGGAATCGGAAACGCCGAAGGCGCCCGAGCAGTCCAAGAACTCGCAGCCCAAGAGCCCGCAGCCCAAGAGCCCGCAATCCGAGAACCCGCAGCCCGAGAACCCGCAGCCCGAGAACCCGCCGCAGCCCAAGAACCTGGAGCCGATCCCGCCGGGCGTCGCGGTGCCGATCCTGGGCCGCAAGGTCGAGGGGCCGAACCAGGAGGATATGGGCCGGGTCGTCGACGTGCTGGTCGACGGCAGCGGCGCGCCGCGCGCGGCGGTGATCGATTTCGGCGGCTTCCTCGGCGTCGGGTCGCGCAAGATCGCGGTCGACTGGGCGCTGCTGCATTTCCACCCGGCGGACCCGGATGCGCCGATCATGCTGGCGCTGGGACGCGACCAGGTGCAGGCGGCGCCGGAATACGAGCGTTCGGAGCCCAAGGCCGACGTGGCCGGGCCGCCCAAGAACGCGCCGGCGCCGGCAGCCATCCTGGTACCCGAAAAGCAGCCGCCGACGGAGCCGCCGGCGACGCTGGAGCCTTCAGCCGAAAAGGCCCCATCACCGGCCGAAAAGCCCGCGCCCACAGCGCCCAAGCCGCCGGCCGAGCGGAGCCGCCCACCGACCAAGACGCCCTCGCCGCCCGTGGCGCCGCCGCAAAAGCCCTGAGGCGTGGCGTCCGCCTCGCCCGTCGGGGAGAGCGATTTCCGGCCGCCCGTGGCGCCGGCGGCGGAGCGCGGGCTCGACGCGCTGAACCTGTTCGTCGCGAACATCCAGACCGGCTTCGGGCCGTTCATCGCGGTCTACCTGACGGTCGCGGGCTGGACCCAGACCGGCATCGGCATCGCGCTCAGCGTCGGCACCCTGACCGCGATGGCCAGCCAGATCCCGGCCGGCGCAGTGGTCGACGCCATCGAGAGCAAGACCCGCGTCGCGGTGTTCAGCCTGATCGCCTTCGCGCTCAGCGCGCTGATGCTGGCGATCCACCCGATCCCGCTCCTGGTCTACGGCGCCGAAATCCTGCACGGCTTTTCGAGCTGCACGCTGGGGCCGGCCATCGCGGCGATCAGCCTCGGCCTCTACGGCCATCGCGCGCTCAGCGTGCGGTTCGGCCGCAATACGCGCTACGCCTCGATCGGCAACGGGCTGGGCGCCGCGATGATGGCGGCGTGCGGCTATTACGTGTCCGAGCGCGCGGTGTTCTTCCTGACCGCCGCGCTGGTGGTGCCAGCGCTGTTCTTCCTCAAGCCGCTCGCCGGCGTGCGTCTGGCGTCGGACCGGCCGGCCGCCGCCGAGGGCGGCCGGTGGCAGGGCGTCGGCCGCGTGCTCAAGGACCGGCGCCTCCTGATCTTCGCCGGCTGTGCGACGCTGTTCTACCTTTCGGCGACGGCGATGCTGCCGATCGCCGGCGCCTCGCTGACCAAGAGCGCCGGCGCCGCGGCCAGCCTGATGATCGGTGCCAGCATCGTCCTGCCGCAGATCGTGGTCGCGACCCTGTCGCCGGCGGTGGCACGGCTGGCGCGGCGGCGGGGGCGGCGGATCGCGCTGCTGCTCGGTTTCGCCATGGTGCCGCTGCGCGGGATCGTGCTGTCCCTGGTGGCCGACCCGGTCGTGGTCATCCTGATCCAGGCGGTGGACGGGGTCGCCGGCGCCTGCTGGGGCGTGCTGCAGCCGCTGGTGATCAGCGACATCGCCGGCCGGTCCGGTCATTACACGCTGTCGCTCGGCATCGTCGGCTTCGCCATGGGCATCGGCGCGACGCTCAGCACGACGCTCGGCGGCTGGCTGGCCGACAGCTTCGGCACGGCCACAGCGTTCGGCGTGCTGACCGGGATCGGCATGCTGGCCTTCGTGCTGGTCTGGCTGGCGATGCCCGAGACGCGGACCGGAGACGCCTGAACCGGCCGGAGGGCCTAGTGTCGTGATTTCGAAGTTCGCTTCATTTCGGTATCGCACCCCGAGCGAACTTCGAAATCAAAACGACACTAGAAATCAACAAGTTCCTAATGTCCTTCGATTCTGAAATTCGCACTGGCTGTGATATCGAACGCATGCGAATTTCAGAATCGGGACACCAGGGACCGAACGCCGCAGCGCGCGCCGCGCCGTTCGCCATCGCGGGAAAGGCGCCTATATTCTGACAGGTGCATTTTTCGGAGAGCCGCCGGCGACCGGCGCGGAAGGGCGATGAAGCGGTTCAACAAAGGGTGGGCGGCGAGCCTTGCGATCGCGTTCGTCGCGATGGCGATCACGACGGCCGGCGTCATTTATTCGCCGACGCTGTACCGGATGTTCTGCGCGGCGACGGGCTCTGGCGGCACGACCCGGCGCGCGCTGCAGCCGGTCGCGGTCGATCCTGCGCAGACCCACACCGTCAAGGTCCGGTTCGACGCCAACGTGGCGCCCGGCCTCGACTGGGACTTCAAGCCGGCGCAGAGGGAGGTGACGGCCAAGATCGGCGAGCCGACGCAGGTCTTCTATACGGCGCACAATCGCAGCAACCAGACCATCGTCGCGCGCGCGACCTATAACGTCACGCCGGACAGGGCGGCGCTCTATTTCTTCAAGGTCCAGTGCTTCTGCTTTACCAACGAGCGGCTGGGTCCGGGCGAATCGGCGCGCATGCCGCTGATCTTCTACGTCGACCAGGAGTTCCTGAAGGACCGCAATACGCGGGACGTGCCGGCGATCACGCTGTCCTACACCTTCTTCAAGCAGCCGAACACGCCCGAGACGCTCGCCAGCGCGCGCGATCTGGCCAAGGGGTCGGAGCAGGAGCTTTCGGAGCAGGCCAAGGGCGGCGAGGGCGATTTCAGCACCGAGGTGCGCCCCCGTTGAGCGGGCCGGAGGATAGGATGCTCGAATACGACTTGCATACGAGGCCGCTGGGGCGGCGCGTCTTCATCCGCGCGGCGGCGACGGCGGGGCTTGCCGCCGGTTTTGCGGTGCGCGGGCAGGCCCATTCCTATTCCCGCAATGGCCTGTTCATCGGCCATCTGTGGAGCCCGCCGGAGGAGGGGAGCGCCGACCTCCAGGTCTACGGTCCGATCCTCAACCGCGAGAAGACCGACGACGTACTGATTGCGGCGCATTCCGACGTGGCGCAGGCGGTCCGCTTCGTGCAGGTCGCCAATGGCAAGACCAGCGAGCTCAAGGAAATCCCGCTGCCGCCGGGCAAGCCGGTCACCCTGGCGGCGTGGACGACGCATATCGTGCTGGTCGGGGTGAAGCAGCCGCCCAAGATCGGCGCGTTCGTCCCGTTCACGCTGGTGTTCCGGCATGCCGGGTCGTTCGACGTCAAGACGCTGGTCGAGCACGAGCCGAGCGATTGAGGCGGTATCGGCGCGGCGTCAGCACCTGATCCGCGTCACGAAATCGGCGGTCAGCGCCAGCACGGTGTCCGGATCGTCGCGGTGGGGTGCGTGGCCGCCGGGCAGCAGCCCGATTTCCGTATCGGGGATGCGGGCGGCGATGGCGTCGAGTTGGGCACGCGTGCCGTATTCGTCCGCCTCGCCCTGGATCAGCAGCAGCGGGCAGCGGATGGCGGCCAAGCGATCCTCGATATTCCAGGCGCGGAAGGCGGGGTCGAGCCAGATGTCGTTCCAGCCGCGGAACGCGCCGTCCGGGTCGGCGTGGTAGCGGGCGAGGCGGCTGCGCAAATCGGTCGTCTCGTAGACCCGCCTGGCCGCGGCGATGCCGGCGATAGACACGTCCTCGACGAAGACGTGCGGCGCCTCCAGCACCAGGCCGCGCGGTTCGTCGGGAAAGGCCGCGGCGTAGAGCAGCGCGATCGATGCGCCGTCGCTGTGGCCGAACAGGATTGGCCGGGCGATGCCGGTTTGGCGTAAGAGGTCGGGGAGCACCATTTCGGCTTCGTGGTGCATGTAGTCGACCGCGCGCTTTTCCCCCAGTGGTTCCGACCCGCCATAGCCGTGGCGCGAACAGGCCAGGACGCCGCAGCCGGTACGCGCGGCCAGCCGCGCCGGCCAGTCGCGCCAATGCGCGACCGAGCCCAGCCCCTCATGCAGCAGGACAATGGTGGGCGCATCGGTCCGGGCCGGCGCGTAGCGATGGAATTCGAGCCG
>JBDZUN010000178.1:1916-2545 GCA_040255145.1 Hyphomicrobiales bacterium | reverse complement strand
GGTGGCCGGCGACAGGCGACGGATCGGTCAGGGCGCAGCCCCGGAAGCGGCCGCCTGCTCCCGCTCGCGCAGCACATGGCGGCGGATCTTGCCGGTCGCGGTCTTGGGCAGTTCGGGCACGAAGTCGATCCAGCGCGGGTATTTATAGGGTGCGAGCCGCGCCTTGACGAAAGCCTGCAGCTCGGCGGCGAGGTCGGGGGCGGCGCCCGCGCCGTCCTTGAGCACGATGAAAGCCTTCGGCTTGACCAGCCCGCCGCCGTCGGCCTTGCCGATCACCGCGACCTCCAGGATCGCCCGGTGGCCGAGCAAGGCGGCCTCGATCTCCGCCGGCGAGACCCAGATGCCGCCGACCTTCAGCATGTCGTCGGCCCGGCCGCAATAGACCAGCGCGCCGTCCGCCTCGCGCCGGAACTTGTCGCCGGTGCGCACCCAGCCGCCGTCCAGGAAGGTCGCGCGGCTCTTGTCCGGATTGTTCCAGTAGAGCGCCGCCGCGCTGGGCCCGCGCACCTGCAATTCGCCGATCGCGTCGTCCGCGATCTCAGCGCCGGCCTCGTCGAGCAGCCGCACCTCGTAGCCGGGCACCGGCGTGCCGGTGGTGCCGTAGCGCACCGCGCCCGGCCGGTTGGCGA
>JBDZUN010000178.1:0-1906 GCA_040255145.1 Hyphomicrobiales bacterium | reverse complement strand
GACGAAGATGTGCAGCATCTCGGTCGAGCCGATGCCGTCGACGATCTCGGTGCCGGTGCGCGCGGTCCAGGCGCGGCCGATCTCGTCGGGCAGCGCCTCGCCCGCCGACAGGCACAGGCGCAGGCGCGTCTCCCCGCGCGGCGGCAGGCCGGGATGGGCGAGGAGCGAGGCGTAGAGCGTCGGCACGCCGCAGAACAGGGTGACGGGATGGAGGCGGAGGATGTCGCTGACCAGGTCCGGCGTCGGCCGGCCGGACGCCAGCACGCTGGCCGCGCCGACCGCGAGCGGGAAGGTCAGCGCGTTGCCGAGGCCGTAGGCGAAGAACAGCTTGGCGGCGGAATAGACCAGGTCGCCGTCATGCAGGCCAAGCACGCCTTCGGCGAAGCATTCGGCGGTGCGGACGAGGCTCGCCTGGCGGTGCACCGTGCCCTTGGGCCGCCCGGTCGAGCCGGAGGAGTAGAGCCAGAAGCACGGATCGTCCGGCCGCGCCGGATGCGGCGCGTCGTCGCGCGCCGCCGCGCCAAGCAGATGGGAGAGGGCCAGGTCGCCGCCCGGCGCGTCACCGGACACGATCAGGCGGCCGGGCCAGTCGGCGAGGCGCGCCGCCTCCCGGAACCGGGGCAGCAGGTCGGCCGACACGATCGCGGCGACCGCGCCGCTGTCGGCCAGGATGTAGCCGAGGTCGGCGGGCGGAAACATCGTGTTGACCGGGATCGGCACGATGCCGGCGCGGATCGCGCCGAGGAAGGCGGTCGGGAAGTCGATGCCGTCGAGCAGGCCGAGCACGACGCGCGCGCACGGCGCGATGTCGAGCGCGCGCAGGGCATGGGCGCAGCGCGCCACGCGTTCGTCGAGCTCGGCATAGGTATAGCGTCCGGCCTCGTCGAAAAAGACGGGCTTCCCCGCGTGGCCGGCGGCCAGGTTGCGCCCGATCAGGTCAACCGCGGCGTTGTACGGCGCCGTGTTGTACGGCACCGCGGCGGATGCGTCCGCCATGATCCGACGACGGACTAGCGCGCCGCCTTCAGCATCGTCTGCGCCTCGCCCGCGTCCTTCTTGGCGGCGGCGATGTCGGTCTGGGCGATGCCGCTGCGCGCCTTGTCGGCGGCCGCTTCGAGCTTCGCCTTCTGCGCGGCGTCGGTCGTGTCGGTGATCGCACCGTCGCCATCGGCGGAGCAGGGGTTCAACTGCTTGGCGTCGAAGCCTTCGCCCTTCGGCCCGACCAGGCAGTTCAAGGTGTGGTGCAGGTGCATGTGGACGCCGGCGATATCGGCCGATTGCTCGGCCAGGCCGGCATGGCTCGCGGCCTTCGTGACCTCGGTGGTGACGTTCGCGGCGGCGCTGGCCTGCGCGGCGAACAGCAGCAGGCCGGCCGCGGCGGTCATTCCCATGGACAGGCGCATCATTCCCTCCCTCAACGGTGGTCCGATCTTACCGCGACCTGCGGTCGTCGGATATGGCCGGCGGGTGCGGGCCGCGGACGAAAGGATTGCGCGGGCGACCCCGACGGCGTGACAACATGAACTATAACGCATACGATCCGGCCGGCAAGCTCGATCGCGAGAGAGACGGCCGCCATGTCCGACCCGGAACCCGCCACGCCGCTGGCGCAACCCGACGATGCGGCCGCCGAAGCCGCCTATCTGCGCGGACTGGGCGAGCGGGTGCGCAAGGCGCGGGCGCGCCGCGGCATGACGCGCAAGCGGCTGGCGCGCGATTCCGGGGTGTCCGAACGTTATCTCGCGCAGCTGGAGACGGGACGGGGCAACATTTCGATCCTGCTGCTGCGGCAGGTGGCCCGCGCTCTCGACCTGCCGGTCGACGCGCTGACGCGCGAGGGCGCCGAGCCGCCGACCGAATGGGTGCACGCGGCCGAATTCCTGCGCCGCCTGCCGGCGCCGGTTTT
>JBDZUN010000177.1:0-7130 GCA_040255145.1 Hyphomicrobiales bacterium | reverse complement strand
CCTCTGCGACGCCGGGCGCAGCCGTGCCGCTGGGCGGCATGGCGCCGGCGGCCAACGGCGCGCTGAGCGCCCCGGCCGCCGCGCCGAACCAGCCGCCGCCGACGGCATTGGCCGAACAGGTCGCGATCCAGATCGCGCGCCACGCGGCCGGTGGCTCCAGCCGCTTTGAAATCCGCCTCGACCCCGCCGGCCTCGGCCGGGTCGACGTCCGGCTCGACATCCATCACGACGGCCGCGTCGAGGCGGCGATTGCCGCCGACCGGCCCGAGACGATGGCGCTCCTGAACCGCGACGCCCGGGGCCTCGAACGCGCGCTGCAGAATGCCGGCCTCAAGGCCGATTCCGGCTCGCTGTCGTTCTCGCTGCGCCAGGACGGCGGCAGCGGCGCGTCCTTCGCCGGTTCGGGCTTCACCGATTCGGGCGTCGCTCCGGGCCGGCTCGCGCGCGGCGGACGCGCGGGCGATGCGGCCGCCCAGGCTGATGCGGCACGGCCGTTGCAGGCCATGTCGCTGCTATGGCGCCGCGACGGCGTCGATATCCGCATCTGATCCGCGAAACGAACCGATCCCCGAAAGGCCGATCCCCGAAACAGACTGGCAGGATAGAAATGACCACCATCCCCGCGACCGGCACCGGCCAGACGCAGACCCAGACGCCTTCGGCAGCGACCACGGCGGGCGCGCAGCTCGCCGGCAATTTCGACACGTTCCTGACGCTGCTGACCACGCAGCTCAAGAACCAGGACCCGCTGTCGCCGCTCGACACCAACCAGTTCACCCAGCAACTAGTGTCGTTCGCCGGCGTCGAGCAGTCGATCCAGACCAACCAGAACCTCGAATCACTCCTCGGCGTCCAGCGGTCGAGCCAGGCGGCCAACGCTGTCTCCTACATCGGGCGCAACGTCACGGCGACGACCAACCAGGCGGCGCTCAGCGACGGCGAGGCGCACTGGGACTACGACCTGGCCAACGCGGCGGACAAGACGGCGCTGGTCGTGACCGACGCCAACAACAAGGTGGTCGCGGTCGCGTCGGGCGAAACCGGCGCCGGTCCGCACACCTTCACCTGGGACGGCAAGGACAGCTCCGGCACGTTGCTGCCGGACGGCGTCTACACGCTGTCGGTCGCGGCCACCGACGCCGCCGGCCAGACCATTCCTGTGGCCCAGACCGTGACCGGCCCGGTCGATTCGATCGACACGTCTGACGCCAGCGGACCGCAGCTCAGCGTCGGCGGCGTGGTCGTCGGGCTCGATTCGGTCGTGGGCGTCCGGTCCGCGTCGGATTCCTGATCCCTGCATCAACCCGCACCCAGCAACCGGGCCGATCATCAGGCGGCCTTGAGGAGACCTCGATGAGCATTTTCGGAGCCATGTATACCGGCGTGACCGGAATGGCCGCCAATTCCCAGGCGCTCGGCATCATTTCCGACAACATCGCCAATGCGAACACCGTCGGCTACAAGGAGACCAGCGCGCAGTTCGCGACCCTGGTGGCCCAGCCGGCGACGCAGACCCGCTACACCACCGGCGGCGTGCAGTCGCTGCCGCGCGCGATGGTCGACCAGCAGGGGCTGCTGCAGAGCGCCGCGTCGCCGACCGACCTCGGCATCAGCGGCAACGGTTTCTTCGTCGTCAACACGCAGAGCGATTCGACCGCCGGCGGCGGGACGACGATGTTCACCCGCGCCGGCTCGTTCCGCCCCGATTCGGACGGCTACCTGGTCAATTCGGCCGGCTATTACCTGATGGGCTGGCCGACGGGGGCGGACGGCAGCCTGCCGCCGAATGTGACGAACCTCAGCTCGCTGGTGCCGATCGACGTGTCGAGCCTGACCGGCACGGCCGAGCCGACGTCCTCGATCGCGCTGAAGGCGAACCTCCAGTCGACGCAGACCGCGCTCGACACCACGGCCACGCCCTATGCCGCCGGCGACATGGCGAGCGGTGCGCTCGAACCCCAGTTCGCCAACAACATCCAGGTCTACGATTCCCAGGGCGGCACGCACGATCTGACCATGGGCTTCGTCAAGACTGGCGCCAACACCTGGAACGTCGAGATCTACGGTGGGGCCGGCGAACTCGACACCACCGCGCAGCCGAACGGGCTGGTCGCGTCCGGCACCCTGGTATTCGGCGCCGACGGCACCCTGCAGTCCTCGAGCACGCTGCCCTCGACCCTGAACGTCACCTGGGGCGCGTCGAGCGGCCTGGGCAGCCAGTCGATCAAGCTCAATTACGGCTCGGCCGGCCATACCGACGGCATCACGCAATATGCGAGCCCCTCCTCGGTGATCTCGTCGACCATCGACGGCGCGGTGTTCGGCGGCATCAGCAGCGTCGAGGTCGGCAAGGACGGCGCGGTCACGGCGATCTTCGAGAACGGCGCGCGCCGGCAGGTCGCTACCATCCCGCTGGCCACCTTCGTCAATCCGAACGGCCTGCAGGCACAGTCGGGCAACGCCTATGTCGTGACCGCGGAGTCGGGCGCGCTCAGCCTGCAGCAACCGGGTAGCGGCGGCGCCGGCACCATCCAGTCCAGCTCGCTGGAATCCTCGACCGTCGACCTGGCGCAGGAATTCGCCAACCTGATCACCACCCAGCGCGCCTATTCCGCCAATTCGCGTGTGATCACAACTGCGAACGACATGCTGGACGACGTGATCCGCATCATCCGGTAGGTGCGGCCCGGACCGCCGCCCCAACCGCCCGCGCGGCCCGGCGCAGAACGGCGCCGGATGTCCCCCAATTTACGAAAATGTTTAAGCAACAGCACTTTATTAGAGCTTTGTTTACGCCGCTTGTTAGGCGGGTGTTAAACGCCGGGGCCTAAAAACAGCGTCAGTACCGATTGATCGCGGATATCTCTGAATGAACGCATTCAAGACGTTTCGCACCGCCCGGGTGGTCGGACCGGACGGCCGGCTGCTGACGGAGGCGGATTTGCCGCCGGCCGACACCAAGCGTTGGGTCACGCGCCGCAAGGCCGAGGTGGTCGCCGCCGTGCGCGGCGGCCTGATCACGCTGGAAGAGGCCTGCACGCGCTACACCTTGTCGATGGAAGAATTCCTCTCGTGGCAGCGCGCGGTGGAGCGCCACGGCCTGCCGGGCCTGCGCGCGACGCGGGTCCAGCAATATCGCGCCCCTGATTCGTGACCGCCCGCCGATCCGACCCGTTCGAATGAACACGCCGGTTTGTCCGGCGTTTTCGCGTTTTGGGGGCCCGCGTCCGGGCATTAACCGCCTGTTCATCGCGGTCTAGGTAATTCTTGCCGGGTCGGCGGCCAGCGGGGGGCGCCGGACGTCTGGCCCTGTTGCGGCCATCGCGGGCGGAGAACGGGTTTGAGCGGCTTTCTGCAGGTTCTCAAAGGGTTCGGCGCGGTGCGCCTGGCCGTCATGGGCCTTGTCGGTGTCGGCTTCGTCGCCTTCTTCCTGTTCCTGACGCTCCGCATGACCGCGGCGCCGATGGTACCGCTGTTCAGCGACCTCGCGCTCGATGACGCGACCAAGATCGTCACCAAGCTGGACGGCATGCACGTCCCCTATGTGCTGAGGGGCGACGGCAGCACGATCCTGGTACCGAACGACCGTGTACTGAAATTACGTATGGCGCTGGCCGAGCAGGGCCTGCCGTCGGGCGGCACCGTCGGCTACGAGCTGTTCGATGAGAAGGAAGCGCTCGGAACCACCAATTTCGTCCAGCAGCTCAACCAGCTTCGCGCGCTGGAAGGCGAGCTTGCCCGCTCTATCCGCACGCTGGACGGGGTGGAGGCGGCGCGGGTGCACCTGGTGCTGCCGCGGCACGAGCTGTTCTCGCGCCAGACGGAGAAGCCCTCCGCCTCGATCGTGCTGAAGCTGCGCGGCGGCCTGTCGCGCGGCCAGGTCCAGGCGGTGCAGCACCTGGTCGGGTCCGCCGTGCCGGGCCTGGAGCCCGCGCGCGTCACGGTGGTGGACGAGCATGGCACGCTGCTCGCCAGCGGTGACGACGGCGACGGGGTCGGCGGCCTCGCCACCTCGCTCGACCAGCGCACCCGCGAAATCGAGCACCGGCTGGAGCAGCAGATCGGTCAGATGGTCGGCAGCATCGTCGGCCCGGACAAGGTGCGGGTGCAGGTCGCCGCCCAGGTCGATTTCAACCGCATGACCCGGCATTCCGAGACATTCGACCCGGACGGCCAGGTGGTCCGCTCGACCCAGAACACCGAGGAGACCGGCCTGGCGACCGACGGCGCGCCAGACGGGGTCAGCGTCGGCAACAACGTGCCGACCGAGGTCCAGGCGCAGAAGCAGGGCAGCCAGGACCAGGCGGATGGCGGGAAGTCGGCGACGCCCCAATCGACGTCGCGCAACAACCGCACCGAGGAGACCACCAATTACGAGATCTCGCACACCACCCGGACCGAGGTGCGCGAGCCGGGCCAGATCGAGCGGCTGTCGGTCGCGGTGCTGGTGGATGGCGGCTACAAGGCCGGGCCGAAGGGCGAGCAGGTCTACGTGCCGCGCAGCGCCGAGGAGCTGAAGCAGATCGACGCGCTGGTCCGCTCGGCCATCGGCTATGACGAGAAGCGCGGCGACCAGGTGCGGGTCGCGAATCTGCGCTTCGCCGAATTGCAGGATTTCGCGCCGCAGGCGGAAGACAACATCCTGTTCGGCCTGCCCAAGCCGGACCTGTTGCGCATCGTCGAAACCCTGGTGCTGGGCGTCGTCGCGCTGTTGATCGCGCTTCTGGTGGTGAAGCCGGTGCTGACCCGGCTGCTGACCGCGCCGGTCGAGGAGATCGGCGGGCGGCTGGCGCTGGCCGGCGCGTCGGCGGGCGCGGGCGAGCTTGCCATGGCGGGCGGGGAGGCCGGCATGGCGCTGCCGGGCCAGCCGATGGCGCCGCCGACCGCGCTGCCCGCGCCGCGCGGCCTGGACAGCATGATCGATATCGCGCAGGTCGAGGGCCAGGTGAAGGAATCCTCCGTCCGCAAGGTGGGCGAGATCGTCGACCGCCACCCGGAGGAGGCGATCGCGATCATGCGCACCTGGCTCGCCGAACGGCGCTAGAGGGCGGTTCCCGATGCTGAAAGACGATCCCCGCTTGCTGTCCGGCCAGCAGAAGGCCGCAATCATCATGCTCGCGCTCGGCGACGAACACGGCGCCAAGCTGTGGACTATGATGGAGGACGACGAAATCCGCGAGGTATCGCAGGCGATGGCGAGCCTCGGCACCGTCGGCTCCGGCATGGTCGAACGCCTGCTGATCGACTTCGTCTCGCAGATGTCGGGCACCGGTTCGCTTGTCGGCACTTTCGAATCGACCGAGCGCCTCTTGCAGAAGTTCCTGCCGAACGACCGCGTCGCCGGGATCATGGAAGAAATCCGTGGTCCCGCGGGCCGGACCATGTGGGACAAGCTCGGTAACGTGAACGAGGCGCTGCTCGCCAATTTCCTGAAGAACGAATATCCGCAGACGGTCGCCGTCGTGCTGTCGAAGCTGCGTGCCGAGCAGGCGGCGCGCGTGCTGACCGCATTGCCCGACGACTTCGCGCTCGAGGTCGTCTCCCGCATGCTGCAGATGGAGGCGGTGCAGAAGGACATCCTGGAGAAGGTCGAGCAGACCCTGCGCACCGAGTTCATGAGCAATCTGGCGCGGACGACGCGGCGCGATTCGCACGAGATGATGGCCGAGATCTTCAACAACTTCGACCGCGCCACCGAGAGCCGTTTCATGGTTTCGCTGGAGGAGCGCAGCGCTGACGCCGCCGAACGCATCAAGGCGCTGATGTTCACCTTCGAGGATCTCTCGAAGCTCAACGCCACGGGGGTGCAGGTGCTGCTGCGCGCAGTTGAGAAGGACAAGCTCGGGTTGGCGATGAAGGGTGCGTCGGACGGCTTGCGCGACATGTTCTTCTCCAACATGTCGGAGCGCGCCGGCAAGATCCTGCGCGAGGACATGGAGGCAATGGGCCCGGTCCGCCTGCGCGACGTCGAGGAGGCTCAATCCTACATGGTGGCCGTGGCCAAGGAGCGCGCCGATGCCGGCGAGCTGGTCCTGACCGACAACAAGGGCGACGACGAGCTGATCTACTAGAGCGTTTCCAGCAAAAGTGGATGCCACTTTTGCGGTTCGGAAACGCGATAAACCAAGAACTTGGAACCGTTCAGCGTTTCCATGAAACGGTGAACGGTTCTAGGATAGATCGCCTACGGATGAATTCCGTACCGAGGGGGCCAAGCTTGGCGCAAGCCGTGAAATTCACCTTCGCCTCGCTGTTGCGCGAGGACGAGTCGCCGGCCAAGGACCAGGCGCCGCAGGCGCGCATGGTGCCGGAGGCCGAGATCGAGGCGGCGCGGGCAGAGGCGTTCGAGCAGGGCCGTGCCGCCGGCCGCATCGAGGTCGAGGAGAGCACGGAGCGGTCGTTGGTTCTGATGCTGGAGGAGGTCGCGGCCGGCACGGCGCGCATGCTGCGCGAGATCGACGCCGAACTGCGCGGCGTCAAGGTCGAGGCGGCGGCGGTCGCGATTGCGGTCGCGCGCAAGCTGAGCGCCCGGCTGCTGGCCCACGCACCGGCGGCTGAAGTCGAGGCGCTGCTGGCCGAAAGCATGGCCGGCCACGCCGAGGAGCCGCGCCTGGTGGTGCGGCTCGACGAACGACTGGTGGACGTGATGCGTCGCCGGCTCGACCCCCTGCTGGCGCGGCAGAACTTCGCCGGGCGGATCATCTTGATCGGCGAGCCCGGCTATTCGGGCGCCGATTGCCGCATCGAGTGGCCGGACGGCGGCGTCGAGCGCAAGACGGCGCTGATCGACGCGGCGGTCGAGGCCGCGTTCGCCCGGTTCGCGCACCTGCCGGACCAACCGGCGCAACCCGCAATGTCAGAGAGCTGAACGATGGCCGACGAGCAGATGGAATGGACCGACCTGAACCGGGATCGGCGCGGCGGGGCGGGCGGCGACGGCGAGGTCCGCAACCTGCCGGACACGCTGCCGACCGGTGACGAGCCGGTGCGCACGGCCGGCGACCTGGAGGCGGTGTTCGACGTGCCGGTGCGCGTCTCCGCCGTGCTCGGCCGCGCCTCGATGGAGGTCAGTGAGCTGCTCAAGCGCGGCCACGGCGCGCAGGACGAAGGCACCGAACTCCTCTTCTTCG
>JBDZUN010000397.1:0-1622 GCA_040255145.1 Hyphomicrobiales bacterium | reverse complement strand
AAGTTCACCGAGGTCGGCTATGTCGGCCGCGACGTCGAGCAGATCGTGCGCGACCTGGTCGAGGTCGGTATCCAGATGGTGCGTGAGCGCAAGCGCAAGGACGTGCAGGCGCGCGCCCATCTTGCCGCAGAGAACCGCGTGCTGGCCGCCCTGGTCGGCGAAAACGCCAGCGAGGCGACCCGGGAATCGTTCCGCCGCAAGCTGCGCAGCGGCGAGATCGATGACAAGGAGGTCGAGGTCGAGCTGCAGGATTCCGGCGGCGGCATGCCGCTGTTCGACGTGCCGGGTATGCCGGGCGCCTCGCTCGGCATGGTCAACCTGAACGACATGCTGGGCAAGGCGCTGGGCGGCCAGCGCAAGAAGACACGGCGGATGCGGGTGGCCGATTCCTACGCGCCGCTGATCGCGGAGGAGGCCGACGCCCTCCTCGACAACGAACAGATCGTGCAGGAGGCGATTGCGCTGGTCGAGAACCACGCCATCGTCTTCCTCGACGAGATCGACAAGATTTGCGCACGGAGCGACAGGCACGGCGCCGACGTGTCGCGCGAGGGCGTTCAGCGCGACCTTCTGCCGCTGATCGAGGGCACGACGGTTTCCACGAAGCACGGTTCGGTCAAGACCGATCACATCCTGTTCGTCGCCTCGGGCGCGTTCCACATCGCCAAGCCGTCGGACCTCCTACCCGAGCTTCAGGGCCGCCTGCCGATCCGGGTCGAGCTCCTGCCGCTGACGCGCGACGACCTCCGCCGCATCCTGACCGAGCCGGAGCACAGCCTGATCAAGCAATATGTTGCGCTGCTAGGCACAGAGAATGTGACGCTTGACATCGGCGCCGACGCGGTCGACGCGATTGCCGACCTTGCCGCCGAGATCAACGGTGCGGTCGAGAATATCGGCGCACGGCGGTTGCACACGCTCCTGGAGCGGGTGCTGGACGAGATCAGCTTCACCGCCTCCGACCGCCCGGGCGAAATGCTGCTGGTCGACGCGGCCTATGTGCACAAGCACGTCGACAGCTTGGCGCGCAACACCGATCTGTCCCGGTTCATCTTGTAGCGCTCGTCGGCGCTCGGAGAGCTGATTCAGCCTGGCCAAAAGTCGCTCTGATGTCTACGGACTATCGGGCCGGCTTGCGCGGCAAGCGCCAGCAGGCGGCGCAGCGCATCGGCCGCCGCGGGGCCGCCGCCGCGCCGGGTCGGCATCGACAGCGCGTCCAGGCGCTGATAGCCGCGCGGCCCGAACATCGAGGTAAGCTGCGACGATCGCTTGACGCAACCGGCGCGCGCGCAGGAAAAGGCGACCCGGTCGAACGGCGCGCCCAGCGTGCCGGCGCCGCGGACGGCGACCGAGGCGGAATCGACCTGCGCCGGCTGAAAGCAGGCGTTCAATATCTCGGCCTTGCTTTGCGCCAGGTAGCAGAAGCTGCCGTCGGTCATCCAGGTGAAGCGGTTGTAGAGGCCGTTGTCGGCGAAGCGCACCTGGTCGTCGATGATCGCGACTTGCCGCGCCATTGCGCCCCGGATGTCGGATGGCGGGGCGGCGCGTTCCGGCGGCGGACGATGATGGCCGCCGCCGCAAGCGGCGAGGCCGCCGCACAATGCCGCGATCAACCAAAGTGC
>JBDZUN010000176.1:0-7154 GCA_040255145.1 Hyphomicrobiales bacterium | reverse complement strand
GATGAAGAAGACGTAGTCGTCGCGCGCCCGCAGGGTGGCGGCAAACAGCGTCACCGGCGAGAACAGGATCGACAGCAGGATCAGCGCTGACAGCAGGCTGCCCTGGCCGCTGGCATATTCGAGCAGGATCAGCACGCCGGCCAGCACGACCGACGCCACCTGCATGACGAAAAAGGAAGAACGGACGACCTGTCCTTCCTCCTCCGCGCTCTCGGCATGGCCGATCAGACGGACCACGTATCCGAGCACCGCGGAGGTGAACAGCGGCAGGAACAGCGACGCGAACGCGTAGACGCTGATGAACTCGGCCAGCCGCGTCATGTTCGCGACGCGCGTCAGCACGGCGACCAGGACGAATCCGCTGCCGTTCGATACGACCCGTTCGAGCAGGAACCAGAAGGTTCGCGAGCGCAGGAACGCGGCGGATCGGGCGGACAAACGTCGCGGCCGCGCGTGCGGGGCGGCGGTGCTGTCAGGCATTCGGTCGGGACGTCTGGTCGCAATTCGCACGCAGGCCACACTCTGCCGAAAGCCGTTCGCGCCCGCATCCCGCGGCCGCCCCGCCCCACCCTGCGGCAAATCTATGCTGCATCGCAACGGCGGTGCAACGGGGACGGCGAAACATGGTCGAATGAAGGTCGGAAGGGCGACAAGAACCTTCTCGCGGTTGCGAAAAAAGGCAATTTGGCGTTAGCTGGGCAGCAGACGTTCGCCTCCACGCGGCGAGGGGCGAGGACATTCTATGGCCGCCGCCGGCACACCATCCGGGTTGGAGACCATGCCGCCACGCAGCCTTCTCAGCGTCTGGGCCGGCGCGCTCTGCCTGCTGGCCCTCCTGTTCAACCCGCATCCAGCGGCCGCGCGAGCCGTTGCGGCGGACCAGTTCGCCGACGGCATCGGCGTCAACATCCACGCGATGTACCTGGATGGCGGCTATCGCGACCTTGACCAGGTGATCCGGTGCCTCCGCTATCTCGGCGTCGTCCACGTCCGTGACGCGGTCCCGGGCGACGGGCCGCGGAACCAGGCCCGCTACGACAAACTGGCGCAGGCCGGCATCCGATTCGATTTCTTCGTGCAGAAGGACATCGCGGGCGCGGTCTCGCGCATGCACGCCTTCGAGACGCGCCACCCCGGCGCGATCGCGGCGATCGAGGGGCCGAACGAGGTGAATAACTGGCCCGTCACCTATGACGGCCGCGGCGGCAAGGCGGGTGCGCTGGCCTTCCAGGCCGCGCTCTACAAGGCGGTGCGGGCCGACCCGGTCTTGCGCGGTATCCCGATCCTGAATTTCACCGGCTATCCCGACGCGGCCGGCCCCGCCGACTTCACCAATATCCATCCCTACCCGCATCGCGGCCAACAGCCCTACGCGACGTTGATGAAGGATGCGACGCGGCGGTGGAAGGCGATGCCCGGCAAGCCGATCATGCTGACCGAGGCCGGCTATTACACCTTGCCCGGCAAGGTCGGCTGGGGCGGCGTAGACGACGCGACCCAGGCCCGGCTGACCGTCAACCTGTTGCTCGACGCCGCTTATATCGGCGCGAAGCGAACCTATCTGTATCAGCTGCTGGACGCCTATCCCGATCCGGACGGCACCAAGCAGGAGAGCCATTTCGGTTTGTTCGATCTGCACTATCGGCCAAAGCCGGCAGCGACCGCCATCCGCAACCTGATAGCGCTGATGGCCAGGTTCCATGGCGCGCCGGCATCGGCGTCGCTGGCCGCCGTGGATTTCGGGCCGCTGCCGGGCGGGGTGCGCAGCCTCACCATCCAGGCCGGAACGGCGCAGCTCATCGCGCTGTGGAACGAAAGCGAGCTCTGGGATAACGATGCGGCGCGGGCACGGATGACGGACGGGGCCCTGCCCGTTATTGCCAAGGTGGAACACGCCGGAACAACCGTCGTACTGCATCGCCCGTTGCAGAGTCTGCCTCCTCAGCCGCTCGCCGTTCGGGACGGCACCGTAACCGTCGATGTCGGCGCCGACGCCGTCGTACTGGAAATCAAACCTGGCGGATCGTGACGAAGTGTTTCCATGTATATGACGGAGGGATATTGCTGTTAATGCTCGATTCTTCTGAAGTACCCTTGCGTTCATACATCATTGGGCCGCCCTATCGCCATTATGGATAAGAAAGGTGTCGTATTTAACGGCAAGTTCCTGACGGCCACGCCGACGGGCGTTCATCGTGTCGCGGCCGAGCTGATCCGGCACATCGACGAAATCCTGTCCCGCGAGCCGTCCTTAAGGGAAGAACGCAGGTGGGAGGTTGTTCATCCGCCCGACGCCACGCACAGCCTGGCGCTGCGCTCGATCGCATCCGCGTCGAAAGGGCGATTCACCTGGCAACCGTGGGAGCAGTTCGACCTGCCGCGCATCGCGCGCGGCAAGCTGCTGGTGAATCTGTGCAATCTGGCGCCGATCTTCACGCGCGGCGCGGTCACGATGATGCACGACGCGCAGGTCTTTATCTCGCCTGAATCCTATTCACGGCTGTTCGGCGGCTGGTACCGCTTCGCGCTGCCGCGCATCGGCGCGCGCGCAGCGCTGATCCTGACGGTTTCGGAGTTTTCGCGACAGCGGCTGGCCGAATACGGCGTGGCGCCGCTTTCGCGCATCGCGGTCGTCCATAACGGTGCCGACCACATGGCCGCGGTGCCGGCCGATCCCACCATCGTCGCGAGCCACGGCCTGACGCCCGGGCGCTATGCCGTGGCCCTGGCCAACACCCAGAAACACAAGAATATCGGTCTCCTGCTGCGCACCTTCGCGCTGCCGCGCATGGCGGGCCTGCGGCTCGTGCTGTTCGGGCGTGAAACCGCGGAGACGTTCGCCGCCGCCGGCATGACGGTGCCGCCCAACGTGGCCTTCGTCGGCTCGATCACCGACGGCGAGGTGCGCGCGTTGATGGAGGCCGCCGCCTGTTTCCTGTTCCCGTCGACGACGGAGGGCTTCGGCCTGCCGCCGCTGGAGGCGATGACCGTCGGCTGCCCGGCCGTGATCGCGCCGTGCGGCGCGCTGCCCGAGACGTGCGGCGATGCGGCGGTGCAGGTCGCGCCCGACGCCGCCGAGGGCTGGGCCGACGCGATCCTCCGCTTCGCCGAGGACGGCGCGGCGCGGCAGGAGGCGGCGTGTCGCGGCCGTGCGCACGCCGCGCACTTCACCTGGGCCCGCGCCGCGGGACAGCTTCTGCCGATCTTGCGGCAGATCGCGGACGGCTAGGCCGCCTTGCGCGCAGACGGATCGTCGACGAGCGCCGCGCCCGGCCTGTCCGGGCCGGACCCGCGCCCACGCGCGGAGGGCATGTGGCGATTGCTGTGTCTGAACGACGCGATCGCCGCGCACATCCCTGCGGATCGCCACGTCGTCTATCTCGACTACCCGATGCACACCAATGTCGGCGACCTGCTGATCATGATGGGCACGCTGGCGTTCCTGGAAAAGCACGGGCGGCGCGTCCGCTTTTCCGGGACGTGGAAGAACACACCGCGACGCGGTCGATTCCCGGTGGGGCCCGACGACGTGATCCTGCTGCATGGCGGCGGCAATTTCGGCGATCTCTACCCCTATCACCAGAAGTTCCGCGAGCGGGTGATCGCCGAATTCCCCGACAACAAGATCATCGTCCTGCCGCAATCGGTCCATTTCGACGACGCGGCGGAGCTGGAACGCGCCGCTGAACGCATGCTGCGCCACCCCGACCTGACGGTCTTCGTCCGCGACTACTGGAGCGAGGGCGTGCTGCGGCCCTATTTCGCCGAGCGCGTCCGCTGCGCGCCCGACATGGCCCACCAATTGTGGCCGCATTTCGCGGCGCTCGCCGGCGCGCCGGCCGCAGGCGCGCCCCGCCCGCTGTTCTTCATGCGCCGGGACAAGGAGGCGCGGCCGCATTTCCCTGCCTTCGCGCCCCATGCGGCGGAATTCCTGGACTGGAGCGACATCGTTCCCCGCGCCTTTTCAAGGATGACGCGGCTTTTCGTGTACCTGGCGCACGCCGAATATCTGCTGGGCCGGAATTTCCGCCTGGGTCCGGCCTATTGCCGGCAGGCCGCCCACTCCGTGGACGGCGTCATCCGGTCGCTGAACGCGCGGGACGTGTGGCTGACGTCCCGGCTGCACGGATCGCTCGCCGGCCTGCTGTTGGGCAAGCCGGTCTTCGTCGTCGACAATGCGCAACGAAAGCTGACCAACTATCTGGCGACCTGGGGCGATCAGGTGGCGCCCGTCGGCGTGATCGATTCGGCTGCGGAGGCCGAGGCTTTCGCCGAATGGCTGGGGAGCCCCCGACAATCGGACCCTGGCGCGCTCTGGCGGGATTACGAAGCCCTTTGCGCCACGTTCAGGCGCGGTCGCGGGCCGTCCGACGCCCTGGCATGACCGCCGGGCGCGGCGGTCCGGGCGCGCGGGCGGCCGCGCGCCTAACGGGCACCGTGCGCGGCGCGGTGCGGCTTCCCAAGGCGATCCCCGAAAAGATCGCGAAAAGCAGGCCCGGATCGGGGCTTGGCAGCATGAACGAGCTTGGGATCAGCGCCACGACGACCGTCCAGGCGGCGGCCCGCCCGATCGCTTCCTCGCCGCGGACGCGCAGATCGTGCGTTCTGACGGAAAGTGGCCGCAACACCACGAATAGGTGCGCCAGGAACGCGGCCACGCCGACGACCCCGGTCGACCCGATGATCGCGGTCGCGAGGCTAGAAGAGCGGAAGCTGCCCGGCCCCACGCCCAGACCGTAGGTTGCGAGGAAGGCGTCCAGGCCCTGCGTCGCCCACAGCGTGCGTTGGACGCCTGAACGGCTGCCCATCTTCTCCGTCGTCATGCGCTGGACGATATTGAGCGCATTGGTCCAGGCGTGCGGCTTGATGACGATGAAACCGATGACGGCGGAGGCGCAGATCAGGATGAAGGCGAACAGCACGATGAACATGGTCGCCGGCGGCCGCATCGGCGTGAAAAAAGCCCGCGCTAACAGGACGAGGCCGTAGGCACCAAGACCGAGATAGGCGGTCGAGGAGGTCGTCAGCAGCAGCAGGCCGGCGAGGGCGACCGCCGTGGCGCCGGTCCAGAGGGGCTTCACGCCGCGCAGCCGTAGCTCGGTCATCAAGACCAGCCAGTTGAACGCAAACAGCGAATAGGCCGATGTCTCGGGAAACGAGCCGGAAATCCGCCTTGCGCCTGCAACCTCTTGCGACAGCTGGGCATAGGAGGCATTGCGCAGGACATTCAGCGCGTCGGCGTGGCCCGCCGCGCTGAGCACAAGGTCCGCGATGCCCATCCCGATATGCAGCCATGCCACGCCGAGGCATGCGCGCACGATCAGGTCGGTGCGCCGCTCGCTCTGCACGACCAGTGTCGCGGCCAGGGCCATTATGCAGGTGCCGAGCAGGTAGACCGCGGTCGTGATGTTCTGGGAGCTGAAATGGAGCGGCTCCATGGCGTAGATCAGGGTGGTCGTGATCTTCATCGGCACCAGCTCGATCGCCCCGGAGAACAGCCGCGGCATCATGAAGGCGGCGATCACGCCGTAGCTGGCATAGAGGATGAACCACTGGTTGGCGCGCAGCGCGGCCGTAATCTGGTTCAGCCGCGCGTAGGGCGAAAAGGCCAGCCGGATCAGGAGGAAGCCGAGCGCCAGGTGCGCCGGCTGGATCGAGGAGCCGCCGAGCGCTGGAACGTCGATCGCTGAGGCCGCGCCGAGCAGCGTGCAGACGATCACCAGGCACAGCATGGCGGTCACCGACCGCCACATCAGGGCGGTGCCGAGCACCGCGACCAGCAATCCGAATACGGTCGGCGTCATTCGTGCCGGCCCGCCCGCAGCGCGACGGCGCCTTGCGCCTTGCGGTCTCGCGCCACGCCGCGGAAGGCGCCGCGGATGCGCACCAGCCGGCGGGCCGTCGCGGCGATGATCGGCCGCTCGATAAAGCGATAGGACGCGAAGGCCAGCGGCAGGGTGATGGTGAGCGCGAGGACGAACTGGGCGACCCCCGCACCGGCCTTAAGCGCCAGCCCGCCGGCTTCGGGGTGGACCAGTGTGTCGATGATCCAGCCGCCGGCCACGACGCCGATCGGATGATAGACATAGCCGCCATAGGAGACCTTGCCGATCGCGATCAGCGGCCGGGCGCGCAGGATGCGCGCCGTCCAGGCCCGGCCGTCGAGCGCCGTGGCGACCACGCCGGAAAACAGGAGCGCCAGGGCCGAGTACAGGAAAACCTCGCGGAACTGGCCGAACAGGATGCCGGAGACAGTGTTCTCGAAGGCCGCGATGTGCGTCGCGCCGCGCACGAACACGTTCACCAGGACATAGACGAAACAATAGGTGCCAAAGGCGGTGACACCGGCGATGAGAAGCCGCCGGCTGTGACGCCGCGCCCAGGCCAGCGACAGCGCGATCAGCGCGCCCGCCGCGAATGCGTCGAAATGCAGGAACGATACGGCATAGATCGCGTAGGCCGCGCGGCTGGGCGTGAAGCCGGCATCGGCGAGCAGGATGCCGGCGGCAAGCCGCAGGATCGGGCAGACCAGCAGGCAGGCGGCGAGCAGGCGGGTGATGGTGCGCCGGGACAGCAGGATGAAGGCCACGCCGTAGACGGCGTAGAACTGCATCTCCGTCGAAATCGTCCAGAGGTGCCCGCCGTTCAACGCCGGGACGTTGAACGTGCCGTGGGCGAACGCCGCCTGGAAGTTGTTGTAGAAGAACAGGAACGACAGGAGCTGGGGATACGGCTGCTCGTGCCGGACCAGGACGGTCACGAGGAAGCCGGCGGCCACGAACAGCAGATAGATCGGCCAGATGCGCGCCGAGCGTTTGGCATAGAAGCCACCGAGGCGCGCGGCGCGGGAGGCTTCCGGCTCGGCGGCGTCGCCGGCCAGGAGCGACATCGTGACCACCAGTCCGGAGATCACGTAGAACAGCCAGACCCCGGCCCAGCCGAAGGGCAGGATGCGGCAATGCATCGCGATGACGGCCGACATTGCGAGGCAGCGCAGCGCGTCGATCTGGTCGAAATGCGGCTTCGCGTCCTGGGGCATGCGCGCGCGTCCGATCATCTTGGCGGAGCCGGCCGAGGGTCCGGCCAGCGCGCCCGGCGGCCGATCCTCAGTACGAGCCCCGCTTCAGCAGGACGGCGGGGATCGTCATCAGCAG
>JBDZUN010000175.1:0-7168 GCA_040255145.1 Hyphomicrobiales bacterium | reverse complement strand
CGAATGATAGAAGAAGCCGAGATCGCCCTTCTTCATCGCCTTCATGTTGTTGGCGGCCTGGTGATTGCGTACACCGTCCCAGCCCTCGCCCTGGGCGCCGCGGGCCACCTGCTGGTCCCACGACCAGGTCTCCGGCTCGGATTTGAACAGCCAATAGGCCATGGGCGCCCCCTCCTCCGTCTGTCGATGCGCCGATACGAGGACGCGGACCAAAAAACAAGCCCGCCGGAACGAACCGGCGGGCTTGCCATGCGCCGTGGCGCGGCCGTGTCAGGCGAACGCGGTAGCCAGCCGATCCTCCTGCGCAACCTGAACCGGCGTCTTGCCGCTGGCCAGGGGCACCGAGCCCGGCGCCCGCTCGAACGGTCCGACCAGGCCCAGTTCCTTGCCGATCTCGCGTACCGCCGGCATCACCTCACTGCCCAGAAGCTCCAGACAGCGCTTGCGGTCTTCCGCGCCTACCGGGCCGTCGAGCCAGAACGAGAAGACGCCCGGCCGCAGCACTTCGAGCACCTTGCGAATCTGCGGGATGACGGTCTTGGGCGTCCCGGCGATCATCTGCAGGTCTTTGCGCGACTGCTCGTAGTTCACGTAGATCTGCCGCTTGATCTCCTCGATCTCCTCATCGGTCTCGTCGCCGTGGGCCTGGTGGATCGGCTTACCCGGCTGATTCGGGTTGGCGAACAGGCGCGCGAGCCGCCGGGTCGCCTCCTTCGAATTGTATCCGGGCGGGAACATCCATTCGGGCCGCGCGAAGTGCGCGAACGCGCCGCCATACATGAAGCGCTTACCCAGTTCGATCGCGCGTTCCTCATTGTCGTGCACGAAGATCGGCTGGAGATAACCGAAATTCTCGGGGCCGGCCTGATAGCCTTCGCGCGCCGCCTGCTCGGTATAGAGCTTCCACATCTCCACCGTCGGGGCGAGCTGGGTGGCCAGCGCGATATAGGGATAGCGCTTCCTGGCGCACCACAGGACGGTGTCCGGGCTGACCAGACCGGGAATCCAGAATGGCGGATGCGGCTTCTGAATCGGCAGCACCCACGGGTCGATCACGCGGTAGTGGAAGTGCTTGCCCTCGTAGCGGAACGGGCCCGGCGTCGTCCACGACTTGACGATGACGTCGATGCCTTCCTCGAACAGCTCGCGGTTATGCGCCGGATTGGCGTTGTTGGCGAGCTGCTCGCAGCCGGCGCCGCGCACCCAGCCAGGCACCAGGCGCCCGCCGGATACCATGTCGATCATCGCGAGCTCTTCGCCCAGCCGCAGCACGTTGCCGACGGTCGGCACCGGGTTGCCGCACAGGACGATCTTCAGCTTCTCGGTGGTCTTGGCCAGGATCGCGGCCTCGACATCCATCACCGCGCCCATGCAGAACGGGGTCGCGTGATGTTCGTTCAGCATGACGCCGTCGAAGCCGAGCTGCTCGGAATAGATCTTCTCGTCCAGATACTGGTTGAGCAGCTTGCCGCCGTGCTTCGGGTCCATCATCTCGTTGGGCAGCGCGAAGAAGCTGCGTTGCCGCAGCACGGCGTTCTCCATCTCCCGGTATTTCTCGGGCTCGGTTTCCGGGTCGTAATGGTAGGCGCGTTCGGTGAACCACATCAAAAACATGGTTTCCTCCCTAGTTCTTTTCGAAGTGCTTGCGCACGATGTCCAGAAACTTGTCGGCCTTCTCGACTTCCGGACGATGGCCGCTGCCCGCCACGACGTCCAGGCGCGCGCCCGGAATGCCCTGGGCGTAGATCTCCATCGCCGCGCGAGGAACGATCTCGTCCTGATCGCCCCAGACGATCGTGGTCGGCACGCCCTTCAGGCCGCCAAGATGATGCGGCAGGCTGGCGTTGAACATATATGGCTGCCACGCCAGGCGCGCGCATTCGGCGCGGGCGTCGTCGAACGCCTCGAACTGCTCCGGGGTCTCGTGGCCGCCACCGTAGAGCTGAGCGAATTCCGGCAGGTTCTCGTAGTCCTTGACGGTAGACGCCAGCCACTTGAGCGCCGGCACCGCGAAGATGTCGGCGATCTCGCCCTTGCCTTCCGGCGCCTTAATCCCGAACGGGCCGACCAGCACCATGCGGCGGAACAGCTTCGGGTCGGCAAGCGCCATCTCGGCGGCCAGCCAGCCACCGAATGAAAACCCGATCACGTCGATCGGCGCCAGCTTCTGCTCGCGCAGCCAGCGGGCCAGGACCTGGATCAGATCGCGCCAGGAGAACACCCAGTCGATGCGCGGGGCGCGGCCGAAGCCGGGCAGCAGCGGGATGATCAGTTCACGCTCGGCGGCGAGCTCCGCGTTCCAGTTGAGCCAGCCCGGATAGCCGAGTTCGTCGTGCAGGACGAGAACCGGATTGCCCTGGCCGCCGCGTATGACGGTGAGCTCGTCCTCACCCACCCGGATGGTGATCGGGCCGCCCTCCCGAACTCTTTCGGCAACACTCATCCCCTACGATCCTCCCATATTGAGTTCTTGTAAGATAAACCGACTGAGCGTTCGATCATAGCGTCATCCGCTCCTTCACAGGTCATTCTGATCGCAGAATCACTTACAAGACAAGGTGGGCTGGTCGCCGGGCCAGAGCGAACCTCCCGAACAGCCGCATGTCAGGGATAGGGCGACACATCACGCGCCGCCATCCATCGGCAGATTGTGCCGAGGGGCCAGGTTCTGTCGGTCACGGATCGCGCCTCCTGGGCCAGATGCTGGGCCTGCGCCGATACCGCACTGGCATTGAGACGCCCGCCGAGGACGGTCAGGCCGCCCGGTCGCCGACGGGCTTCAATTCACCGCCCGGACCGGACGTCTGGCGTGGCGCGCCGCGTCGCGCCACGATCACCCCGCCCAGCACCAGGACGCCGCCGGCGACCTGGACCGTGGAGAAAGGCTCGCGCAGGAACAGGACCGAGCCTAGCACCGCCAGCACCGACACCAGGTAGTAATAGATCATCACGCGGCCGACGCCGGCGCGCGCGATCGCGGTGTACCAGGCGGCAAAGCCCAGTAGGCCAGACACCACGGCCGAAACCAGGAAATTGATCCATAATAGGGGGTTGTGCGGCAGGATCTGGCCGTGCATCGCGCCATAGACGCCTGACGGCAGCAACGTCACCGTGCCCAGCAGGGTCAAATAGCCGCCGGCCTTCAGCGCGCCGTGGCGCACCAGCGCATCACGCGACAAGGTGGTGTAGAGCGCGAACAGGGCCGCGACGATCAGGTAGAGCAGGTCCCCGTGGATCGTGCCGCCGCCGAGACGGATCGCCGTCAGGCTGTTGTTGATCACCAGGAACACGCCGGCGAACGCGACACCGACGCCGATCCACATCAGGCCGCTGGTCGCTTCGCCGCGCATGCGCCCGAACAGCACGCCGAAGGCGGGCGCCGTCGCCATGATGACCGCGCCCTTCGAGGCGGTGGTCAGCGCCAGCGCCCAGCCGGTCATGCCCTGCACCAGGCCGAAGCCGAGCAGCGCAAGCCAGAACAACGACGGGACGTCCGACGCCCTGAGCCTTAGATTCTCGCCCTTCAGGGCGGCAAAGAACAGGAGGCCCGCGGCGATCACGGCGAAGCGCGCGACCACGAATACGAACGGATCGACTTCGGCGACAATTGGCTTGGAGACGGGGAAGAAGGTCGCCCACACCAGCGCCGTGAACAGGGCCAGCACGTCGCTCGTACCGAAGCGGGCCGCCTGCTTTGGCGCCATGTCGTCGACCATAGCCGCGCGCCCCCACCATTCCTTTTTCCGAAGTAGGCGCGCTAATAGGCGCGGGCGTGGATCGGTGTCAATCGAGCGCCCCCCCCCCGCTCGTATCGCACGTCGGCGCGCGATATGATGACAGGCACGCCGGCCAGGAAGGAGCCCTGTCGTGACGGAGCAACCCGACCGACCGGCCAGCCGCCGCACGGCGCTGATCACCGGCGCTTCGCGCGGCATCGGCCGCGAGCTCGCCCACATCCACGCCGCGCATGGCGGTGACGTGATCGCCGTGGCCCGGGATTCGGCGGCGCTGACCAAATTGAAGGAAGAGCTGGAGGCAACCCACCAGACCCGGGTCATGCCCATGGTCTGCGACCTGGGTGCGGCCGGGGCCACGGCGGCATTGTTCCAAGAGGTGGAGGCGCTGGCCAATGGCCCGGACATCCTGATCAACAATGCCGGCTTCGGCGGCCATGGCCTGTTCGACCAGCAGGCGCCGGACGTGCAAGCGGGGATGATGCAGGTGAACATGGTAGCCCTCACCGAGCTGACCCGCCTGATCGTACCCGGCATGATCGCCCGCCGACGCGGCCGGATCATGAATGTCGCATCGATGGCCGGCTTCCTGCCCGGGCCATTGCAGGCCGTCTATTACGCGACCAAAGCCTATGTGCTGTCGCTGAGTGAGGCACTGGCCAACGAACTGACCGGAACCGGGGTCAGCGTCACCGTGCTTTGTCCCGGGCCGACGACCACCGCGTTCCAGGAAACCGCGAATCTTCAGGGCGTGACGGCGTTCCGCAGCGCCGCATCGGCGCGCGACGTTGCGGCTTATGGCTATGATGCGATGGAGCGGGGAGAAACGGTCGCGATTCCCGGCGCGATGAACCGGCTGGCCGCCGGCCTGCTGCTGCGCCTGACGCCGCGCGGACTGGTCACGCGCCTGTCGCGGCGCACCATGGAGAAGCACACATGAGCGCAAGCCGCGCCGTCAGTCTGGTGTCGATCCTGTGCCCGGACCGCGTCGGCCTGGTGTCCACCGTCGCCGGCTGTCTGTTCGACCTTGGTATCAATCTCGGCGACGCGAGCTTCGCCGCCATGGGGCGCGGCGCAGAGTTCCGGGCCCTGTGCGAGATGCCTGACCACTTGTCGCCGCCCGACCTGGAGGCCGCGCTGCGAGCGCTGCCCGAGCTCGGCGACGCCCAGGTCTCGGTCATCCGCTACGGCTTCGACCTCGCGCACGGGCCGGCCAACCGCATCACCCATCGGATCGAGGTCGGCGGCGGCGACCAGCCCGGACTGATCGCGCGCCTGTCCGAAATCTTCATGCAGTTCGAGGCCAACATCGTCCGGCTCGATGCGCAGAAGGTACCCGCCGACCGGACCGATCGCTACGTTACGCGCTTCGCCGTCGCGCTGCCCGACGCGCAGGCGGCGTCCTGCCTTGCCGCCGTGCAGAACACGGCCGGCAATCTGGGCCTGTCGTTCCACGCCGCGGAGATCCACGCCTCCGCCTGACCGCGGCGGCAGCACGGATCGGGCCGGCATGGTCCTTGCTGCAGGGAAATTGCGCCAATCGAGTTAGGATCGGACGCGATGACGCCCGCCCACGGCCCACTCATCCTCACGGTCGTCGCCGGGCTGGTGCTGGCCTTCGGCCTCGGCGCGCTCGCGCACCGGCTGCGCACCTCGCCGCTGGTCGGCTATCTGCTGGCCGGCGTCGTGGTCGGGCCGTTCACGCCTGGCTACGTCGCCAACCAGACCCTAGCCAACGACCTCGCCGAGATCGGCATCATCCTTCTGATGTTCGGCGTCGGCCTGCACTTTTCGTTGCGCGATTTGCTCTCAGTACGGACGATCGCTGTACCCGGCGCGCTTGTGCAGATCGTTATCGTGACCTTGGTCGGCATGGGCCTCGGTATACTGCTCGGTTGGCCGAGCCTCGGCAGCGTGGTCTTCGGCCTGGCTTTGTCGGTGGCCAGCACCGTGGTCCTCATGCGCGCCTTACAGGAGCGGCGGCTTGTCGAAACCGAACGCGGGCGCATCGCCGTCGGCTGGCTGGTCGTCGAAGATCTAGCGATGGTGCTGGCCCTAGTCCTGCTGCCGGCCTTCGCGGCCGCCGGGAGCCACACGGGCGATCACCTCGCCCTGGCGCTGGCGTTGACCCTTGCGAAGGCTGGCGCCTTCATCGCGATCATGCTGGTGGTCGGTCGCCGGGTCGTCCCGGTCGTGCTGCACTACGTCGCCCATACCGGCTCGCGCGAGTTGTTCCGCCTTGCAGTACTGGCAATCGCCCTCGGCGCCGCCTACGGCGCTGCGGCGCTATTCGGCGTCTCCTTCGCGCTGGGCGCCTTTTTCGCGGGCATGATCCTGAGCGAATCGCGGCTCAGCCAGCGCGCCGCCGAGGAAGCGATGCCACTGCGCGATGCGTTCGCCGTCCTCTTCTTCGTTTCTGTCGGCATGCTGTTCAACCCCCGGATCGTGATAGAGCATCCGTGGAGCCTCCTTGCCACCCTGCTGATCATCATCATCGGCAACTCGACCGTGGCCTACATTTTGGCGCGGGCTTTTCGTCATCCGCCTGCAATGGCACTCACCATCGCCACCGGCCTGGCGCAGATCGGCGAATTCTCGTTCATCCTGACCGGGCTCGGCGTCAGCCTCGGTATACTGCCGGAAGCTGGACGCGACCTGGTCCTTGCTGGCGCCATCGTAACGATCCTGCTGAACCCGTTCCTGTTCGCCTGGGCCGAGGGGCGCGGCGCGCGCAGCCAGCACAAGATGGAAGAGGCCGCGGCCTCGCCCGCGCAGCCGCCAGAGCCCGAAACCGATCTGGTCCCCACCACCCTGCGCGGCCACACGATCCTGATCGGCTTCGGGCGGGTCGGCCGCCTGGTCGGCCGCCGGCTCAAGGAGGCAGGCGTCCCGATGCTGGTGGTCGAGGCGTATCCTGAATCGGTCGAGCGCGCCCGCGCCGAGGGCATCGAGGTGATCGCCGGCAACGGCGCCGACGCCAGGCTGTTGGAGGCCGCCAACGTGGCCGGCGCCAGCACGCTGCTGGTCGCGATCCCCGAGGCGTTCGAGGCCGGCCAGATCGCCGAACAGGCGCGCGCGGCCAACCCGGAGATCGCGATCATCGTGCGCGCGCATTCGGACGAGGAGGTCGAGCATCTGCTGCGCCACGGCGCCGATACCACGATCATGGGTGAGCGCGAGATCGCCTACCGGATGCTGGACCACGCGCTGCCGGCGGAATCAGGCCACGGCCGCCCGGACGATTCGGCGGACGCGGAACGGCCCCCGCGCCGTCGGCGAGTTGAGCGGGATTCTGTTGCCGGAATGGTACAGCTGGGTGGACTCGAACCACCGACCTCCTGATCCACAGTCAGGCGCTCTAACCAACTGAGCTACAGCTGCGCTGGAATGCGGCCGCCGGCCGCGGGCCAACCCTATCCGGCGGCCCCGCCGTT
>JBDZUN010000174.1:0-7179 GCA_040255145.1 Hyphomicrobiales bacterium | reverse complement strand
CGATCGTGCCCGGCGTCGCCTGGGCGGGCACGCCCGCGCCGCCGATCAGGCAGAGGCCAAGCAGCGCCACGGCGGCGCCGACGGTGCGGCCTACCCCGCGCGTTCCGTCGACCCCGTCCGGCATCGTCCCCTTCGCACCCACGCCGAACCGGCGCCGCGCGATCCCCCGCCTGCCATACCGTGTCATCGATTCCTCACCCGACCCCCGACCAGAAGGCGCTTCCATCGCTCCCGGCACGCTTCCATACTGACCATACGGATAGAAAGGCTGCGTACCCGGCTCCCGCCCGCCGGCAGAGCCGTAGAATAGGGACACGATCATGGCGGATCAACCGAGCCCGGATGCCGACGGACCGGACCCAGCCGCCCTTTCCAGGAACCTGATGGAGGCCGCCCGGCGGTCGCAAGCCGTCCTTGCCGAATTCATGAAAGGCCACACGGCCGGCAACGCCTCGAACACGGCCGATCCCGCCAATCTCGGCCCGGCGATGACCGAGCTTTCGAGCCATCTGGCCGCCGATCCCGGCCGCATGATCGAAGCCGGCTTCAACCTGTGGCAGGGCTATCTCAACCTGTGGACCGCGACGGCGCGCCGGGCGGTGGGTGAGCCGGCCGCGCCGGTGATCGAGCCGGAGCCGAGCGACCGCCGCTTCCGCCATCCGCAATGGACGGATAACCCGGCCTTCGACTTCATCAAGCAATTCTACCTGATCACCGGGCGCTGGGTGCACGAGCAGGTCCGCAGCGTTCCCGGCCTGGCCGAGGCCGATCGCAAGAAGATCGACTTCTATCTGGGGCAGTTCCTCGACGCGGTCGCGCCGTCCAACTTCGTCATGACCAACCCGGAGGTACTGCAGGAGACGATCGAGAGCAATGGTCAGAACCTGATCCGCGGCCTCGACAACCTGGCCGCCGACCTGGAACGCGGCCAGGGACGGCTCGCCATTCGCATGACCGACCTCGACGCATTCGAGATCGGCCGCAACCTGGCCACCGCGCCGGGCAAGGTGGTGTTCCAGAACGACATCATCCAGCTCATCCAATACACGCCGACGACCGAGAAGGTGCATAAGAGACCGCTGCTGATCGTTCCGCCCTGGATCAACAAGTTCTACATCCTCGACCTGAAGCCGGAGAATTCCTTCGTGCGCTGGGTGGTTGCACAGGGCTACACGGTGTTCGTGGTCTCGTGGGTCAATCCCGATGCGCGCCTCGCCGAAAAGGCGTTCGACGACTATATGCGCGAGGGCATCCTTGCCGCCGTCTCGGCGGTCGAGCAGGCGACCGGTGTGGCCGAGGTCAACGCCATCGGCTATTGCATCGGCGGAACCTTGCTCGGCGCGACGCTCGCCTACATGGCGGCAAAGAAGGACCGGCGCATCAAATCGGCGACGTTCTTCGCTGCGCAGATGGACTTCACCGAGGCCGGCGACCTCAAGGTCTTCATCGACGACGGCCAGATCGCGAACCTGAAGCAGATGATGGAGCAGTCGGGCGGCGTGCTCGACGCCGACGCGATGTTCGCCACCTTCAATCTGCTGCGCGCCAACGACCTGATTTGGTCGTTCGTCATCAACAACTATCTGATGGGAAAGCCGCCGCGGCCGTTCGACCTGCTCTATTGGAACTCCGACCAGACGCGCATGCCAGCGAAACTGCACCTCTACTATCTGCGCGAATGCTATCAGGAGAACAGCCTGGCGCGTGGCGCCATGGTGCTCGAGGGTACGCCGCTCGACCTGGCCAAGGTCAAAATCCCGGTCTACCTGCAGTCCAGCCGCGACGACCACATCGCGCCGGCGCGTTCAGTGTATAAGGCGACACGGCTGTTCGGCGGGCCAGTTACGTTCATCGTCGCCGGTTCCGGCCACATCGCTGGCGTGGTTAATCCGCCGGCGGCCAACAAGTACCAGTATTGGACGGCGGAACACCTGCCCGACGACCTTGACGCCTGGTGGGACGGCGCCGCGGAGCATCCGGGCTCGTGGTGGCCGGCCTGGCAGGGATGGCTGGCTGCCAAATCCGGGCCCATGGTGCCGGCCCGCCAGCCCGGCGACGGCAGGCTGGAGCCGATCGAGGACGCGCCCGGCTCCTACGTCAAGGTGCGTTCGGACCAAGGTTGAGGCGCCCGATAATTGTCTCGACGATCTCCCCGGGGGTTGCGTCGACGGAGACCGTGATCGCCGGCTCGTCCGGCCCCGGCGCCTCCAGGGTCGCGAGCTGGCTGTCGAGCAGGTCGGCCGGCATGAAATGGCCCTTGCGCCACGACAGCCGACTTGCCAGCAGTGCGCGCGCGCCCGCGAGATAGACAAAGCATATCGAAGCGTGGTCGCCCAAGATGGTGCGGCGATAGGCGCGCTTCAGCGCCGAGCAGGCGACGATCGCACGATCGCCGGCGGCCAGCCGCGCGCCGACCCAGTCCGCAATGGCGGAAAGCCAAGGCGCCCGGTCGACATCGTCCAGCGGGATGCCGGCATGCATCTTGGCGATGTTGGCGGCCGGGTGCAGATCGTCGGCGTCCATGAAAATCCAGCCGAGCCGCACCGCGAGCCGGGTGGCGATGGTCGTCTTGCCGGAGCCTGAGACCCCCATTACCACCAGGATGCGAGGCGGTTTCTTTGGCGCAGCTTCCATGCTCAGCCGGACGGCGCGGCGGCGCGATCGACGAACCAGTGCAGTGTGCCGAGCGGGCGTATCCGCGTCGCGGGCAGTGCCAGGTCGCCGCGCCAGACCGCCGCCATCGCATCGCGCTTGTCCTCGCCGGAGACGACGAAGGCGACCGCGTGGCTTGCGTTCAAGGCCGGGTAGGTCAAGGTGATGCGCGCTTCCGGCCGGCCGTGGGCAACGGCCGCGACCCACCGGGCCTCGTCCAGGACGGGGCTGCCGGGTAGCAGCGAGGCGGTGTGGCCGTCCTCGCCCAGGCCGAGCAGGGTCACGTCGAATAGCGGCCGCTCGGAGTGCAGCCGCTCCGCGCCATAGGCGTGGCGCAGGATCCGCTCGTACTCCGCTGCCGCCGCATCGGGGCTCAGGCCCTCGGTCGGGATCGGGTGGATGCGATCGGCCGGCACCGCCGCGCGGTCGAACAGTGCCTCGCGCGCCATGCGGTAGTTGCTGTCGGGGTGGTCGTGCGGAACGAAGCGTTCGTCGCCCCAGAACCACTGCACCCGCGCCCAGGGAAAATCCGTGATGCGCCCTGGGTCGGACAGCCGTTGGTACAGCCGGCGCGGCGTCGATCCGCCCGACAGGCAGACGCGTAAGACGCCCGGGCGCGCATTGGCCTCCGCGCATAGCCATTCGGCCGCGTTGCGCGCCAACGCCTCAGCGTCGTCGCACAGGTGCAGCGTACCGCGATCCGGTGCGCTCATGCCCGCCGTCGCGCCGTTGCGTCCGGCGCGCTGTGCCGGATGGCGGCGATGGCCTCGGCGTAATCCGGGCTGTTGAACACGGCCGATCCGGCGACGATCGCGTTCGCCCCGGCCTCGACCACCTGCCAGGCATTGCCGCCGCCGACGCCGCCGTCGACCTCGATCCACGGGTCCAGGCCGCGCGCGTCGCACATCGCGCGCAGGGCGCGGATCTTGGGCAGCATCTCAGGCAGGAATTTCTGGCCGCCGAAGCCCGGATTGACCGTCATGATCAGCACCATATCGCACAGGTGCAGCACGTACTCGATCATGGACAGCGGGCTCGCCGGGTTCAGCACCACGCCCGCCTTGAGCCCGAGGTCGCGGATCGCGCCCAGGATGCGGTGCAGGTGGATGGTAGAAGACGGCTCGGCCTGGACCAGGATGTGGTCGGCGCCGGCCTCGGCAAAGTCGGCGATGTAGCGTTCCGGCTCGACGATCATCAGGTGCACGTTGACCGGTTTGGTCGCGGCCCGCCGCACGGCCTGCACCACGACCGGCCCGATCGTGATGTTGGGCACGAAGCGGCCGTCCATCACGTCGACGTGAATCCAGTCGGCGCCGGCCCGCTCGACCGCCTCCACCTCCGCGGCCAGCCGGCCGAAATCGGCCGACAGGATCGAGGGCGCCACGATCAGGGGTCTCATTGCTGGGTCGCCTCCGCTGGGTCACGTCCGTCGCCCAGAATGTAGCGCGAGATGGCCTGGGCGAAACCGTCCTCGGCGTTGCTGGCGGTGATCGCGGCGGCAGCCGCGCGCGTGTCGGCCGCGGCGTTGCCCATGGCGACGGCGAATCCGGCCTCGCGGAACATCGCGATATCGTTGGACCCGTCGCCGATCACGGCGATGCGCCGGCGCGGTACGCCCAGGATGCGGGAAAAAGCGTGGATTGCCCGGCCCTTATCGGCCGTGGGCGCGGTGACGTCGAGGTAGTAGGGCTGGGAGCGCGAGGCGGACGCGGCCCCGCCGAGAAGGCCGCGCAGCTCCGTCTCCACGGCCGCCAGCCGCGCGTGGTCATCGGATGCGCCGACGATTTTGTAAGCATTGTCAGCCACTTCCGCGAGATCGTCGACCGCCGTCGGCGAGAACGCCACCGTCCGCTGCTCGCGCGTGCAGAACGCGGTGTCGGGGTCGGTGACATACCAGTTCCCTTGGTCGAACAACCAGGTTTCAATGCGGTTCCGGTGCAGGAAATCGAGTGTCCGGCGCGCGGCGTCGGGCGCCAGCGCGGCACCCTCGATCGGCCGCATGTCGGAATCGACGATCAACCCACCATTGAAGCCGCAGAGCGGCGTGTCGATGCCGAGCGGGCCGACCAGCATGGCCAGGCCGCGTGGCGGGCGGCTACTGGTCACGGCGAAGCCGATGCCGGCGCGGCGCAGCGCGTGGACCGCGGCGATCGTCGCCGCGCTCAGCGTCTTGTCGGGCATCACCAGCGTCCCGTCGACGTCGGAGATCACCAGGGCGATGTCGCCGGGCGCCGGCATCACGGCTTCGGCGCGTCGGCGCCGTTGGACACGACCCAGTGGCGGCCGTCCCGCTCCAGCAGGGCGTCGGCGGCCTCCGGACCCCAGCCGCCGGCAGGGTACATCTGAAGCTCGCGCTTCCTGGTGCGCCCCTGCCAGTGGTCCAGGATCGGCTGCACCACGCGCCAGCCCGCCTCGATCGTGTCGGCGCGCTGGAACAGGGTCGCGTCGCCGATCATGCAGTCGTAGATCAGCGTCTCGTAGCCGGTGCTGGCCGGCGTGTCGAAATAGTCCTTGTACGCGAAATCCATGCCGACGCTGCCGATGCGCACCGAAGGCCCCGGCACCTTGGCATTGATGCGCAGGTCGATGCCTTCGTTGGGCTGGATGCGCAGGATCATGAAGTTGCGCGGCAGGTGCTCCACCGGCGTGCCGCGGAAGATGGTGAACGGGGCGCGCTTGAAGTTGATCGCGATCTCCGAGGTGCGCGTGGCCAGCGCCTTGCCGGTGCGCAGATAGAACGGCACGCCCGCCCATCGCCAATTGTCGATGGTCAGCTTCATCGCGACATAGGTTTCGGTGTTCGAATCCGCCGCGACGTGCTCCGCCTTGCGGTAGGCGACCACCGGGTGCCCGTCGACGGCGCCCTCGGTATATTGTCCGCGCACGACGTTCTGCACGACCTCCTGCGGCGTCAATTCGCGCACCGCCTCCAGCACCTTGGTCTTTTCGGAGCGCACGGCGTGCGCGTCGAACGCCGTTGGCGGCTCCATCGCGGTCAGGGTCAGAAGCTGGAACAGGTGGTTCGGCACCATGTCGCGCAAGGCGCCGGTGGGGTCGTAGAAGCGCCCGCGTTCCTCGACGCCGACGGTCTCGGCGACGGTGATCTGGACGTGGTCGATATGCTCCCGGCTCCACAGCGGCTCGAACAGGCCGTTGGCGAAGCGCAGCGCCATGATGTTCTGGACCGTTTCCTTGCCCAGATAGTGGTCGATGCGGAAGATCTGGTCCTCCGTCAGCGACTTGTGCAGCAGGGCGTCGAGCGCCTTGGCCGATTCGAAGTCGTTGCCGAACGGCTTCTCGATGACGACATGGCGCCAGGTGCCGTTCGCCTGTTTGACCAGGCCCGCCTTGCCGAGCTGCTCGACCACCGTGCCGAAGGCCGATGGCGGCGTCGCCAGATAGAACAGCCAGTTATCCCTGGTCTCGGCCTTGACCGCGACCTCTTCCATATGGGCCGAAAGGCGGGCGTAGGAGCGCGGGTCGCTGAAATTCGCCGGCATGAAGGTGACGTTGGACAAAATCCGTTCGGCCAGCTTCTGGTCGACGTTCCGCGTCGCATGCTCGGCCAGGCCCTGGCGCAGGATGTCCTGCAGCCCCTCGTGCGAATTGTCCCGGCGGCCGACGCCGACGATCGCGAACTCCTTGGGCAGCATGCCGTCGGCGGCCAGGTTGTAGATCGCGGGGAACAGGAGGCGCCGGGTCAGATCGCCGGTGGCGCCGAAGATGACCATGCCGCACGGCCCGACCGGCGCCGGCTTGGCGCAGCGTTGCCTGGTGCCGGCCGGCTTCGCCGCCATCACTTCGGTTCCTGGTGGCCGCCGA
Organism: Hyphomicrobiales bacterium; assembly: GCA_040255145.1. Lineage (GTDB taxonomy): Bacteria > Pseudomonadota > Alphaproteobacteria > JBDZUN01 > JBDZUN01 > JBDZUN01. The sequence goes on along the minus strand of JBDZUN010000174.1, from coordinate 705 downwards.
AGCCCTTGCGCATCGCCGACAGCACCTTATCGCCGAAGGTGTGCTCCTGGCGCGAGCGGAACCGGGCATAGAGCGCGGCGGTCAGCACGTCGGCGGGCACCGCCTCCTCGATCGCGGCGTTGATGGTCCAGCGGCCCTCGCCGGAATCCTGGACGAAGCCGGAGAATTCGGACAGCGTCGGATTTTCGGCCAGCGCGTCCGCGGTCAGGTCCAGAAGCCAGGACGAGATCACGCTGCCGCGCCGCCATACCTCGGCGATGTCGGGCAGGTCCAGGGTGTAGCGCCGGTCCTCCGGCACCGCTTCGGAGGCGACGTTGCGCAGGATGTCGAAGCCTTCGGCATAGGCCTGCATCAGGCCGTATTCGATGCCGTTATGGACCATCTTGACGAAATGGCCGGCGCCGCTCGGCCCGCAATGCAGATAGCCCTGCTCAACCCGCGGGTCGCGGCCCTCGCGGCCGGGCGTGCGCGGGATGTCGCCGGCGCCGGGGGCCAGGGCGGCGAGGATCGGGTCGATATGCTCGAATGCATCCTTGTCGCCGCCGATCATCATGCAATAGCCGCGCTCGATGCCCCAGACGCCGCCCGACGTGCCGACATCGACATAGCGGATACCCTTCTCGGCCATCGCCTTCGACCGGCGCACGTCGTCCTGGTAGAACGAATTGCCGCCGTCGATCAGGATGTCGCCCGCGCTCAACGGGT
>JBDZUN010000396.1:0-1643 GCA_040255145.1 Hyphomicrobiales bacterium | reverse complement strand
CAGGTAGCGCGGCATGACGATCAGCGCCTTCGCGTCCGAATGGCCCAGCATGTATTCGAGCTCGCGCACCGTCGCCCAGGTATTCAGCGCGACTACCGTTGCGCCCAGCATGGTGACGGCCAGGTCCGCGATTATCCATTCGGGCACGTTGCCCATCAGGATCGCGACCTTGTCGCCATGGCCGATGCCGAGCGCGTGGAGCCCCTTGGCGGTCGCGCGCGCCTCCTGCCGCAGGGTGGCGTAGTCGAGCCGCCGGTGGCCGCCGACCACCGCCTCGGCCTGCGGGCGACGTACCGCCATCTCGTTGAGCAAGGCCGGCAAGGTGCGGCTCTGCGGCATTTCCACCCGGTCGGACATCGTCGCCCCCTCCTGACCTGCCTGGCGAATTCGCTTTCGCGGCATGCGCCCCTTCGCACCGCCATCCGCTAGGATGGCTTACGACCATAACCGAAGGAGGCGCGCGATGGCATCGGCGCTCGACGGCCTCACGGTCATCGACCTCACCACGCACCTGTCCGGGCCCTATTGCGCGATGATCCTGGCCGATCACGGCGCCGACGTGATCAAGGTGGAGCGGCCGGGCGGCGACGACACCCGCCGCGTCCCGCCGTTCATCGGGGGCGAGAGCGCGCCGTTCATGCTGTGGAACCGCAACAAAAGGGGCGTCGTCCTCGACCTCAAGCAGCCGGACGACCGGGCGGTGCTGCTCGCCCTGATCGACGAGGCCGACGTGGTGATCGAGAATTTCCGGCCCGGCACGATGGACCGGCTCGGGCTCGGCTGGGAAGACCTGCATGCGCGCAACCCGCGGCTGATCTACGGCGCGATTTCGGGCTTCGGCCAGACCGGGCCCTATGCCAAGCGCGGCGGGTTCGACCTGGTCGCGCAGGCCATGTCGGGCCTGATGGCGATGAACGGGCCGAAGGACGGCCCGCCGCACCGCCTGCCGATCGCGATCTCCGACGTCACCGCCGGCATGTTCCTGGCGATCGGCATCCTGATGGCGCTGGAGGCGCGGCATCGCACCGGCCAGGGCCAGCGGGTCGAGACTTCGCTGGTCGAAGCCGCGCTTTCGATGCAGGTCTACGAGGCTGCGCAATATCTCGCGACCGGGACGCGGCCGGAACGGCTCGGGCAGGCGCATCGCGGGTCTTCGCCCTACCAGATGTTCGCCACCGCCGACGGGCACATCGTGGTCGGCGGTGCCGGCCAGGCGATGTTCCTGCGGCTGTGCGCGATCGTCGAACGCCCGGACTGGCCGGACGATCCGCGCTTCGCCACCAATGCGGCGCGGGTCGCGCATAACGACGAACTGGTCGCGCTGATCGAGGCGCGGCTGCGTACCAGGCCGTCAGCCTGGTGGCTGGCGCGGCTGGAGGAAGCCGGCGTCCCGGCCGGCCCGGTCATGACCCACGACCAGGTGTTCGCCGATCCGCAGGTGCTGGCGCGCGGCATGGTGGCGGAGGTCGAACACGCCACGGCTGGCCGGGTCCGCACGCTGGGCGTGCCGGTCAAGCTGGACGCGACTCCCGGCGGCGTGCGCCGTCCGGCGCCGGCGCTGGACGAGCACGGCGACGCGATCCGCGCGCGTGTCCGGTCAAAGGCCGGGCATAAGCGCGCGCTGAAGTCCGATTGAGCTGCCA
>JBDZUN010000395.1:0-1643 GCA_040255145.1 Hyphomicrobiales bacterium | reverse complement strand
CGCGCCTGGCTGGTGCGCGACACCACCGCGCCGGTGATCTCGGTCGAGTTCGCCTTCCAGGGCGGCGGCGCGCTCGATCCGGTCGGCCGCGAGGGCGCCGCCCGCATGATGGCGGCGCTGCTCGACGAGGGTGCGGGTCCTTACGGTTCGCAGGAATTCCACGCCGAGATCGAGGCCATCGCCGCGCGCTTGTCGTTCAGCGCCTCGGCCGACCAGATATCGGGCTCGCTGCGCAGCTTGCGCGAGAAGCGCCAGCGCGCCTTCGAGCTGCTGCGCCTGTCGCTGTCCGAGCCGCGTTTCGCCGAGCCCGATCTCGAGCGCATCCGCGGCCAGATGCTCTCCAATCTGCGCAGCGCGTCGGCCAGTCCCAACTGGATCGCCGGCCGCACCCTGGCCCAGACCCTGTTCGCCGGCCATCCCTATGCGCGGCCGACCGAGGGCACGCTGGAAAGCGTCGCAGCCCTTGCCGTGGCCGACGTCAGGGCGGCGCGGGAGCGCGCCTTCCGCCGCGGCGGTTTGACCGTCGCCGTGGTCGGCGATATCACGCGCGAGGAACTGGCCGGCCTGCTCGAAACCGGTTTCGGCGCCCTGCAACCCGGCGCGCCGCCGGCCCGCGTGCCCGACTGGGCCGGCTCGCCGCCCGGTCGCACCATGGTTGTCGAACGACCCATTCCGCAAAGCGTCGTCGTGCTGGCGCGCGACGGGCTCAAGCGCGACGACCCGGAATGGTTTCCCGCCTACGTGATGAATTACATTCTCGGCGGCGGCGGCTTCAATTCGCGTCTCACCGAGGAGATCCGCGAGAAGCGCGGCCTGGCCTACGGCGTCGGCACCAGCCTGCAGCCCTACGACGCCGGCGGTCTCTATTACGGTTCGGTCGCCACCGCCAACGACCGCGTCGCCGAATCGATCGCGCTGATCCGTTCCGAGATGAAGCGCATGGCCGAGCAGGGCGTCACCGACGAGGAACTGGCCAACGCCAAGACCTACCTGACCGGTTCCTTCGCGCTCAACTTCGCGTCCGGCGGCGCCATCGCCGGCCTGCTGCTGCAGGTCCAGCTCGACGATCTCGGCATCGACTATCTCGACCGCCGCAACGGGCTGATCGAAAGCGTCACCAAGGCCGACGTCCAGAAGGCCGCCCGCCGCCTGCTGATCCCCGAAGCCTTCACCTTCGTCGTCGTCGGCCAGCCCGCCAACGTCAAACCGACGGAGTAGGGCGCGGCGCGGCCCGCTCAACCTCTCACCGTCATTCCGAGCGCAGCGAGGAATCTTTTCCGCTCGCGACCGGCTTGTCGTTGCAGAACCGCCAAAAGATGTCTCGCTCCGCTCGACATGACAGGAACGGGACAAAAGTGACGTTCTTTGACGTTGCGGGTTGCTGGCGGTTTAGCTTCTGCAGCGGTGAGTTCGCGGGAAACTTGTGATAACGTTTCCCCATGAACGAATCGGATCACTCAGAAGGCGGGTTGGAATTGCCCAAAAATCTCCGCGCTCAGGAATGTTCGCCGGAGCCTTCGTGCAGACATCATGTCAGCGTGGGAAGAATACGAGGCTACCGGTCTTCATGTCACGGCCGCCGAAGCTGACGACTGGCTGAAGAGACTGATCGACGGAGAAGACGCGGAGCCGCCGGTTCCGCA
>JBDZUN010000173.1:0-7253 GCA_040255145.1 Hyphomicrobiales bacterium | reverse complement strand
ATGACGATGCCGCCCTGTTTGCGAAAGCCGTAGGATCCGACCCCGGCCGGCGTCTTCCAGGTGCGCAATTCGGTCGTTTCGGGATCGAGTCGCCAGAGCGTGCTGTTGGGCACGTCGATCCCGTAGAGCTGCTGCTCGTCCGGGTGCCACATCGGACCCTCGCCCAGGTCGAAGCGCACCTTGGCGACCTGCTCGATCTGAACCGTCATCGTTCGTTCCTTCCCTTTTGATCAACGTTTGCCGCTGCGCGCCGGCGCCGGCTCAGCCGGCCGCGCGCGCGATTGCCGCAGCATGACCCAGTGCCTGGTCCAGCCGATCGCCGCCCCAGAACAATTCGTCGCCAACGAGAAAGCTCGGCGCACCGAATATGCCGCGCCGCATGGCTTCCTCGGTGCTTCGCCGCAGACGTTCCTTGGTCTCGGTCGCGGCCGCCAGCGCCAACATGCGCTCGGGCGACGCGACCCCGACCCGCCGCAGGATGTCCGACAGCATGGCCGGCTCCGCGATATCCCGATCCTCACCGAAATTGGCGCGATAGACCGCCCGCACGAAATCGGGCCCCCACGGCTCCGGGCAACCGAGCGTCGCGGTGCGCGCCGCCAGCAGGCCATTGCGCGGAAAGGCGGATGGCCGCCGGAACGGCAGTTGCCCGGCGACGCACAGCCGTTCGACGTCCCGCCACATGTAGCGGCCCTTGAGCGGATAGAGGTTGAACGGCGAATCGTCCCAGCCCTGCTGCTTCAGTACGGGGCCGAGCAGAAACGGGCGCCAGACCACGCCGACGCCTGCGGACCGCGCGGCAGCGCCGACACGCTCCGCCGCCGGATAGGAATAGGTGCTGGCGAACTCGAACCAGAATTCGAGCGACGGGCCTGCACCCATCCGTTCAACGTCCCTTCCAGTTGGGCTTGCGCTTCTGTGCGAAGGCGAGCGGCCCCTCGCGGAAATCCTCGCTCTTGGCCAGGGTGGCGACCGCGGGATACTTCGCGGCACAGGCCTCCTCGAGGTTCGAATAGGCCGCGCTGTCGCGCACCACCTGCTTCGACGCGCGCACCGACAGCGGCCCGCATTTCAGGATGTCGTCGGCCCAGCGCCGGGCGGCGTCCATAAGCTGCGCCTGCGGCACCACCTCGTTGACAAAGCCCAGGCGCTGGCCTTCCTCGGCGCCGACGCGGCGGCCGGTCAGGATCATGCCCATCGCCTGCTTCAGCGGAATCTGCCGCGGCAGCCGCTGCAAGCCGCCGGCGAGCGCGGCGAGGCCTACCAGCGGCTCGGGCAGCGCGAAGATAGCATTGTCGGACGCGACGATCAGATCGCAGGCCAGCGCGATCTCGAAGCCGCCACCCATCGCGACGCCATTGACCGCCGCGATCACGGGCTTGTCGAGGTCGTAGCGCGCAGTCAGCCCGGCAAAGCCGCTCTTGGGCGTCTTCACCTCATTGCCTGCCGCCTGGAACTTCAGGTCGTTGCCGGCCGAGAAGGCGCGGTCGCCGGCCCCGGTCATGATCGCGATCCACAGCTCCGGGTCGGCCGCGAACTTGTCGAAGATTTGCTCCAGTTCCTGGTTCGCTGGCGGATGCAGCGAATTCATCACCTCCGGCCGGTTGATGGTCACGATCAGCACCCGGCCTTCCTGCTCGACCTTCGCGAAACGATAATCCGCCACCGAATCCTCCCTCAATGTTGCTGAAACCGAGGATGCGCCGGGCAGCCGGGCGTCGCAAGTGCGCCTCCGGCGGCGCGCCCGCCCGTCCGGTCGACGGGATGCCGCTTCCCTGGACCCTCGACCGCGCCACTGCCTATCATGACTGCCGCCGCGACGGGCAAGGGGAGAACCGCCGATGACGACGATCGACGAGACGGAGCCGCCGGCCGAAGGTTGGTGGGTCCGGCACGACGCCGAATCCTTTGGGCCCTATACCGAGGCGCAGATGCGCAGCTTCGTGACCGAAGGCCGGATCGTCGCGGAAACGCCGATCCGGCACCGCGAGGAAGGGGATTGGCAGTCGGCCGCACGGCACCCGGTCTTCGGGCCGATCTTCGCGGCCCTGGCGAATGAGGGTCCACCGCGCCCCGAACAGATGCGCGGGGAGGGCCCCGACCTTTCCGGCACGCCGGGCGGGCCGTCGGCGCAATCGGTCGGGCCGGCGGGGGTGCCGGTCGGCATCACGACGCCGTACGGACTGCCGCCGGGGGAGACCACGACGATGGCGCACGTGGTCTATGCGCTCTATGTGCTGAACGCCGCTACCGGCATCGCCGGCATCATCGGGCTGATCATCGCCTACCTGAAGCGTCGCGACGTCACCGGAACCTGGCTCGAGACCCATTATCAATGGCAGATCCGCACGTTCTGGATCGGCATCGTCGCGGTGATCGTCGGCCTGATCCTGATGAAGGTCTTCATCGGAATCCTGATCATCGTCGCCACCGGCATCTGGTACGTATGGCGGATCATCAAGGGCTGGACGCGGCTCGGCTCCAACCGGCCGCTGGAAGATCCGACCGGCTGGGTCTGACTTGATCCAGGTGTCGCGCAGACAATCCTCCGTCATCGGAGCGATTGTCGAGAGCGACATACCCGGCCGGCTCGACCGCCTGCCATGGATTCGCTGGCATTGGCTGGTGGTCGTCGGGCTCGGCGTCACCTGGGTGCTCGACGGGCTGGAGGTGACGCTGGCGGGCACGGTCGGCGCCGCCCTGACGGACCCCGCCACGCTCGGGCTGAGCCCGTCTGACGTCGGTCTCAGCGCCGCGTTCTACCTGGCCGGCGCGGTCGCCGGCGCCCTCCTGTTCGGCTACGCCACCGATCGCTTCGGCCGGAAGAGGCTGTTCTTCATCACACTGGCGGTCTACCTCGCAGCCACCGGCGCGACCGCTTTCGCCTTCGATTTCTGGAGTTTCACGCTATTCCGGTTCCTGACCGGCCTCGGCATCGGCGGCGAATATGCGGCGATCAATTCGGCGGTGGACGAGCTGATCCCGGCGCGGCTGCGCGGCCGGGTCGACCTGATGATCAACGCGACCTACTGGCTGGGCGCGGCGCTGGGCGCCGGTGCGACCGTGTTCCTGCTCGACCCCGCGCGCTTTCCGGCCGACCTCGGCTGGCGGCTGGCCTTCGGTATCGGCGCGGTCATCGGGCTTGGCATCCTCCTGCTGCGCCGCTTCATCCCGGAGAGCCCGCGCTGGCTCATGACCCACGGCCGCGGCGCCGAGGCCGACGCGATCCTCGCTTCGGTCGAGGCGATGGCAGAGCGGCAGGCCGGCCCCCTGCCCCCGACGGACGCGCCGCCGGTACGCCTGCGCGTGCGCAGCCATACGCCGCTGCGCGAAGTCCGCGATGCGATGCTGCACCGCTACCGTCGCCGCTCCTTGCTCGGCCTCGCCCTGATGGCGGCGCAGGCCTTCTTCTACAACGCCGTGTTCTTCACCTACGCGCTGGTGCTGCAGCGTTTCTACGGGATCGCGGCCGATCGGGTCGGCACGTACCTCCTGGCCTTCGCGCTGGGCAATGCGGTCGGGCCGTTCGTTCTGGGCCACCTGTTTGACACGGTCGGCCGCAAGCCGATGATCGCCGCGACCTATGCGCTGTCGGGCGGGTTGCTGGCGTTGACCGGCATTCTGTTCGCACACGGATATCTCAGCGCATGGGAGCAGACGGCGTGCTGGACGACGATCTTCTTCGTCGCGTCGGCCGCAGCCAGCGCCGCCTACCTGACCGTCAGCGAAATCTTCCCGCTCGAAATCCGGGCGATGGCCATCGCGGTGTTCTATGCCGTCGGGACGCTGATCGGCGGCGTGGTCGCCCCGATCTGCTTCGCGGCGCTGATCGACGCCGGATCGCGCACAGCGCTGGCCTGGGGCTATGCCGGCGCCGGCGCGCTGATGATTGGCGCGGCGATCCTGGAATTGCGCCTCGGTGTCGCGGCCGAGCGCCGGTCGCTGGAGAGCATCAGTCCGCCGCTGTCGTCGGCTTGACGCTCTCACCCAGACCTAACGGCCCGGCGGCCATTCCGGGAAATGCGGCACGTCGCCGACATCCGTCAGCCACGGCAGGTCATGAGACGTCCAGATGTGCCTGTCCGGCCGCACGCCAGGGTCATTGTCCAGGGTGGCGACGCGCAGGATGACGTGCGGCTGGACCGGCCGCTCGGCCATCAGATGGCTGCCGCAGACCGAGCAGAACCGGCGCAACTTGCCGGGCGACGATTCATATGAACTCAGCACGTCCTCGCCCGCCGTCCAGCGAAAATGCTCGCGCAGCACGCCGGCGGTGGTCGCGAAGGCGCTTCCCTGCGCCTTGCGGCAGGTCGCGCAGTGACAATGGCCGATCGGCGTGTCGAGCCGGTCGACCTCATACCGGACGGCGCCGCACAGGCAGCTTCCCTTCAGGCTCATCGTTTCTCCGCACCCTCCGCCGATCCGCGTCCCGAGACGGCGACGCCGCGGCTATGTTGCGGAATAGCCACCGTCGACCACCATTTCCGAGCCGGTCATGTAGCTCGATTCGTCGGATGCCAGGAACAGCACCGCCCACGACACCTCCTTCGGCTCCGCCGGGCGGCGCATGATGGCGCCGCGCAGAATGTCCTGGGTCGCGTCCTCGGTGGTCAGGATATCCTTGGTCATCGGTGTACGGATGACACCGGGGTGGACCGAGTTGACCCGGATATTGAACGGTGCGTAGTCGGTCGCCGCCGCCTTGTTCAGAAGACGCACCGCGCCCTTCGACGTTTCGTAGGCCGCCGCACCCGGCGCGCCGACCAGGCCGTAGATCGACGAAACATTGATGATCGAGCCACCGCCGGCCGCCTTCATCGCCGGCAGCACGGCCTGGATGCCGAAGAACACGCCCTTGACGTTGACTGCGAGGATACGGTCGAGCTCCGCCTCGCTGGTCTCATGCACCGGCTTGAACAGCAGGATGCCGGCATTGTTGACCAGGACGTCGATCCGGCCGAACGCGTCCATCGCCCGCGAGACCGCGTCGTCCCAGGCGGCACGGCTGGAAACGTCGAAGCCGAGATAAAGCGCCTGCCCGCCCTTGGCGTTGATCTCGTCCACCGTGCGCCGGCCGCCTTCATCGTCGACGTCGTTGACGACCAGGGTGGCGCCTTCCTCGGCCAGCAGCAGGGCGTGTTCCCGCCCCATGCCGACGGCGCCGCCGGTGACCAGCGCGACCTTGCCTTCGACCCGGCCCTTGCGCATCTCCGCCATCCTTTCCTCCCGCTATGTCCTTCGGGACAGTAGTGCATAGAATGCGCGGTCGGGCCAGCCTCCGGCCGACGCCCCGAGAGGTGATGATCGTGACGCATGCCGAGGACCGCGCCGATTTCCGCAACCCCCGCGCCTCCTACGTTACCGGCGGCCGCTGGGGCGCCACCGACGAGGAACTGGCGACCTGTCCGACCGTCTACCGGCCCGGCCTGTTCGCCGGCAAGACGGTGCTGGTTTCGGGCGCGGGCAGCGGCCTCGGCAAGGCGACCGCCTACCTGTTTGCGCGGCTCGGCGCGAACCTCGTCATCTGCGGGCGCAACCCCGACAAGCTGGCCAGCGCCGAGACCTGGATCCGCAGCTTCGGCGTCGAAGTCGACGTGCATTCGATCACCATTCGCGACCCCGACATGGTCGCCGGGATGATGGACGCGGTGTGGGCGAAGACCGGCGGCCTCGACGTGCTGATCAACAATGCCGGCGGCCAGTTCGCGCAGAAGGCGATCGACTTCTCGGTCAAGGGCTGGAAGGCTGTCATCGACACCAACCTGAGCGGCACCTGGTTCATGATGCAGGCCGCGGCGCGGCGCTGGCGCGACCTGGGCCGGCCCGGAATCATCGTCAACATCGTCGCAGATTTCTGGCGCGGCATGCCCGACGCCGCCCATACCTGCGCCGCGCGCGCCGCGGTCGCGCACCTGTCCAAGACCGTGGCCGTCGAATGGGCGCCCTATGACATCCGGGTCAATTGCGTCGCCCCGGGCATCCTGGAGACCGAGGGCTTCGCCAACTACCCGACCGAGGTGTCGGAGCGCGCGGGCCTTGGCAACCCGATGAAGCATACCGGCCACGCCATGGACTGCGCCGAGGCCTGCGTCTATCTGGCCGGCGCATCCGGCAAGTTCGTCACCGGCGAAACGGTGACGGTCGACGGCGGTCAGCAGCTCTGGGGCGACCACTGGATGCGCGAGAGGCCGGATTATTTCAAGCTGAAGGACTGAGCCGGACGGGCGCCGTGCGCGGGCTAAAGCCTACCCGGCATCCGCGGCGCCGACCTCGACCCCCGGCGCACTGAACTCGGCAAGGAAGGCGGCGCGCACGCCATCGACATCGAGGCCCCGGTCACGGATGACGTCGAGGTTGTCGAGAACGATCGAATCCACGTCCCGCATCGCCTTGAGGCGCTTGAACCCGTCCTCGTGACGGAAGCCCATCGCCTCGCCGATCAGGTCCATGATGTTGACGATCTCGAATGACCTGCCGCTGTCGAAATGACAGATTTCGCGGTGGCAGGAATGGAAGATGGTCGCCAGCGCGTCCGCCCGCGACGCTTCGACATGGGCGAATTCGGTCTTGAGCAGCTCGCGCTTGAACGCCGGCAGGCCGGACATGAAGTTGCTCATTAGGCCAACGCGCGGCACGTCGATCTCGATCAGCTCAACGCCCGGAATCGCCGCCAGGATGCGCTTCGCCGCCTCCATCACCCCGGCGATGCCGGGCCGCTCGTGGATCGCGACGCACCGCTTCACGTCATGCGCGAACAGCGGCCGCAACCGCGCCAGATGCCGGTCCAGGAACACGATGAACGGGACGAGGTCGAACGGCTTGGTCCCGGTCGAACGCTGGTAGGAAGGTAAGGTGCCCTCGCCGATCTGGGTCTGGCAACTCGGGCACCACGACAGCACCTCGGCCGTCCGCCGCGCGGCGAGCCGCTCGATCGTGTGGTAGCCGAGGCGTCCGGACAGCGTGGCATCGCCACCCATGAAGTGCACGATACCGCAGCAGGCATTGGGCCCGCCTTCGACAGCGTAGCGGAAGCCGAGCGCATCGAGCACATCGAGGCAATGGAGCGCGATATGCGGCGTCTTCAGCACGTTGCAGCCGGTGTAGAACACGATGTCGACCGGGCCGTCATCGGCGTTCGGCCCACGGGCGCTGTCGAGCCGGACGAGCTCTTCCGGCGAAAGCAGCAGCCGCGAAAGCTGCCGTACGCCCTGGGCCATGCCGTTATACATGGCGAGCGCCCGCCGGGTCGCCAC
>JBDZUN010000172.1:0-7261 GCA_040255145.1 Hyphomicrobiales bacterium | reverse complement strand
GTCAATGATGGCCTGGCCGACGACCCCGCCCAGGTCAATGCCGACGCGCTGGGCCAGGGCTGGTTCCTCAAGATCAGGGTCGCCGATCCCAGCCAGATCGCCGACCTGATGGACGAGGCAGCCTATCGCGCCTTCGTCGCCGGGCTCGAAGGCTGACATGCGCTATCTGCCGCTGACCGCGCCCGAACGGCGGGCGATGCTCGACGCGATCGGCGTCGGCGCCATCAACGACCTGTTCCGCGACGTGCCGGAAGCGGCGCGCCGCGCCGAATTTCCCGACCTGCCGCCGCACCAGGGCGAGATGGAGGTCGAGCGGGCGATGGCGCGGCTCGCCGCGCGCAACGTGCCGGCCGGCTCCGTGCCGTTCTTCTGCGGCGCGGGCGCCTATCGCCATCACGTGCCGGCCACGGTCGATCACCTGGTCCAGCGGTCGGAGTTCCTGACCTCCTACACGCCGTATCAGCCGGAAATCTCCCAGGGCACGCTGCAATACCTGTTCGAGTTCCAGAGCCAGGTGGCGCTGCTGACCGGGATGGAGGTCGCCAACGCCTCGCTCTACGACGGCTCCACCGCCTGCGCCGAGGGCGTGCTGATGGCGCACCGGGTGACGAAGCGCGCCCGCACCGTGCTGTCCGGCGGGCTGCATCCGCATTACCGCGCGGTGGTGCGGACCATGGCCGCGTTTTCCGGCGAGCATATCGTCGAGGCGCCGGTCGATCCGCTGGGTACGGAGGACTTGGCAGCCCTGATCGACGGCGACACCGCCTGCGTCGTCGTCCAGTACCCGGACGTGTTCGGCCGCATCCGCGACCTGCGCCCGGTGGCGGAGGCGGCGCATGCGCGAGGCGCGCTCCTGGTCGCGGTGTTCAACGAGCCGGTCGCCTTCGGCGCGCTCAACCCGCCCGGCGCGATGGGCGCCGACATCGTCGCGGGCGAGGGGCAGGGCCTCGGCAACGCGCTCAATTTCGGCGGACCCTATCTCGGCCTGTTCGCGACGCGCGAGAAGTTCCTGCGCCAGATGCCGGGCCGCCTGTGCGGCGAGACGGTCGATGCCGAAGGTCGCCGCGGCTTCGTGCTGACCCTGTCGGCGCGCGAGCAGCACATCCGGCGCGAGAAGGCGACCAGCAACATCTGCACCAATTCCGGCCTGTGCGCGCTCGGCTTCACCATCCACATGGCGCTGCTCGGCGAGGTCGGCCTGCGCCGGCTCGCCCGGCTCAACCACGCCGCCGGGGTGCGGCTCGCCGACCTGCTGGCGGCGGTGCCGGGGGTGGAGGTGTTGAACGACGCCTTCTTCAACGAATTCACGATCCGCACCCGCCAGCCCGGCGTCGCGGTGATCGACGCGCTGGCCGAACGCGGCGTCCTGGGCGGCGTGCCGGCGGCGCGGCTCTATCCCGACGATCCGGCGCTCGCCGACCTGATCCTGGTCGCCAGCACCGAGACCAATACGGAAGCAGACCGCGTCGCCTATGCCGACGCGCTGCGCGCGGTGCTGTCGTGATGAACCGCCAGGGCCGCGACACCGCCCCGTCGCCCGTCGCAGCCGCCGATGATCGGGCTGGCATCGTCACGCATTCCGGCAATCGCGGCCTCGACGCCGAAGAGGCATTGCTGTTCGACCGGGGCGAGACCGACCATTGCGGCGTCGACCTGCCGGAGCCGCCGGCGCACCGCGCCCGCCTCGGCGGATTGGAACGGCAGGCGCCGATCGGCCTGCCCGGCCTGTCGGAGCCGGAGACCCTCCGCCATTTCGTGCGCCTGTCACGCAAGAACTATTCGATCGACGGCGGGCTCTATCCGCTCGGCTCGTGCACGATGAAGCACAATCCGCGCCTGAACGAGAAGACGGCGCGGCTGCCCGGCTTCGCCGACATCCATCCGCTGCAGCCGCAGGCGACGGTGCAGGGCGCGCTGGCGCTGATGGCGGAGCTCGGCCGCTGGCTGGAGGTGCTGACCGGCATGCCGGCGGTGGCGCTGTCGCCCAAGGCCGGCGCGCACGGCGAACTGTGCGGCCTGATGGCGATCCGCGCGGCGCACGAGGCGCGCGGCGACGCCCGCCGCCGCGTCCTGGTGCCGGATTCGGCGCACGGCACCAATCCGGCGACCGCGGCGATGTGCGGCTATGTCGTCGATCCGGTGCCGAGCGACCCGGACGGCCGGGTCGACCGCGCGGCGCTGGAGGCCAAGCTCGGCCCCGACGTCGCGGCTTTGATGCTGACCAACCCGAACACCTGCGGCCTGTTCGAGACCGAGATCGTGCCGATCGCCGAGGCGGTGCATCGCGCCGGCGCCTACTTCTATTGCGACGGCGCCAATTTCAACGCGATCGTCGGCAAGGTGCGGCCGGGCGACCTCGGCGTCGACGCCATGCACATCAACCTGCACAAGACGTTCTCGACGCCCCACGGCGGCGGCGGGCCGGGGTCGGGGCCGGTGGTGTTCTCGGCGGCCCTGGCGCCGTTCGCGCCGTTGCCGCGGCTGGTGCGTGCGGGCGAGGAATTCCGCCTGGTCGAGGAGCGCACCGAGGGCGGCGCGGACGCCGCATTCGGCCGTCTCTGCGCCTTCCACGGCCAGATGGGCATGTTCGTGCGCGCGCTGACCTACATGATGAGCCACGGCGCCGACGGGCTGCGCCAGGTCGCCGAGGACGCGGTGCTCAACGCCAATTACCTGCGCGTCCGCGTCGCCGACCGGATGCCGCAGGCATTCCCCGGCCCGTGCATGCACGAGGTGCTGATCGACGACAGCTTCCTCAAGGATACGGGCGTCAGCACGCTCGACTTCGCCAAGGCGCTGATCGACGAGGGCTATCACCCGATGACGATCTATTTCCCGCTGGTCGTCCACGGCGCCATGCTGATCGAGCCGACCGAGACCGAATCGAAGGACAGCCTGGACCGCCTGGTCGCGGTGCTGCGCGCGCTGGCCCAGGATGCGCGCGAGGGGCGGGTCGAACGCTTCCGCGCCGCGCCGTATCTGGCGCCGCGCCGGCGGCTGGACGAGACGCAGGCGGCGCGCCGGCCGGTGCTGGGCTGGCGGCCGCAGGCCCGGCCGGAAGCCGCCGAATAGGCCGAATCGGCCTTTGGCGTCGAACCGAAGGCGGTGGCCAAGCCGTTAGGGATGGGAACGCGGCGGCTTGGCCGCAACCGCGCAAGGAGACGTCATGAATGCCACAGGCGGACCGGAGGAGCGTCCGGTCGAGAAGACCGGGCAGGACGCACGCCAGGGCGCGACCCCGCACGTCACGCGCTACGTGCTGGTCTGGGGCATAGCGCTGGTCGTGATCGCCTTCTTTATCCTTTGGATGGTCTATTACAACTGAGGCCGGCGCGTATCCACGGACCGCGGCTTCGGCGACAGCCTCAGTGGAATTTGCCGCCGATCGCCGTGATGCCCTGATCGACCAGCGCGCGGGCGCGCTTCGCATCGAGCTGCTTGACGATCAGGTCGCGCGCCGCGGCGGCGCCCAGATCGGCGGCGCGGGTGCGCACTTCCTGGATCGCCTGGGCTTCGGCCCGGCGGATGTTGTCTTCCGCGAGCTGGGTCCGGCGCGCCATCTGCGTCTCGATCTGGCGATGCATCTCGGCGGCCATCGCCTCAGCGTCGGCCTTGGCGCGCGCGACGATCTCGGCGGCGTCCTTTTCGGCCTGGGCGCGAGTGTCGCGATATTTCGCCATCAGCGCCTCGGCCTCGGCGCGGATCGCGCGGGCTTCCTCCAGCTCCTTGCCGATCCGCTTCGCCCGGTTGTCGAGCGCGGCGCCGATCTTGCCCGGGGCACGCAGGTACAGCATGAGCGCGAGGAACAGGACGAACGAGGTCGCGACCCAGAATTCGTGATCTTCAAACATTCGGTATCCTAGCCCGCGGCGCGCATGCGCGCCGCCACGGCGGCGCCGGCGCTTTCGGCGTCCGGCGTCTCGCCCAGCAGCTTGGCCACGATGGCCTGCGCCGCCTCGACCGCGACCTGCTCGACATTGTCGAGCGCGCGCGCCTTGGTCTCGCGGATCTGCGCCGCCGCGACTTCGCCGCGCTGGGCCAGGTCCTGCTCAAGCGCGGCGGTGCGCTGCTCGACCTCGCGCATCAGCGTGGCCCGCTGCTCCGCGGCAATCGCGTGGGCGCGGCCGCGTGCTTCGCTCAAGGCCCGGTCGTAGGCGGCGATCGCCTCTTCCGTCTCCCGCTTGAGGCGGGTCGCCTCGTCGAGGTCGGACGCGATCCGGCTGCGCCGCGCCTCAAGCGTGCCGCCGATGCGCGGCAGCACCGCCTTCGACAGCACGACGTAGAGCAGTACGAAGGTCAGCGTCAGCCAGACCAATTGCGGCGCGAAGGTCAGGACGTTGAACTGGGGCATGCCGGCGTGGGCGCCGCCATACTCCCCACTCGGCGCGACCGTCTCGGTGTGGGCTTCGGCCATCAGCGGGCTCCGCTCAACTCAGCGCGGTCCGTCCGTCAAAATACGAACAGGATGATCAGCGCCACGACCAGGCCGAACAGGCCGGTCGCCTCGGCCAGCGCGAAGCCGAGCAGCAGGTTCGGGAACTGCGACTGGGCCGCAGCCGGGTTGCGCAGGGCGCCCTGCAGGTAATTGCCGAAGATGATGCCGATGCCGGCGCCCGCGCCGGCGAGCGCGATCGCGGCGAGGCCGGCGCCGATCAGCTTGGCGGCTGCTGCGTCCATGTCGATGTCCTTTCGTGCGGTGGAAGGCGAGGGGGTTGAAGGGTCGTCAGGCGCCTGTCGGGCACATTAGTGCATATTCAGGGCGTCGTTCAGATAGATGCAGGTCAAAATCGCGAAGACGTAGGCTTGCAGGAAGGCGACCAGGAGCTCCAGTCCGATCAGCGCGACCGAGAACAGAAGCGGCAGCCAGCCGGCCAGCAGGCCGAGCATGACGACGAAGCCGCCGAACACGGCCAGCATCGTGTGTCCCGCCATCATGTTGGCGAACAACCGGACCGACAGGCTCATCGGCCGGGTGAAATACGAGATGAGCTCGATCACCACGAGGAACGGCAGCAGCACCTTGGGCACGCCGTGCGGCACGAAGAAGTTCAGGAACTTCGCGCCGTGCACGATGAAGCCGAGCACCGTCACGCCGATGAACACCACGGCCGCCAGCGCGAAGGTGATGATGATGTGGCTGGTCACCGTGAAGGTATAGGGGACCATCCCGATCACGTTGGCGAACAGGATGAACATGAACAGCGTGAACACGAAGGGGAAGAAGCGCATGCCCTCCGTGCCCGCGGTGTCGCGCACCATGTTCGCGACGAATTCGTAGGACAGCTCGCCGATCGACTGCCAGCGCCCCGGCACCAGGGAGCGGCCCGATGCGGCGACGCCCAGGAACAGCGTGGCTAGCGCGATGACCACGACCATGTACAGGCCGGCATTGGTGAACGACGCGTCCAGCCCGCCGATGTGGATCGGGAATATCTGTTGGACCACGAACTGATGCATCGGGTCCGCATGGAAACCTGATCCGCTTGCCGCCACGCCGTTCTCCTACGGGCTCTCGCCCCTTAATCGTCCTCATCCGCCGGAGCCGGCGGCACATCCTGCGCCAACCGCGCCGCGCGGGCGTTCAAGTCCCGGGCGGCGCGAAACACGTTCATCATTCCCGCGATGATGCCCAGCACGAAGAAGCTGAGCAGGCACCACGGCTTGGTCCCGAGCCACAGGTCGAGCAGCCAGCCGATTCCGCCGCCGACCACCACCGCCGAGACCAGCTCGACCGAAAGCCGAAAGGCGATGCCGATGGCGTTCGATCGCGCCTCGCCCTCGTCCTTTCGCCGACGCGCCGTCCCTTGCTCCGCCTGCCGCGCTTTTTGCAGCCTGGCTTCAAGCTCCGCGAGGGATGGATGCGAGGGAGGAGGTTCGTTGCTCATCGCCTTGCAGCAGCGGCGGCAGGCTTGCGCGCCATGTCCAACGTGTCGCCGGCCATTACGCGGACCCCGCCCCGCTGCCCGCGTTTCCGCAGGCGGCGCGCACATTAGGGGCGGCCCAATTCAGTGTCAACCGACGCGCGGCATCGCGGTTTCGCATCTGCAAAATCAACCCACTGCGCGCAGCGCGCGGGCGGCGCCGAGGTCGACCGAGACGAGCTGGCTGACCCCCTGCTCGGCCATGGTGACGCCGTAAAGCCGGTCCATCCGCGCCATCGTCAGCGCGTGGTGGGTGATGACCAGGAAGCGCGTCGCGGCCTCGCCCGCGATCTCCTGCACCAACCGGCAGAAGCGGTCGACATTGGCGTCGTCGAGCGGCGCGTCGACCTCGTCCAGCACGCAGATCGGCGCCGGATTGGTCAGGAACACCGCGAAGATCAGCGCCAGCGCGGTCAGCGCCTGCTCGCCGCCCGACAGCAGCGACAGAACCTGCGGCTTCTTGCCGGGCGGCCGGGCGGTGATTTCCAGCCCCGCCTGCAGCGGGTCGTCCGATTCGATCAGGGCGAGCCGCGCCTCGCCGCCCTCGAACAGCGTGCCGAACAGGCGGCCGAAATGGTCGTTGACCTGGCCGAAGGCTTCGAGCAGCCGGCTGCGGCCCTCGCGGTTCAGGCTGTAGATCGCCTGGCGCAGGCGCGCGATCGCCTGTTCCAGGTCGCCGCGCTCCGTCTCCATTTCGGCAAGCTGGTCGCGCAGCTCCGTCATCTCCTCCTCGGCGCGGAGGTTGACGGCGCCGAGCGCGTCGCGGTCGCGCCGCAGGCGCTCGACGCGCTCCTGCACCTCGGCGGGGCGGGGCGGGGTCTCGGTCTCGCTCAGCCCTGCGCGCTCGAAGGCCTCGCGCGGGCCGACGCCGCTGTTCTCGGTCAGCGCGGCGGCGGCCTGGCGCACGGCTTCGCCGGCGGCCTCGGCGGCGGCCAGCCGGGCGGCGCGGGATTCGCGCGCTTCGGCCAGGGCCTGATCGGCGGCGCGCGCTGTGCGGTTCGCTTCGGCTGCGCGATTCTCGGCCTCGGCCAGCGCGTCGGCGGCCGTCTTGCGCCGGGTCTCGCCCTGTTCCAGCGCCTCGGCCAGGGCCTCGGCCTGCGCGGAGAGCCGGTCCGGTGCATCGGCGGCGGCGGCGATCTGCGCCGCGAGCGCGCCCTGGCGCTGGCCCAGGCTCTCAAGGTGCTCGGTGGCGGTCGCGACGCGATTGCGCCAATCCGCCGCCTCGCGATCCAGCATCTCGCTCCGCCGGGCGCGCATCTCGGCCTCCCGCCGCAGCGCGTCACGCGCGCCGCGCGCCTCCGCCGCGACCCTGCGCAGGCCCTCGACCTCCGCGCGGGCGG
>JBDZUN010000171.1:0-7272 GCA_040255145.1 Hyphomicrobiales bacterium | reverse complement strand
GGGCACTATGGCCGGCTGCTCGACGGCTTCGTCATCGACCGGGTCGACGCCGCCCAGGCGCCCGCCATCGCCGCGACCGGCCTGCCCTGCCACGTCGCCCAAACGATCATGACCACGCGCGCGGACAAGGTTGACCTGGGGCGGACGGTGCGCGACCTTGGGCGTGACCTCAAAATTCGACGCGGATAGAGCGATGGTCTGGGCGGTCGTGCCGGTGAAGCAATTGGCGCGGGCCAAGCAGCGGCTTTCCGGCCTGCTCGGCCCCGAACAGAGACGACTTCTGTGCGACGCCATGCTCGACGACGTGCTGGCGGCGCTGACGGCGGCCCGTGGTCTCGCCGGAATCCTGGTGGTCTCGTCCGATCCGGCGGCGCGGGTATTGGCGATGCGCCACGGCGCGCGCCTGCTCGATGATCCCGGCCGCGGGCTGAACGCGGCGGTCGCATACGCCGCGACGACCCTGGCGGCGGAAGGCGTCCCCGCAATGCTGGTGGTCCATGGTGACGCGCCGCTCGCAACGGCCGACGAGATCGAAGCGCTGATCGCAGCGCATGCGGCCGGGCACGCGGTGGTGCTGGCTGCCGACCGCCGCGGCGACGGCACCAACGCGCTTTTGTGCGCGCCGCCGGATACGATGGCCTTCCATTACGGGCCGGGCAGCTTTACGGCGCACCGGAAGGCCGCTCGCACGGCGGGGCACGAGCCGGTCTCTCTTGATTTACCGGGCCTCGCCCTCGACATCGACGTGCCGGAGGACCTGGCCCTGTTCATGGACCGCGCCGGCACCGGCGCGGCCTATCGTCTCCTCGCCGGGCAGGACATGGCGCCGACCGGCGGTCCCCGGCACGATGCCGTCAGAAAGGTGGTGTGAGTTGGCGTACCACGCGATCCTCGAAGCCGCTCTGGCGGGCCGGCGACCCGACCGTGCCGAGGCACTGGCCCTGGCCGAGTGTACCGACCTGACCGACCTGACGGCGGCGGCCGCCACGTTGCGCGACCGCGGCCACGGCGCCAACCTGTCCTATTCGCGCAAGGTGTTCATCCCGCTCACGCACCTGTGCCGCGACGTCTGCCACTACTGCACGTTCGCGACGCCGCCGCGCCGGGGCGAGCCCGCCTATCTCGAACCCGACGCGGTGCTTGAGATCGCGCGGCGGGGCGCCGAGGCCGGCTGCAAGGAGGCCTTGTTCACCCTGGGCGACAAGCCGGAGCTGCGCTATCGCGCGGCGCGCGAGGCGCTGGAGCGGCTGGGCTTTCCCACCACCCTCGCCTACCTGCGCGCGATGGCCGAGCGGGTGCTCAGCGAAACCGGCCTTCTGCCACACCTCAATCCCGGCGTGATGGACGCCGAAGACTTCGCCGCCTTGCGCCCCGTCGCGCCGTCGATGGGCCTGATGCTGGAAAGCGCGGCCGACCGCCTGGGCGAAAAGGGCGGGCCGCACTGGGGTTCGCCCGACAAGAAGCCCGCAATGCGCCTGGAAGCGATGCGGCTGGCCGGCGAGGCGGCGGTGCCGTTCACCACCGGCATCCTGATCGGCATCGGCGAGACGCGGGCGGAGCGCATCGAATCGCTGCTCGCGATCCGCGACCTGCACGACCGCTACGGCCATATCCAGGAGATCATCGTCCAGAACTTCCGCGCCAAGCCGGACACGAGGATGGCGAACGCGCCGGAACCGTCGCTCGACGAATTGCTGTGGACGCTGGCGGTCACGCGCGTCCTGTTCGGCGCCGCGATGAACATCCAGGTGCCGCCGAACCTGAGCCCCGGCGCGCTCAAGCCGTTGGTCAGGGCGGGCATCAACGACTGGGGCGGCGTGTCGCCCGTGACACCGGACTTCGTCAACCCGGAAGCGCCGTGGCCGCACCTCGCCGCGCTTCGGCGCGATACCGAGGCGGCCGGCAAGGTGCTGGTCGAGCGGCTGACAGTCTATCCTTCCTATGTTCAGGATACGGAGCGCTGGGTCGATCCCGGCTTGCGTAGCGCGGTGCTGCGCATGGCCGATACGGAAGGCTTTGCGCATGCGGACGAATGGGGCCCGGGCGCGCAGATCGAGCCGCCCGCCGAAATCCTGTCCCTGATCGACCGTCACGATACGATCCGTGCGCCGACTGGCCCGGGGCAGCACAACCCGCTCGACGCGATCCTGAGGCGGGCGCAGGCGGGCGAGGATCTGGACGAGGTGGACATCGTGGGTCTGTTCGCCGCGCGCGGCGAGGATTTCGCCAAGGTCTGCGCGGCGGCCGACGCGCTACGCCGGACGGTCAACGGCGACACCGTCACCTATGTCGTCAACCGCAACATCAACTACACCAACGTCTGCTATTTCCGCTGCCAGTTCTGTGCGTTCTCCAAGGGTAAATTGTCCGAGCAATTGCGCGGGCGACCCTACGACATCACGGACGACGAGATCGCCCGCCGGACCGAGGAGGCATGGCAGCGCGGCGGCGTCGAAGTGTGCATGCAGGGCGGCATCCATCCCGACTATACCGGCGCGACCTACCTCGAAATTTGCCGGATCGTGAAAGACGCCGTGCCGGGGATGCACATCCACGCCTTCTCCCCGCTCGAGGTCTGGCAGGGCGCCAAGACTCTGGACTTGCCGTTGCGCGAGTTCCTACGCCAGCTGAAAGATGCCGGCCTCGGCACCCTGCCGGGCACGGCCGCCGAAATTCTCGACGACGAAGTGCGCCGGATCATTTGTCCGGATAAGATCAACACCGCGCAATGGTTCGAAGTAATGGAGGCGGCCCATTCGGTCGGCTTCCGCACTACCGCGACCATCATGTACGGCCATGTCGAGCGGCCGGTGCACTGGGCGCGCCACCTGCTGCGCCTGCGCACCCTGCAAAAGCGCACCGGCGGCTTCACCGAATTCGTGCCGCTGCCCTTCGTCGGCATGGAGGCGCCGATCTTCCTGAAGGGCCGGGCGCGGCGCGGCCCGACCTTCCGCGAGGCAGTGCTGATGCACGCGGTGGCGCGGCTCGCGCTCCACCCGCATTTCCACAACATCCAGACCTCATGGGTCAAGATGGGCCCGGCCGGCGTGACCGCGTGCCTCAAGGCCGGCGCCAACGACATGGGCGGCACGCTGATGAACGAATCGATCACCCGTGCCGCCGGCGCCGCGCATGGCGAGGAATTGCCGCCGCGGGAGATGGAGGCCCTGATCCGGGGCGCCGGCCGCGTGCCGCGCCAGCGCACCACCACCTATAGCGCGCCGCCGGCGGCGCAGGTCGAAGCATCGTTCGATACACTGCCGCTCGCGCCGGTGGTCAACGCCGCGCCGCGCAAGCGCGCCGGTCCGCGGCCGGCCGAACTCGCGCGGCCGCTCGTGCCGGGCGAATGAAGGCGCGCATCGCGGCGCGGCCGATCGCCGCAACGGGCGCCTGCGCGCTGCTGATCGCGCTGGCGAGCGGCACGGCCTCAGCGAACGCAGCCGGGGACCAGGTATTGGCCGACACCGGTCAGCAGGCCGCCGAGCGCGCGGAGATCAACGATCAACTCCCGATCCAGCCCGTCAACGACATCCGCGCCTCATGCGCCGAGGGAACCCGCAAGGCACCGCCGAACGCCGACGACCTGCCGCTGGGTGAGGAATGCCTGACGGCGCTGGTGCGCAGCGTGCGCGAAGGCTATGCCCGCGACTACTACACCTGGGAATATGCCGCGATCGCACAGGCCGCCGGCGTGGCCGGGCATAAGCCGACCGACGCCGAAGCGGACGGCCTGGCGCGGCAACTCGACCGTGCCGGAAAGGACGATGAGGACAGCACCTCGGTCGGCGTAGGCGGCAAGATCGTCGATTTCCCGGTGCTGCGCTCGCGCGTCTTCGACGCCGCCTATGTCACGGCGATGACAGGACCGATGCCGGTCAAGGCGTCTTTCAGCGACGCCAAGCTGCAACAGACCACGCAGAGTTGCTACGCCAACCAGGACGATGTGGCGCGCACCCGGTGCCGCGACGCGGCGCGGGAACTTGCCCGTCGCGCCCGGTTGCGGGCACAGCGCCGCTGACCCTGCCTGCCGCCGCAGCCGGGCATCGACCCGGCGCCGCCGCTTCACGCCGCCATGCGGGCACCCCATATCTCGCATACGCAAAAGAACCGTCACTTTGTATCGACAAGAATGCTTGATTTGGCTACAACGGTGCGTCTTCTGCGGGGCAACATTTGATCGCAACCGAGGCTTAGTCCCCGGCTGGAGGTTCTGTTCATGTTCCTGACGATGTTGAAGGCGAAGCTCCACCGCGCCACCGTCACGCGCACCGAGCTCGACTATGAAGGCTCGATCTCGATCGACCGCGATTTGATGGATCAGGCCGGCATCCTGCCCTACGAGCAGGTCGACGTCCTGAACATCAATAATGGCGAACGGTTCACCACCTACGTCATCGAATCGCCACGCGGCAGCCGGGAAATCGGCATCAACGGCGCCGCGGCGCGCCGGGCGCAGCCGAAGGACAAGGTCATCATCTGCGCCTATCGCCAGATCCCGGAAGAAGAGGGCCGCAACTACGCCCCCACCGTCGTCCTGCTCGACGGGTCCAACGGCATCATCACGCATTAGGCGCCGGCCGCCTGCGTCCTCAACGCCTGGTCGTCGGCGAGCGTCGAATTCGGGCGGCAATCCGGCGAAACGCCTTCTGTCCGGCCGTCAAAGATGCTAACCCGATGGGGTGCTTCATCGCGCGTGCGTTGAAGGCGGGGGCAGCGCATGAAAGTTGAACAGAACCGCGCCGTCGGGGCCTATCGCGCGGCGGCCGGGCACCGGCCGCTACCGCCGGACGCTGGCAGCGACCGCAGCATCACCGACACCGCGACCGTCTTCGGCATCCCCGAAGCGGAGCTGACCGAGAAGGTCCGCGACGCGATCGGCGCATTGCTCCAGGAAGTGGACGACCTCAAGCGGTCGCTGGGGACCGCGCACAGCCGCTTGGCGGAGCTCGAGGCGCTGGCCGACTCCGACGGGCTGACGCCGCTCCTGAACCGGCGCGCATTTGTGCGCGAACTGGGGCGCATGGTGGCCTATTCGCGGCGGTACGGCGCGCCGGCCAGCCTGATCTATTTCGATCTGAACGCGTTCAAGGCGATCAACGACAATTTCGGCCACCATGTCGGCGACGCGGCACTGATCCACATCGCCAAGCTGCTGGTCGAGCAGACCCGCGCCTCCGATATTGTCGGGCGGCTGGGCGGCGACGAATTCGGCGTGGTGCTGGCCCAGGCGACGGAAGAGATTGCGCGGGGCAAGGCCGAGGCCCTGCGCGGCGCGATCGCGGCGCGGCCGCTGGTCTGGCACGACCAGGGGATCCCGCTGGCCGCCAGCTACGGCGTCTATGTGTTCCGGGCCGACACGGACGCCGATCAGGCCCTGGCCGAAGCCGATCGCTCCATGTATCTCAACAAGGACACGCGCCGCCTGTCGGCACCAGGCTGACGGCCAGATGGGCGCGGGGCAAGGAGGATCGTAGATGCCGCAGGGCGCCGCCGACCCGTATCGCAGCCACCTGGACCAGAACGCCGCCAACCACCAGCCGCTGTCGCCGCTGAATTTCCTGTCACGCGCCGCGATGGCATTCCCGGACCGGACCGCCGTCATCTACGGCGCCCGGCACTACGACTACGCCACGCTTTATGCGCGCTGCCGTCGGCTTGGTTCGGCCCTCGCCCGGCACGGCATCGGCCCCGGCGACACCGTATCGGTGCTGGCGCCCAATGTGCCGGCAATGGTCGAGGCGCATTACGGCGTGCCGATGTGCGGTGCGGTGCTGAACACCCTCAACATCCGGCTGGACGCGCCGACGCTCGCCTTCATGCTCGATCATGCCGAGACCAAGGTGCTGATCGTCGACCGGGAATTTTCTGGCTTGGCGAAGGAGGTGCTGTCGCGCTGCGCCGCGCGGCCGCT
Source organism: Hyphomicrobiales bacterium (assembly GCA_040255145.1). Classification (GTDB taxonomy): domain Bacteria; phylum Pseudomonadota; class Alphaproteobacteria; order JBDZUN01; family JBDZUN01; genus JBDZUN01. The sequence goes on along the minus strand of JBDZUN010000171.1, from coordinate 1,361 downwards.
GGTCGTCGACCTCGACGACGCGCTGGCGACGGAAGGTGACCGGATCGGCGACATCGAATACGAACACCTGCTCGAGTCCGGCGACCCTGACTGGGTCTGGGCGCCGCCGGGGGATGAGTGGGACGCGATCAGCCTGAACTACACCTCTGGCACCACCGGCAACCCGAAGGGTGTCGTCTATCACCATCGCGGTGCCTATCTCACCGCGGTCGGCAACGTCCTCAGCTTCGGCATGCAGAAGCACCCGGTCTATCTGTGGACGCTGCCGATGTTCCATTGCAACGGCTGGTGCTTCACCTGGACCGTCTGCCTGATGGCCGGCATCCATGTCTGCCTGCGCCGGCTCGACGCCGGCGCGATCTACGAGGCCATCGCCGAACACGGCGTCACCCATCTGTGCGGCGCGCCGATTGTCATGGGCATGCTGATCAACGCGAGCGAAGCGGATCGCAAGCCCCTACCCCATCCGGTCGCGTTCATGACCGCCGCCGCGCCGCCGCCGGCCAGCGTGATCGCGCGCATGGAGGATCAGGGCTTCCGGATCACGCACGTCTACGGCCTGACCGAGACTTACGGACCGGCGGTGGTCAATGAGTGGCACAGCGAGTGGGACGACCTGCCGCCGGAGAAACGCGCCGCGATCAAGGCGCGCCAGGGCATCCGCTATCCGACCTTGGAAGATCTGTCGGTGCGCGATCCGGAGACGATGGCCGAACTGCCCTGGGACGGCGAGGCCATGGGCGAGGTCATGTTCCGCGGCAACATCGTGATGAAGGGCTATCTCAAGAACCCGGCCGCGACCGACGAGGCCTTCGCCGACGGCTGGTTCCATTCCGGCGACCTCGGCGTCCGCCACCCCGACGGCTACATCCAGCTTCGTGACCGATCGAAGGACATCATCATCTCGGGCGGCGAGAACATCTCATCCATCGAGGTCGAGGACGTACTGTACCGCCATCCGGCGGTGGCCGAAGCCGCCGTCGTCGCCCGGCCGGACGAGAAGTGGGGCGAGACGCCATGTGCCTTCATCGGACTGAAAGCCGGCGCGGGACCGGTGACGGAAGCCGACATCATCGCCTTCTGCCGCGACAACCTCGCCCACTACAAGTGCCCGCGGCACGTCGCGTTCCTCGACCTGCCCAAGACCTCGACCGGCAAAATCCAGAAGTTCAAGCTGCGCGAGATGGCCAAGGCGCTAGCCTGACCCGCCGCCCACCCGACGCCTTCCCGTCATTGCGAGGAGCGTCAGCGACGAAGCAATCCAGGCTGGGATTCAGCGAAGGTGGATTGCTTCGCTCCGCTCGCAATGACGGGAAAGACGTCCTGCCGAAAGCAGGAAAGAAGCTTCCGGTTTGAGCTTA
>JBDZUN010000170.1:0-7274 GCA_040255145.1 Hyphomicrobiales bacterium | reverse complement strand
CCTACCTGACCCGGCGCTTCTTCCCCAATTCCCAGGGCAGCGGCATCCCCCAGGCGATCGCCGCCCGCGCACTGGAGGATCAGGGCGCGCGCGGGCGGCTTGTGTCGGTCCGGATCGCGGTGGGCAAGGTGCTGCTGACCTCGCTCGGCCTGCTCTGTGGCGCCTCGGTCGGGCGCGAGGGGCCGACGGTGCAGGTCGGCGCCTCGATCATGTTCGCGATCGGCAGCCTGAGCCCGCGCCGCCAGGCCGGCCTGATCCTGGCGGGCGCGTCCGCCGGCGTCGCGGCTGCCTTCAACGCGCCCCTCGCCGGCATCGTGTTCGGAATCGAGGAGATGAGCCGCTCGTTCGAGGTGCGGGCCAGCGGCCTGATCATCGGCGCCATCATCGCCGCCGGCCTGACCTCGCTCGCCCTGGTCGGCAACTACACCTATTTCGGCTCGACCTCGGCGACGCTGTCGAGCCCGACCGGCTGGCTGGCGGTTCCGGTCTGCGGGGTGGCCGGCGGGCTGCTTGGCGGTGTCTTCAGCCGCATCCTGATCGCATTCGGCAACGGGCTGCCGGGGGCGGTCGGGCGCGCGATCAAACGACGCCCGATCGTGTTCGCCATGCTGTGCGGCCTGATCGCGGCGGTCTGCGATCTCGCCTCGGCCAACACGATTGCCGGTACTGGCTACACGCAGGTGCGGGGGTTGCTGAACGACGGCATCCCATTGCCGCAATCCTTCGGGCTGCTCAAGATGGCGGGGACCACGCTCGCCTCGATCAGCGGCATTCCGGGCGGCATCTTCTCGCCCTCGCTCGCGGTTGGCGCGGGGATCGGGCTGAACGTCTCCACCCTGTTTCCCGGCGTGCCCCTGGGCGCGCTGCTGCTGCTTGGGATGGTGTCGTATTTCGCCGGGGTCGTGCAGGCGCCGATCACCGCGTTCGTGATCGTGACCGAGATGACCAACGACCACGCGATGGTGTTTCCGCTGATGACCGCGGCGCTGATCGCCTATGCGGCATCGCGGCTCATCTGCGCCGAGGGCGTCTACCACGCCCTGTCCAAGAATTTCCTGGCCGAGGGGCGGTCACATGTGCCCGCGCCGGCGCATCCGGCGGCCGTCCCCTTGCCGTAACGGGACGCCGCCGTGCGGGAGCGGGGGCGGCGGAGGCTCAATCGCCCCACCGCCCAAGCGAAAGGTGTCGTTAGCCGACGCTGGCGACCAGGGGCCGCGCGTCCTCCTGCCGATCCTGCGTGTCGAAGGCGATGCCCTTGTAGCCGTCGGCGGCGGCTTGCAACAGGGTCGCGCGGTATTTCGGCGCGCCGCCATTGTAGACGAAGTAGCGGATCTTGCCGGCTTCGTGGCCCTCGACGTTCGAGTTGTAGCCGGTGAACCAGCCCTTGCCTTTGCGCATCAACATCATCTGATACATCTTGGCGACGTGGCCGGTCCAGCGCTCCTCCGCCTCCTGCGTGGCCTCCAGTCGCGTGTAGCCATGGTCCCAGGCGTAGTCGAGCAGGCCGGTCACCCAGTCCACCGCGATCTCGATGCTGCGCGGGAAGTTGGTCGACGACGACCCGCTCTGCGGTCCGGCGACGGTGATGAAGTTCGGGAAGCCATGCACCATCATGCCGAACAGCGTGGAGGGGCCGTCGCGCCACTTGTCGCGCAGCTTTTCGCCGTCGACGCCGCGGATGTCGATGCGGTCGAACGCCCCCGTGATCGCATCGAAGCCGGTGGCGTAGACGATGATGTCGAATTCGTATTCCTTCTCCGTCGTCTTGACGCCTTTCGCGGTGATCCGCTCGATCGGGGTTTCCGAGATGTCGACCAGGTGCACGTTGTCGCGGTTATAGGCCTCGTAGTACCGGGTCTCGAGCGGCACGCGCTGCATGCCGAAGCCGTGGTCCCGGGGGATCAGCTTCTCGGCGACCTTCGGGTCCTTGACCCGGCCGCGGATACGGTCGGCGATGTAATCGGAGAATTCGGCATTGGCCGCCTCGTCCGTGAAGATTTCGCGGAAATTGCTGAGCCAGATGCCGAAGCCCGGCTTTTCATACAGGTCGTCCCACAGCTTGCGCCGTTCTTCCGCCGAAACCTCGTAGAAGCCGCGGCGGTCGGGCTCGTGCTCGAAGCCGCCGGGGGTCTGCAGGCAGGTCTCGAAGATCTGGTCGTAGCGCGCACGGATCTCGTTCATCTCCTGCTCGGAGATCGGGCCGTTGTTCAGCGGCGCGCACCAGTTGGGCCGGCGCTGGAACACCGTCAGCTCGCCGACCTTGTCGGCGATGTCGGAAATGACCTGGACGCCCGTAGCGCCGGTGCCGATGACCGCGACCCGCTTACCCTTGAGCTCGACCGGCTCGTGCGGCCAGTAATAGGTGTGGAAGGACGGACCCTTGAAGTCTTCCATGCCGGGCAGGCGCGGCAGGGTCGGCGCCGACAGCAGGCCGAGGCCCGTGACCAGGAAGCGGCCGGTCATCTCGTCGCCATCGGCGAAGGACAGCCGCCACATGTCGTTGGCCTCGTCGAAGGACGCCGTCTCGACCTTGCGGTTGAATTCCATGTGCTTGCGCAGATCGAACTTGTCGGCGACGTGGTTCAGGTAGCGCAGGTTCTCCGGCTGGCCGGAAAACCGCTCCTTCCAGTGCCATTCGTCCAGCAGCTCCTTCGAGAACGAGAAACCGTAGGTGTAGCTTTCCGAATCGAAGCGGCAGCCGGGATAGCGGTTGTGGTACCAGGTGCCGCCCAGGCCGGCGGCGGCCTCGACCAGCCGCGCCTTGATACCGCGCTCCTGCAGGCGATAGAGCTGATAGATGCCGGCGACGCCCGCACCAATGATGATGACTTCGTAATCGGGGGTCGTCTGGGGCGCGTTCATCGTCTTCTGATCCATTCGCTTCTCTCCTCGGAAAACTGCATGCGGCCGACGGATTCTAACCGCGGCCGGTCGCGCATCTCTGGGGCCGACCGGGCTCGCATGCGGCACGCCCCCGGCAGCCGGCTAAGCGTATGATGCCCTTATTGGGCCCTCTGTTGCACTATCTAATGATCGTTCCCTCAGAATGCACGCCTGCCCCTGGTGCCGGAGGCCGATCGCACCCGTCATGGAGGCATGTTCGGTTTCGGCCGACAAGGGGCGCGGCGGGATGTCGCGTGCTGTCCATCCGCCGGCGACCGAAGCCCGGAATTCCGGCGAGGCGCGGGGCTGCCGCCAGCGGCCCTCGGACCTTACGATCCTGCAAGGGGTAACCCGATGACCAGCAACCCCATGACCGAGACACGTCCCCCTCTGCCGCCGTTCACGGCGGAAACCGCCGCGCAGAAGACCCGCGTGGCCGAAGACGCCTGGAACGGCCGCGATCCGGTGCGGGTGTCGCTCGCCTATACCGCCGACAGCCGCTGGCGGAACCGCGCCGAGTTCCTGGCGGGGCGTGAGGCGATCGTCGCATTCCTGGGCCGCAAATGGGCCAGGGAGCGCGACTATCGGTTGATCAAGGAGGTCTGGGCGTTCCACGAGGACCGCATCGCGGTGCGGTTCGCTTACGAATGGCACGACGATTCCGCCCAGTGGTTCCGGTCCTATGGAAACGAGCAATGGGCGTTCAACGCAGCCGGCCTCATGTACCGGCGCGAGGCGTCGATCAACGATGTGCCGATCGGCGAGGCGGAACGGAAATTCCACTGGCCGCTCGGGCCGCGGCCGGCGGACCATCCCGGCCTGACCGAGCTTGGACTCTAGGCGGCTTCGACGACGAAGCAGGATGTGGGGCAATCCGGGTCGGCGCACCAGGCTGATCAACTCGTCCCGCTGGCCGGCTGCCCGTTCGGCCGGGGCCGATCTACGAAAGAAGCGAATGCTTCGAAACCTGAGGGGGAGGATACGATGGCTTTAACCGACGAATTCAGGGTCGTTGTCGCCGGCCCGGACACCGACGGCGCGCCGGACTTCATCGAGGCGGGGTCGCCCGCAGAAATGAACATTCCGGGCACGATTGAGCTTGCCTGGTTCTGGAACGTCGACGGCGGATTGTCGCTGTTCGACAACATCGGCGGCACGCCCACCGGGATCAAGGTTGCCGGTCTGAACGGGTCGACCTTCGGCGTCGTCCGTCACCCGGCCCGGTCGGCGGGCAAGCTGGACGTGTCCGACCTCCTGCATGAATCGACCGATGTCGACCGGGAGGATGCCGCGATGCATCGGACCGACACGATCGACTATGAGTTCATCGTCTCGGGCAAGATCGACATCGTCCTGCCGGGCAATAAGCGTAAGACGCTGAAAGCCGGCGACCTGCTGGTCATGGCGGGCGTGCCGCACGCCTGGGAAAACCGCTACGATGAGGACTGTACCTATATCGCCGTGACCGTTGGCCCAGCGTCCACGCCGAAGCCTTAGGCGCGCGAGCGATCGCAAAATATATCGAACGAGGGAGGAGAAACATGCCGAAAAAATTCCGCCGCGTCGTCACCGGCCATACGCCGGAGGGCAAGTCCCGCGTCATCTTCGACGGGCCGGGCGGCCGGGTGGGCGGCACCGACCAGCTCCGCATAACCGACCTGTGGGTCACCGACCGGATGCCCGGCAGCAATGCCGGCAACGCCGATGACGGCGACCGCGACCTTCAGCTCGAACCGCCGCGCAATGGCACCATCTTCCGCGTCGCCGAATTCGAGCCGAATGCCGGTGACACGCCGGAGCAGGCGGCGAAGGCCGCGGCCGCCCTGTTCCAGGACATCCAGGGCACCCATTCGCAATTCGACACCAGCCGCCATCCGCAGATGCACCGGACCGCTTCGATCGACTACATCGTGATCCTGTCGGGCCGCCTCACCCTCATGCTGGACGAAGGCGATGTCGAGCTCGGGCCTTACGACACCGTGATCCAGCGCGGCACCAACCACGCCTGGGTCAACAAGGGTCCGGAGACCGTCGTGCTCGCCGCCGCCCTGGTCTATGCCGACCCGCTTTGACCGCCCGGCCGTTGTACACGGAACGCACGGATACAGACGATGCAGGGAAGGACACCATGGCGCAGCCGCGCGGTCTGATGCACCTGATGACGTTCACGCTGTTCTGTCCGAATCAGCATTCGTTCGGCGAGTGGCGTTACCCGCAGACGACGCCGAAGGGGTTCGAGTGGAGCAAGCCGGCCGTGTGGCAGCACATGGCGCGGGAGCTGGAGCGCGGCAAGTTCGACGCCATGTTCTTCGCCGATCACCTGGCGGCGTTCAACGCCTACAAGGGTGATTGGCAGCCCACGCTCGAGAATGCGGTCATGGCGCCGGTGCACGACCCGCTGGTCCTGCTGCCCATGTTGGCCGCGGTGACGGATCGGCTCGGCCTGTGCGGCACGCTGTCGACGACCTACTACCATCCGTATATGGCGGTGCGGAAGATGGCGACGCTCGACCACCTGACCGGAGGGCGGTTCGGCTGGAACATCGTCACGTCGTTCGGCCTGAACGAGGCGCGCGCCTTCGGCATCCCGTTGCGGCCGCATGACGAGCGCTATGTCGCCGCCGACGAATATATGGAGCTGATGACCAAGCTGTGGGCGAGCTGGGAGCCGGACGCCGTCCTGCACGACCGTGAAGCGGGCCGCTATATCGATACCGACAAGATCCATCCGGTCGAGCACGAGGGAACCTATTACAACTGCTCCGGCATCGCTTTCGCCGAGCCATCGCCGCAAGGCCGGCCGGTCCTGTTCCAGGCGGGGCAGTCTCCGGCAGGCCGGGATTTCTGCGCCAAATGGGCGGAGGCCTGCTTCGCCATCCTCGCCACCGCCGGCCAGATGCGGGAATTCACCGACGACATGCGCAGTCGTACGGAGCGGGCCGGCCGCCCGGGCGACGCCGTGAAATGCATGTTCGGTATCCAACCGGTCGTCGGACGGACCGAATCGGAAGCGCGCGAGAAGCAGCAGGCGGTCTACGACCTGATGGGGATGGACGCCGCGATGGCGGCGATTTCCGGCCAGACCGGCATTGATTTCAGCAAGTTCGATCCGGACGCGTCCGTGCACGACGTGCCGCTGCCGCCGGGCCTCCAGGGCGTTTTCGAGACGTTGCGCCGTTATGCCGGCGAGACCAGCCAGGACATGACCGTGGCCCAAGCGGTGCAGCGTTATGCGGAAAGCAACATGATGCTGCCGGTGGTCGGCTCGCCCCGGCAGGTCGCCGACGAACTGATCGCATTGTGGGAGGAATCCAGCGGCGCCGGCTTCCTGATGACGCCGCTCTACTATCCGGGCATCTTCACCGACTTCGTCGACCTGGTCGTCCCGCTGCTGCAGAAGGCCAAGGTGTTCCGGCACGACTATACGGGCACGATGCTGCGCGACCACCTTGCCCAGACCGAGCTCGGCGGCTGACGCCGGCGGAATCGGCCTTATACCAAGGCTCGTTGATCGGAACCGATCGACGAGCGCCTCAAGCGCCCGCGCTCGCCTCCGCTCGCTTGGCTTTCCTCGCATAGGCTCGGGCGCCCTCGCCGCGAGGCCCTTCGTCGCGATATGCAGCGAGTCCGGTGGCGCGTGGACATGGCGCCGTCGCCGCCATCGTCCGGTATTTGAACGTCATTCCGGCAGACCTGCCCGCCGCAGGCCGTCCGTGAGCGTTGCAATATCTTCCGGCCGTTGAAGCGGGAGCCAGTCCGTAAGGTTGGAGACGCGGAGCGTGGGATCGAGTTGACGCAGGTGGTTCATTGCCCGGTGCGCTTCGGCTGTTCGGCCTGCGAGCGCATGGCTTGCCGCGATAATGCCCACAACCATCAGGAAGCTCGGCAAATCCCTGTATGCCTTTTCCGCCCATGACGACGCGGCGTCGAAGCGCCCTGCGAACAGATGCGCCAGCGCCATTCCGGCCTGCATCCGGAACATCTCCGGGTCCAGCGGGCTGAACCGCATGGCGTGCGTGAAATAGGCGATGGCATTGTCCGGGTCGCCGTGCTCGGTTCTCAGGAAGCCACCCAGGAACCAGGCGGCAGCCAGGTTCGGATCGAGTGCAAGCGCCCTATCGACCAACGCGATTCCATGATCGAGGTCGCCCTCGAAATGTGCGAGTGCGTGGCCGCCTCTGGTGAGCGCGACCGCGTCTTCCTGGCCGAGTTCGACGGCCCGGCGGGCCAGGCGGATGCCCTCCGCCATCTCCTGTCGGCGATCGGTCATCCAGCCGTTGACCTTGCGCCAAAAATGGCACCACGCCGCCATCGCGTAAGCCGACGCGAAATCCGGGTTGACGTGCTCCCCTGAAACTCCTCCACGGATAGCTAGAGTCCGTCCAACACGA
>JBDZUN010000169.1:0-7332 GCA_040255145.1 Hyphomicrobiales bacterium | reverse complement strand
TCTCGTGTCCGATCGGCGGTGGCCTGTCAATCTTCCAGAACGGCAACGCCCAGGGCGCCCGCGAGCTGGCGGGCAGCGTTGCCGACTGGTACGTCATCGACGGTCAGCGGCCGGAGGTCGTCTCCGCGCGGATCGGGCAGGTGCGCGAAGCCGCCGAACGGGCCGGCCGCGACCCGCGTGCCATCCGGTTCGCGCTCAGCGGGCTCGTGGTCATGCGGTCAAGCGATCGGTCCGCACATGCGGATCTGCGCGATGCGCTGCATCGCCGGGACGGGGCGGGGCGGCCGAGCCGCGGTTGGTTCGGCGTTGACCGGCCGGACGCCGCGAGGGGCGCCGATGACGGCCTCAATGCGCCCGAAGGCACGGAAGGGTGGCTGAAGTCCGGCCTGATCGGGGCCGAGGAACGGGTCGCCGATCGGATCGCCGAACTGGAATCGGCCGGGGTCGATCTCCTGATCGCCGGGTTTCTGGACAACCCGAACGACCTTCCCGACTTTGCGGAGCGTGTCATCGCCAAGTGGCGGGTCGCGGCCCAGCCCATGCCGCGCTCCGTCGATCCGGCGATCCGGCAGGCGCTGGGCCTGGGCGGCTGATCCCGTCCCTCCGGTCGCCCACAAGCGGCGCGCCGCTTCGCGCCCGGACGCGATCTTCTTGTCTCCTTCCGCCGCCCGGTGTAGGCCGGACCGGACGAGTGTCGTGATTTCGAAGTTCGCCTTACTGCGATATCGCGCTTGTGCGAATTTCAGAATCGGGACACTAGATGGGAGGAAGCACCATGAAGCTGCGCGACAAGGTCATCGTCGTCACCGGCGGCGCGAGCGGCATCGGCCGCGGGTTCTGCGAACGCTTTCAGCAGGAAGGCGCCAAGGCGGTCGTCGTCGTCGACAAGAATGAAAGCGGCGCCAAGGCGGTGGCCGACGCCATCAGCGGCACCGCGATGGCGGCCGATGTCGGCCGCGAGGAAGACGTCGTCCGCGTGGTGCGCGATACCGAGGCGCGCTTCGGCCCGATCGACCTGTTCTGCTCCAATGCCGGCATCGGCCGCATGGACGCCGACTTCAACAACGCCGCGTCCGCGTCCAACGAATTGTGGACGCTGGAATGGCAGGTCAACGTAATGGCGCATGTCTATGCCGCCCGCGCCCTGTTGCCGGGCATGATCGCGCGCGGTTCCGGCTATTTCCTCAACACCGTCTCGGCGGCCGGACTCCTGACCCAGATCGGCAGCGCGGTCTATTCCGCGACCAAGCACGCCGCCCAGGGCTTTGCCGAGAACCTCGCGATCGCGCATCGCGACCACGGCGTCCGCGTCTCGGTGTTCTGCCCGCAGGTGATCGATACGGCGATGACCAAGGGCATCAATCTGGGGCCGGTGGCGGCCGACGGGGTGATGACGCCGGCCGAGGCGGCGGCGATCGTGGTCGACGGCCTCGACCGCGAGACCTTCATGATCCTGTCGCACCCGCAGGTGCGCACCTACCTCCAGCGCAAGGTGGACGACTACGACCGCTGGATCGGCGGCATGGCGCGGCTGCGCCGCAGCTTCGCGCAATAGCGCCCGGCCGGCGCGCTATGCTGGTGGCGCAACCGGGTTGAACCGCCATAAACCCGGATGTCATCCCTCCAGCGGCCGTCCGGAACCGGCGCTTTGCGCCGGCCCCGGAGCCTTGGCCGCCTCCGCCCGCGGAAGCAGGGATCCAGTAAACACCGGCTTCAGATCGTGCTCGCGGAACGCGCAGTTTTACTGGATCCCGGCTCGCGCGTGGCTTCGCCCCGCTTGGCCGGATGACAACAAAGGGTTGATTCCACCTGAGCTCAAACCGCGCTAATAGCCCGACGATGCGACGGCGGGCAGGTCGGACGGCACGAGGTCGGCATAGTGGCGGTGCGCCACGTCGGGGTGCGACCGGAGCCGGCCTTTGAGGTAGTTCTGCCCGACCGCGTAGAACAGCGGGTTGTCCGGGTCGCGGGCCGGGCCGCGGGCCTCGGCGGCCAGATGCGGCGGCAGGGCGAGCTGTGGCACGGTGGCGTCGAGCCGCGCGCCCATGAAGAATGCGACCGAGACGCGGTCGACGCCCGCGGGCGGCGTGATCACCCGGTGGATTGTGGCGCGCAGATAGCCGTCGGAGGCGAGCTCCAGAAGCTCGCCCATATTGACCACGAAGGTGCCGGGCAGGGGCGCCGCGTCGATCCAGCCGGCCTCGGTCTCGACCTGCAGGCCGCCCTGGCTATCCTGCAGCAGCAGGGTGATCAGGCCGCTGTCCTTATGCGCGCCGACGCCCTGGTCGTCCTCGGTCCGGTCGCGGCCGGGATAGCGGATGATCTTCAACAACTGGTGCGGCGTGCCTTCGTAGATCGGGCGGAATACGTCCTCGTCCTGCTCCAGCGCCAGGGCGAAGGCGCGCAACAGGCGCACCAGGACGCCGGTCGCCTCGTCCTGCCAGCGCAGCAGGACGGGCCGCATCTCCGGCAGCGCCGCCGGCCACTGGTTGGGGCCTTGCAGCCGGGTCCAGGCCGGGGCACCCGGTACGCGCGGCAAAGCCGGCCGCTCGGCGCCGATATCGACCTGCTCGCGCCAGTCGGGCCGGCCCCGCGTCCGCTCCAGCCCGACGCGGTTGTAGCCGCGGAAATGCGGCGAATTCACCATCTCGATGCTGAGCTTTTCGGCCTCGTCCAGCGCGAAGAAGCGCCGCGACATCGCCAGCACGTCATGGACCAGGGTGTCGGCGATGCCGTGCCCGGTGACGTAGAAGAAGCCGAAATCGCGTGCGGCGGCGCGCAGCTCCGCGAGAAAGCCGGCGCGCTCCGCCGCCCCCGCATCCAGGCGGCGCAGGTCGAGCCGGGGTAGTGCGGCAGTTTGCATCGTCGGCTCCGCGTCCTTTATCGTAACCGCCGAGGCGGACGGGCCCGAGCGGCTGGTGAAACCTGTATACGGGACCGGGACCGCGTATTATACATGAAAACAGACCTAGATTCCGACAAGTACACGAATTCGTCGTAGAATCCTAGTCCCGGCAACGGAGGAGGTCACCAATGTCGAACACAGTAAGCATCGCCAAGGCGCGCGCCAAGGCCGACAAGAAGCAGGGCGCACCCGCGCAGCCGATCTCGCGCCTGAACGTGCCCGAGCTGGACGAGCTCGACGATGCGACCAGGAAACTGGTGGCGCTCGACGGCGGCGCCAACTGGACCCGCGCGATGGCGGTCAGTCCCAACACGCTGCGCCGGTTCATGGCCTATTACGTCGACCTGATGTCGCCGACGAAGGGCCGCCTGCCGCTGCGCGAGCGTGAGCTGATCGCGGTCATCGTCTCGCACGAGAACGGCTGCGGCTATTGCACGCTCAACCACACCCAGGGCCTGGCCAATGCGCTGAAGGACCCGGTGCGCGCCAAGCGAATCGCGATCGATCACCATCTGGTCGACTTGACGGAACGCGAGGAGGCGCTGGCCGAGCTGGCGGTCGCCATCACCCAGGATCCGCGCTCGGTCAACGAGGAGGACTTCGCGTATCTCCACGACCTCGGCCTGGACGACGAGGAGATCGCCGAGGCGATCGAGATCATCGCCTGGTTCAACCACAGCAACCGGCTTGCGGTGCCCCTCGGCATCGTGCCGGATGCTCATTTCTTCAAGTAAGGCCACGTTCAAGTAAGGCCAGCGGCCGGGCCGTCAGCGGTGGCCCGGCCGTCTGCTGCCGACCGTGGGCGGCGCCGCATTCGTGCCCGGCAGGATGCTGCTTGGCGCGGGACGCACGCCGTGCCGCCGGTTCGGGGCGCGGCCCGGGTCGCCATCGTCGGGCGCGTGTCATTGCCGCTGTCATAAAAGGGTTACCGGCGGGCCGCATGGTGCCGCCGCGCCGACGGTAGGGCTTTCGGGCACGCCGGTGCGGGACACAACCGGGAGACCTCTCGTGAAGCTTTTCCTGCGAACGACGCTGCGGATCGTGGTCGGCGCGACGGCGGGCGCGGTGGCATTCACCGCCGTCCAGGCCGCCGACATATCCGGCGCCGGCGCCACCTTTCCCTATCCGGTCTACGCCAAGTGGGCGGCCACCTACGCCAAGGATTCCGGCACCCGGATGAACTACCAGTCGATCGGCTCGGGCGGCGGCATCAAGCAGATCAAGGCCAGGACCGTCGATTTCGGCGCATCCGACATGCCGCTGCAGCCGGAGGAACTCGAAGGCGCCGGCCTGGTCCAGTTCCCGATGATCATGGGCGGCGTGGTCCCGGTCGTGAACATCAAGGGCGTGCAGCCGGGCGCGTTGAAGCTGGACGGCAAGACGCTGGCCGATATCTATGCCGGCAAGATCACGACCTGGGACGACGACGCGATCAAGAAGCTCAATCCGGGCCTCGAACTCCCGGGTGCGCGCGTCACCGTGGTGCACCGCTCCGACGGCTCGGGCACGTCGTTCCTGTTCACCACCTACCTCTCGCAGGTCAACGCGGACTGGAAGTCGAAGGTCGGCGCCAACACCGCGGTCGACTGGCCGACCGGAGTCGGCGGCAAGGGCAACGAGGGCGTCGCCAGCTACGTCAAGCAGATCAACAACAGCATCGGTTATGTCGAATACGCCTACGCCATCCAGAACAAGCTGACCTATGTCAGCCTGCAGAACCATGACGGGCAGTTCGTCCAGCCCAGCATCGCGGCGTTCCAGGCCGCGGCGGCGGGCGCCGACTGGGCCAACGCGCGCGACTTCTATCGGGTGCTGACCGACCAGCCTGGCGCGCAGAGCTGGCCGATCGTCGGCGCGAGCTTCATCCTGGTCTATCGGCAGCCGAAGGACCCGGCGCGCGCGGCCGCGGTGCTGAAATTCTTCGACTGGGCCTACGCCAACGGCGGCCAGGCGGCCGAGCAACTCGCCTATGTGCCGATCCCCGACAGCCTCGTGGCGCTGGTGCGCAAGATGTGGTCGGAGAAGATCAAGGGCGCCGACGGCGCCGCCCTGTACGCGGCCCAGGCGGCCCAATAAGATAGGCGGGTCCGGACCGTCTCGCGGGCCGGACCCGTTTGCCCCATGCCCAGCCGCACATCCGTCGTGACCGCAGAGACCGTTGCCAAACCCGTGCGGCCGTCGACACGCCAGCGTCGCAGCATCGGCGACCCCCTGTTCCGGGGGATGACGCACCTGGCGGCGCTGATCGTCTTCGGCATCCTGGTCGGTATCGCGGTCGTGCTCGCCTTCGGCGCCGCGCCCGCCTTCCGGGCGTTCGGCCCGATGTTCTTCGTCACCAAGGCGTGGAACCCGGTCGAAGACGTGTTCGGCGCGCTGGCGCCGGCCTGCGGCACCCTGATCACCTCGGCGATCGCGCTTCTGCTGGCCGTGCCGGTCAGCTTCGGCATCGCCATCTTCCTGACCGAGCTCGCGCCCAAATGGATGCGCCGGCCGGTCGGCACGGCGGTCGAGCTGCTGGCGGCGGTGCCCAGCATCGTCTACGGCATGTGGGGCCTGTTCTCCTTCGCGCCGTTCTATGCGGCGCACGTCCAGCCCGCCTTGACTGCCTATCTCGGGCCCGTCCCCGGCCTGGGCCGGCTGTTCGACGGACCGCCGCTCGGCATCGGGCTGTCCACCGCCGGCATCATCCTGGCGATCATGATCGTGCCGTTCATCGCGGCGGTGATGCGCGACGTGTTCGAGACGGTGCCGCCCATGCTGCGCGAGGCCGCCTACGGCACCGGCGCGACGACCTGGGAGGTGGTGTGGAAGGTGGTGCTGCCTTACGCCCGCGGCGGCGTGCTGGGCGGCATCGTGCTCGGGCTTGGCCGGGCGCTGGGCGAGACGATGGCGGTCACCTTCGTCATCGGCAACGCCTACGACATCACGCTGTCGCTGTTCATGCCCAGCGCGACGATCTCCTCGGTCATCGCCAACGAATTCACCGAGGCGACCGGCAAACTCTATTACTCCTCGCTGATCGCGCTCGGCCTGGTGCTGTTCGTCATCACCTTCGTCGTGCTGGCCGCGGCGCGGCTGATGCTGGCCCGCATGAAGGCCCGCGCGGGGGGCGCCTGACATGGCCAACCCGATCTATGCCCGCCGGCGCGCCCGCAACATGGTCGCGGTCGGCGCCTCGGTCCTGGTCACGGTGTTCGGGCTCGCCGTCCTGGCGCTGATCCTGACGTCGATCCTACGCCACGGGCTCGCGGCGATCTCGCCCACTTTGTTCACAGAATCGACGCCGCCGCCGGGCGCCCACGGCGGCCTCCTGAACGCGATCGTCGGCAGCCTGCTCCTGAACACCGTCGCGGTCGTGTTCGGCACGCCGCTCGGCGTCCTGGCCGGCACCTATCTGGCCGAATTCGGCCGCGGCTCGCGCTTTTCCGACGTCGTCCGCTTCGTCAACGACATGCTGCTCAGCGCGCCGTCGATCCTGCTCGGCCTGTTCGCCTACGAGACGGTGGTCGTCACCCTCGGCCACTTCTCGGGCTGGGCCGGCAGCTTTGCGCTGTCGCTGATCGTCATCCCGGTGGTCGTGCGCACCACCGAGGACATGCTGCTCCTGGTGCCGATGGAGCTGCGCGAGGCGGGCATCGGCCTCGGCGCGCCCTATTGGCGCGTGGTCAGCACCGTGTGCTATCGCGCGGCCGGCGCCGGCATGCTGACCGGTGTGCTGCTGGCGGTGGCGCGGATCAGCGGCGAGACTGCTCCGCTCCTGTTCACCGCGCTGAACAACCAGTTCTGGTCGGCCAACATGAATGCGCCGATCGCCAACCTGCCGGTGGTGATCTTCCAGTTCGCGATGAGCCCCTATGACGAATGGCGCGAGCTCGCCTGGGCCGGCGCGCTGCTGATCACGGTCGCCGTGCTCGGCCTGAACATCCTCACGCGCGCGGCGCTGCCGCAGCCGAAGGGAAATACCTGATGTCGGAACGAACGATCGAAGCCCCGCGGCCCGTGCTGGACCGGATGCAGGACGTGCGCGGCGAGGACGAGGCCAAGCCCGCGCCGAAGATCGCGATCCGCGACCTCGAATTCTATTACGGCGACTTCTACGCCGTGAAATCGGTCAGCCTGGATGTTTACGAAAACCGGGTGACGGCTTTGATCGGGCCGTCGGGCTGCGGCAAGTCCACGCTCTTGCGCACGCTGAACCGCATCTACGAGCTCTATCCCAAGCAGCGCGCCGAGGGCCAGGTGCTGCTCAACGGCCAGAACATCCTGGCGCCGAACTACGACCTCTACCGCCTGCGCGCCGAGGTCGGCATGGTGTTCCAGAAGCCCACGCCGTTCCCGATGTCGATCTACGAGAACATCGCGTTTGGGGTACGCCTCTATGAAAAGCTCGGCCGCGCCGAGATGGACGAGCGGGTCGAGACCGCGCT
>JBDZUN010000168.1:0-7368 GCA_040255145.1 Hyphomicrobiales bacterium | reverse complement strand
CGGCAAGGGCAGGCGCGAGATCGATGCGCGCGGCCTGGTCGTCGCGCCGGGCTTCATCGACGTACACACCCATTACGATGCCCAGCTCAACTGGGACCCCTACGCCTCGCAGTCCTGCTGGCACGGCATCACCTCGATCGTCGTGTCGGCCTGCGGTTTCGGCTTTTCGCCGTGCAAGCCGGAGGATCGCGAGCGCGCCATGCGCCGCATGACCCGTGTCGAGGCGATCCCCTATGACTCGATGAAGGAGGGTATGCGCTGGGACTGGGTCAGCCAGGGCGACTACCTCGATTCGCTGGAGCGCGGCGGCCTCGGCGTCAATGTCGCCGCCTATATCCCGCAATCGCCGATCCGCGCCTGGGTGCTGGGTGAGGACGACACGCGGCGCGAGGCGGTGACGCCGGAAGAGCTCGAGCAGATGAAGGAGCTGGTGCGCGACGGCTATCGCGCCGGCTGCCTCGGGCTTTCGACCGACCTCAACCTGATCGACCGCGACTTCGACGGCTCGAAGCTGCCGAGCCTGATCGCCAGCGCCGAGGAGACCGAGGCGCTGATCGCGGTGGCGCGCGAATTCAATGTCGGCTCGATCGAGGTGACGCCGCAATCGCTGCATCTCGGCTCCGACGAGGCGGTGCTGCTGGAACGTTGGGCGGAACTGAGCGGCAGGCCGGTCTATTACAACGCGATCCTGCAGGTGCACCACCTGCCCGGCCAGTGGAAGACCGCGCTCGGCCGGCTGGAGGACATGAACACGCGGCATCGCATCTTCGCGCTGTGCAACGCGCACCGCATCGAATCGCTGTTCAACTTGGTCAGCTACAACCTGTTCGACGACATGCCGGCCTGGAACGAGGCGCTGGCCTGCCCGATGGAGCAGCGGCTCGCCAACCTGCGCGACCCGGCCGTGCGGGCGAAGCTGCAGCACGACCTCGACCACTACATGAACCGGCTATGGGCCGGCAATTGGGACCGCATGAAGGTGTTCCAGACCGAGCAGGCCGAATATCAAGGCCGCTATGTCGGCGAGATCGCGCGGTCGAAGAACATGTCGCCGCTCGATGCGTTCTGCGAGATCGCGCTGGGCGAGGACCTGCGCACCCTGTTCCTGATCGAGGACCTGAACAATTCGGAGGACGACGCGGTCGGCGCGATCCTCAGCCACCCCTTCGTGATCCCCGGCCTATCCGACGGTGGCGCGCATACCGAGTTCCTGTGCCTTGGCAAGTACCCGACCGAATTGCTGACCAAGTGGGTGCGCGACAAGAAGATCATGAGCCTGGAAGAGGCGCATTGGCGGCTGTCGAAGATGTCGGCGGCGGCCATCGGCCTCGAAGGCATCGGCACGCTGGAGCCCGGCATGCCGGCCGACATCGTGGTCTACGACCTCGACCGGCTCAAGGTGACGCCGGACGAGCCGGTCTACGAACCGATCATCGCCGGCGGCAAGCGCCTGATCCAGAAGGCCGAAGGCTACCGGGTCATCATCGTCAACGGCGTGCCGACCTTCGAGGACGGCGAATGCACCGGCGCGCTGCCCGGCCGGGTGCTGCGCACCGGCGCCTATCAGCCGTCGGCCAGCGCGCGCAAGGCGGCAGAGTAGCCGCCATGACGCTCACCGAAGCGGAAGCCGCAAAGCCGGTCGCGGAATACAGCCTGCTCGACGAGCAGGTCCTGGCCTGCCCGTTCGAGTTCTATAAGCGCCTGCATGAAGAATGCCCGGTCTATCGAATGCCGGAGACCGGCATCTACGTCGTCACCAAGTACGACGACATCCTGGCCGTCACCCGCGACACGGAGACCTTTTCCAACGTGATCCTGGCGATGGAGGCGCTGCAGGGCGAGAACGGCCGGCGCTATCAGGAAATCCTGCGCGAGCGTGGCTGGGAGCACGTCCACGTCCTGCATCGCAGCGACCCGCCGACCCATTCGCACCATCGGAAGCTGGTCGACCGGGTGTTCGCGCCGCCGCGCATCCGCGCCCTGGTGCCGGCGGTCGAGCGGCTGGCGCACGAGCTGATCGACCGCTTCATCGACCGCGGCGAATGCGACCTGTTGCGGGAATTCGCACTGCCGCTGCCCGGCATGATCCTGGGCGAGCAGCTCGGCCTCGACAAGAACGAGTTTGCGCGGTTCCAGGCCTGGGCGCTGGCGTTCCTGTCCACCGGCAACAAGGTGATGGACGACGACGAGCTTCTGGCCACCGCCGAGGTCGAGCTGGATGCGCAAGCGTATCTCGCCGACATCCTGGAAGCCCGGCGGCGCGCGCCGACGGACGACTTGATCTCGAACCTGGTCCACGCGGCGAAGGAGGAGGAAGAGCCGTTCACCATGCATGAGCTGCAGAACCTGATGCACCAGCTCATCACCGGCGGCTACGAGACCACGACCAGCGCCATCACGCACGGCATGTGGCTGCTGATGCGCCATCCCGACCAGCTTGAGAAGCTGCGCGCCGACCCGAAGCTTTTGCCCAATTTCGTCGAGGAGGTGCTGCGCATCGAAAGCCCGGTCCAGGGCCTGATGCGGCACGTGACCCGCGATGCCGAGGTCAGCGGCACGAAGATCCCCGCGGGCTCGACCGTCCTGCTGCGCTATGGCGCCGCCAACCGCGACGCCGAGCAGTTCGAATGCCCGGAAGCGTTCGACGTCGCGCGGCCCAATGCGCGCCGGCACCTCGCCTTCGGTACTGGCATCCACCATTGCCTGGGCGCGGCGCTGGCGCGCCAGGAAATCCTGACCGGGGTCGGCGCGCTGCTGGAGCGGATGGAGGACTTCGAGCTTGCCCGGCCGTTGCCGGAGCCGGCCTATGTCTACAGCCTCAATTTCCGGCCACTGAAGGAATTCCCGCTGCGCTTCCGCAAGCGGACAGCCTGACGGGTCAGGCGATCGACTGCGTGAGGCGCCGGGCGACCGCGTCGGCCCCTTGCGCGGCGTCGATGCGCGGCCATTCCATCGCCGCGACGCCCATGCGCAACTGGTCTTCCAGGACCGCGGCGGTCGCGTCCGAGACGTCGCCGCGCCGTTGCGCGATCCGGGTGCGCATCGCCTCCGGCGGCGCGTCGAGCCAGAACCCCTGGAGCGGTACGCCGGCCGCCGCGGCGGTCGCAGCCGCCTCCTGCCGCTCCCAGGCCGCGCCGAACACGGCGTCCAGGACGACCGAATGCCCGGCGCGCAAGGCGCGCAGCGCCGCCTCGTTCAGCACGCGATAGGTATCCTGGGTCGCCGCCTCGGTATAGGCGGCGGCGGGAAGCCGGTCTTCGGGCCGGACGGCGAACATGGCCTTGCGGATCGCGTCGGTGCGCAGGACGAGCGCGCCGGGCGCCGGCCCGATCTCCGGCGCGATCGCCAGCGCGGCGGTCGATTTGCCGGAACCGGAAAAGCCGCCGACCGCGATCAGGCGCGGCGCCTGGGGCGTGAGAGAGGTGTTGGCGATCCCGAAATAGGCCTCGGCTTCGTCTGCGTTACCGCCCGCCGCGGTGACATGGGCGCGCACCGCGGCGCGGGTCGCCAGGAACAGCGGCAGCAATGCGAGGCCGTCGGCGAAGCGGCCGAGCGCGTCCGGGGCGAAATGCACCGCATACCGATTGAATACGCGGTTGGCCGCTGCGCGCAGGCCGCGCCGGTCCAGGTCCATCAGCAGGAACGCGAGGTCGTAGAGCACGTCGATGGTGGCGAGCCGTTCGTCGAATTCCAGGGCGTCGAACAGGACCGGCCGGCCGTCCACCAGGCAGACGTTCGCAAGATGCAGGTCGCCATGGCAACGCCGGACCTCGCCGGCCTGCCGGCGCGCCTCCAGCAGCGGGGCGTCGCGTTCGATGGCGGCCATGCTCCGCTTCCCGAGCGTGTCGATGGCCGACGCAGACAGGCTGGCCGAAGCGTGGCGGTGCAGCTCGGCGTCGTTGCCGGCCACGATGCGGCGAAACTCGGCCGCGCCGCCGCATTCCGGGCGCCGGTCTGCTTGTGCATGAAAATCGAACACCGCGTCGGCGAGGCGTTGGGCCAGCGCCGTGTCGAATGCGCCGCGCCCGGCGACGGCGCTGAGCAGCAAGTCCTGGTCGAACCGGCGCATGTGCACCAGCCATTCGACCGGCGCGCCGTCGCCGCCCAGCGTCAGCGCACCCGCGGCGTCGCGCGTGACCGCCACCACGCCGAGATACAGCATCGGCGCCGTCCGGCGGTTGATTGCAATCTCGGTCTCGCAATTGCGCCGCCGGCTTTCGAGCGTGGTGAAGTCGAGATAGCCGAACGCGACCGCCTTCTTCGCCTTGTACACCTCGTCGCCCACCAGGAAGATCGCCGAGGCGTGGGTGTCCATGCGGGTCACCGCCTCGCCGGGCCGGCCATAGGCGTCCGCCCGCGACAGGAAGGCGAAGACGGCCGCCTGGTCGATTGCGGTCATGCCGCGTCGCGCAGGGCCGGCTGCAGCTCACGTCGGAAGAAGTCGATGAATGCCGCCTGGTCCGGACCGGGACAGCTCAGCGCAATGTGGTCGCAGCCGAGCGCGGCATATTTCCGGATCGTCGCCAGATGGCCTTCGGGGTCCGGGCCGGTATGGACGTACCGGCCTAGATCCTCCGGCCTGACGAAGCGGGAGACGGCCTCGAAGCCTTCCACCGAGGGCAACTCGCTCATCACTTCCCACCCGTACAGCGAGAACTTGAACAGGCGATGGGCGGATTCCAGGGCGGTGGCCGCGGATTCGCCATAGGCGACCAGGGCCTCGGCATAGACCGGGCCCGGCTTGCCGTGCTTCGTGCGGAATGCCTCGACCAGCTTGGGCTTGGGCGTCGTCACCATGATGCCGTCGGCCTTCGCGGCGGCCAGGGCGACGCCCTTCGGCCCGCCCACGCCGACGATCACCGGGATGGGCTGGTCGGGCAGGTCGTAGAGCCGGGCATGGTCCAGCGTGAAATAGGCGCCGGCCTTGGTGCGCAGCCCGCCGCGCCACAGGGCGTGGAAGATGTCCAGCGCCTCGCCCAGCATGGCGTGGCGTTCGGGCAGCGTCGGCCAGCGGGCGCCGGTCACGTGCTCGTTCAGCCGCTCGCCGGCGCCGACGCCGAGCGTGAAGCGGTTGTCGCTCATCACCGCGACTGTGGCCGCGGCTTGCGCGATGATGACCGGATGGTAGCGGATGATCGGGCAGGTCAGCCCGGTAACGATCCCGATGGTCGAGGTCGCCTGCGCGATGGCGCCCAGCACGCTCCAGGCGAACGGCGAATGGCCCTGCGCGTCCAGCCACGGGTGGTAGTGATCGGAGATCACGACATAGTCGAACCCGGCGGCCTCCGCCCGCACGGCGTTCTCGACCAATGCCTTGGGGCCGTGCTCTTCGGCCATCAGCTTGTATCCGATTTTCATCCTCGCGCCTCTCGTTGCGTTTCCGCCGTCATCGTGCCCGCAAACGCGCCGGCGACCAAGGGATCGCGACCAAGGGATCGCGGCGGCGCGCCCGACGATCCGCATGCTTACGAACCCTCGCGCCTGCAGCGCCGGTGGCGCGGGGCATCCCGGCTTGGTACATGGGCGTCGCCGCGTTAACCTTGCGGCAGGCGACGGCGGAACGGGTGTCGCCGTCGAGACTTAGCGCCGAGGAGCGAAAACGTGGAAGAATCAGACCGGCTTCGCGCGAAAATCGCGGAGCTGGAGGCGGAGGTCGCGCGGTTGCGCGCGGTCACGGCCGTGGCCGATCACGGCGCGGCGCCCGACATGAGCGCCCGCCACCTGCGCCTGATTTTCGAGAGCGCGGTCGAATACGCGATCTTCGCGACCGACCTGGACGGGATCGTCATCACCTGGAACGAGGGGGCGCACCGCATCCTCGGCTATGAGGAGGCCGAGATCGTCGGCCACCCGATCGACGTCATCTTCGTTCCTGAGGACCGGGCGCGTGGCGTTCCGCAGGCGGAGATGGAGCAATCCCGGACCGGCGGCCGCGCCAACGACCAGCGTTGGCAATTGCGCAAGGACGGCAGCCGCTTCTGGGCCAGCGGCCAGTTGATGCCGCTGCAGGAGGACGGGCCGCCGGTCGGCTTTCTGAAGATCCTGCGCGATCGCACGACGGAGCGGGAGGCCGAGAAGGCGCTCCAGGCCAGCGAGGCGCGTCTGCGCATGGCGCTGGCGGCCGGCGGCCTGGCGTCGTGGGAACTCGATCCCGCCACGGGAACGCTGATCGCCGACGCGCGGTTCAAGGCATTGTGGGGCTGCCCACCGGATGCCGATTTCAGTTATGCCGTTCTTCAGGCGAGTATCCACGCCGAAGACCGGCCGGCATATGACGCAGAGCTCGCCGGCGCGCTGGCGGAGGGGACCGATTTCGCCCATGAATTCCGCGCGATCTTCCCGGACGGAAGCTTGCATTGGATCGAAATCCACGCCTATCCGGTGCGGCAGAGCAACGGCGCGCATCACATCGTCGGGGTCGCGCGCGACATCAGCGAGCGGAAAGCGGTCGAGAAGGGCCTGCAGGATACGGTCGACCGCCAGAACGTGATGCACCGCGAGATTAGCCATCGGATCAAGAACTCGCTGCAACTCGTCGCTAACCTCCTGCAGCTTCAGGCCGTCGGCTCCCGCGCGGCCGAGGTGCGGGACGCCCTGAACGACGCCGTGGCAAGGGTCATGGCGGTGGCGCAGGTCCACGATCGCCTGTGGCGGCAGGACGACGCGCGCAACGTCGATCTCGCCCCGTTCATCAGCGATCTGTGTACGGATTTGCAGCAAACCCTGCCGACCTGCGAAGTGCGTTGCGAAATCGACCCCGCCCCGGTACCGACCGGGGTGGCGGTGTCCTTCGGTTTGATCCTGAACGAACTCGTGACCAACGCCTTCAAGTATGGCCGGGGCGGCGACGATTGCGTGGTCCTGGTGAGGCTCGAACGCCTGGCCGACGGCGCGCTCCGCCTCGAGGTCCGCGACCATGGCCCCGGCCTGCCCGAGGGATTCGACCCGGATGCCGGATCCAATAGCCTGGGGATGCGACTGATCACCGGCATGCTGCGCCAGCTCGAAGGCTCGCTCGAGGCGCATCCCGCCGCTCCCGGCACGCGCTTCGTCGTCACGGTGCCGGCGGACCGGCTTTAGCGCGCCAGCCGCGGATGTCGGCCGGCGCGCCGCCGCACAGGCGCAGCAGGCTGTGCGGGTCGGTACGGAACACGTGGTTCGGTGAGCCGGCGGCCGCCCAGACCGCGTCGAAGGCAAACAGATCGCGGTCGACCAGGACGAGCGGCGGGGTCAGATGGCCGAGTGGCGCGACCCCGCCGATCGCGAAGCCACTGACCTCGCGCACCCAGCGGCCGTCGGCGGCTGCGACATCGCAAGTCGGAGCCAGCGTCTTAGGAAGACAATGAAGCGTTGCAACTCCTTGGCTCA
>JBDZUN010000167.1:0-7477 GCA_040255145.1 Hyphomicrobiales bacterium | reverse complement strand
GAAGCCGCCGAGGTTGCCAATCGAATTCACCAGTGCGATGCCGCCGGCGGCGGCCGTGCCGCCCAGGAAGGCCGGCGGGATTGCCCAGAACGGCCCGGCCATGGCGTAGAGCGAGACCGTGCCGAGGCCCAGCGCGCACAGCACCGTCAGGTTCGATGGGGCGAGGATGCCGACCACCAGCGCGACTGCGCCCAAAGCGGCGGGCAGCGCAACATGGCCGATGCGCTCGTTCCGTGTGTCGCTGCGTCGGCCCCACAGGTTCATGGTCGCGGCGCTGACCGCGTACGGCACGGCGACGATGAACCCTGTTGCCAGAACCGAGAACCCCATGCCCTTGACGATCTGCGGCAGCCACAGGCCGATGCCGTAGAGCCCGATTGCGAGGCCCAGATAGATCAGGCCGAGCAGACAGAGACGTCCATCAGGCAGCGCCGCGGATAGCTTATGGCCCACCGTGTGCGGATTGGCCGCCGCATCCGCCGCCAGGATCGCGACGATCCGGGCGCGCTCGTCTTCGGTCAGCCATTTGGCGCGCGCCGGTCGGTCCGGCAGCAGCGCCAGCACCGAAACGCCGAGCAGGCAGGCCGGCACACCCTCGATCACGAACAGCCACTGCCAGCCTTTCAGGCCCAGGCCGTCGCCGGCGCTCAGGATCAAGCCCGACAGCGGCGCGCCCAGCACGCTGGCCAGCGGCACGGCCGCCATGAAGATCGCGACGATGCGCGCGCGCCGCGCCGCCGGGTACCAATACGTCAGGTACAGGATCATGCCGGGGAAGAATCCGGCCTCGGCCACGCCGAGCAGGAAGCGCAGGATGTAGAAGCTCCACGGCCCCTGGACCAGCGCCATGGCGCCGGAGACCAGCCCCCAGCTCACCATGATGCGGCAGATCCACCGCCGCGCGCCGAACCGCTCCAGCAGTACGTTGCTCGGCACCTCGAACAGGACATAGCCGAAGAAGAAGATGCCGGCGCCCCAGCCGAACACCGTCGGCGAGAAGCCGAGGTCCCGGTTCATGGTCAGGGCGGCGAAGCCGACATTCACCCGGTCCAGGAAGCTGACCAGGTACAGCGTCATCATGAACGGGATGAGGCGCCGGCCGATCTTCGCGTATAGTTCGTCGTCCAGGGCGTGCCTCCGCGGCAGGCGGTTCGCTCGGGGCTTCATAACGGAGGCGGCCCAACGCTTCCAGCGAACAGGGAGGTTGAATGAAGATCGGTGTGTTCCACCCGGTGCCGAATCTGTCCGCCGACGCGGCAATCATCGCGAGGCACGCCGAAGACCTCGGCTTCGAATCCTATTGGACCGCCGATCACACCATCCTGCCGGTCGAATCCAGCCAGCCCTATCCCGGCCTGAAGGAAGACGGCAGGGCGCCGGATTATCTGTGGCAGATGCCCGACCCGCTGATCTCGTTGGCGCGCGCCGGCGCTGTGACCACGCGGATCAATCTCGGCACCGGGATCTGCCTGGTGCCGGAGCGCAATGCCATCTTGGCCGCGAAGCAGATCGCGAGCCTCGACAATGCCTGCGGCGGCCGCTTCCTGTTCGGCATCGGCGCCGGCTGGAACCCGGAGGAAAGCCGGATCCTCGGCGGCGACTTCGACCATCGCTGGAGCCAGGTGAAGGATCACATCCTGGCGATGAAGGAATTGTGGACGAAGGATATTTCCGAATATCACGGCAAATATGTCGATTTCCCGCCGGTACGCTGCTTCCCGAAGCCGGCGCGCAAGCCCCATCCGCCGGTCCTGCTCGGCAGCATCCAGAACGACCGCGCGCTCAAGCGCGTCGCCGAATGGGGCGACGGCTGGGTGCCGATTGTCTGGGATGCGGACGAACTCGCCGCCGGCGTCGCCAAGATCCGGGAATTTGCCGAACGAGCCGGCCGCGATCCCGCCGACATCGACATCAGCCCGTTCGGCTTCGAGGGCCAGTGGCGCGACCGCGCGATCATTGATGCGCTGGCAAAGGCCGGTGCCGACCGGGCCGTCATCTGGCTTGCCGCCCAGGACCGCGACGGCCTGCTGAAGGAGTTGGACGAGGTCGCCAAAACCCTCGGCGTCACGGCAGCCTAGCCGGCCGTGAAAAACGATCGAAACACAGCGTAAACGGAACAATCGGGAAGGACAGGCACCATGAAAGTCGGCGTATTTCAGATCGCCCCGAATGAATCGGCCGATGCGGCGCTGGTCGCCAGGCACGCCGAAGACCTCGGCTTTGAATCCTACTGGACGGCCGATCACACCATCCTGCCGGTGAAATACAGCGTGCCCTATCCCGGCGTTCGCCACGGCGAGAAGGACCCGGAATATCTGTGGCAGATGCCGGACCCGTTCATGACCCTGGCGCGGGTCAGCGGCGCCACCAGCAAGATCAATCTCGGTACCGGTATCGTCCTGGTGCCGGAGCGCAACGCCATCCTGACCGCAAAGCAGATCGCGAGTCTCGACAGCGCGAGCGGCGGCCGCTTCCTGTTCGGCATCGGCGCAGGCTGGAATCCTGAGGAATGCGCCATTCTGGGCGGCGATTTCGAGCACCGCTGGAGCCAGGTGAAGGATCACATCCTGGCGATGAAGGAATTGTGGACGAAGGATATTTCCGAATACCACGGCAGGTACGTCGATTTCCCGCCGGTGCGCTGTTTCCCGAAGCCGGCGCGCAAGCCGCATCCGCCGGTCCTGTTCGGCAGCGTACAGAACGAACGGGCCTTCAAGCGCATCGTCGAATGGGGCGACGGCTGGCTGCCGCTGGTGCAGGACGTCGCGGAATTCGGCGATGGCGTGCAGAAGATCAAGCAGCTCGCCAAGGCGGCCGGCCGCGACCCGGAAAGCCTGGACTTCACCGCCTTCGGCTTGGAGGGCCAGTGGGGCAGCCGCGATCTGATCGACGCGCTGCAAAAGGCGGGCGCCGGCCGCGTCACAATCTGGCTGACAGCCGATACCCGTGACGCCATCCTGAAGGAGTTGGACGGCGTGGCGAAGAAGCTTGGGGTCGGCGCGGCGGTCGCCGCGTAAGGGCGTGCTGAGATTAGGCTGAACCGTTTACACCTGGACCTCATCCCTCTGGCGGGCTTTCCACCCGGCTGCGCCGGCGGAACCCTGGCCCGCCGCCGCCCGCGAAGGCGGGGATCCAGTAAACTTCGAGGCGAGAAAGTACTCATGGAATCAGCCATTTACTGGACCCCGGCTCGCGCGGCCTTCAGCCGCTTGGCCGGGATGACAACAAGAGTGTGATTCCACCTGACCTCAAATCGCATTAAGGGGAGGGCGGCGATGTCGGATGCCGAGGCGGTGGTCGAAAAGCGGGCCAAGGGCTCGGCGCGTCCGGGGCATACCGCGGTGTTTCCCGATTGGGTCGGACGTGTCGCCTATGCCGTCTTCGGCGTGCAGGCGCCGTCCGCCGAAATCGCCGCGCCCTATACTGCGCGACTGAGGGAGTTGCTCCGGCGGCCGGACGGTCCCGGTGCGCTGGAGCGGTTCCACTATCGCGACCCGCAGGGCTCCCATTGCGATGTCTTCCTGGCCGGTTGGCTGCGCGCCGAAGACCACGACGCGTGGTTCGCGGCGCCCGAGGTGGCGGCGTGGTGGCGGGCGCTGCCCTGTACGGCGGATTCGGAGATCGGCGTCTGGCGCGAGGTGATGACGCCGCACAAGGACTATTTCCAGTACGGCTCGCCGCCGGTCGCCGATGTCGGCGGTTTCTCCCGCCTGGGCGAGGTCGTGCCCAGCCATACCTTCGGCTATTGGGGCGCCTATCGCGATCGCATCCCGGCCTCGGTCCGCGACGACCTGATGACGCCGCTGTCCGAGGCGCCGGCGCCGGTCACGCGCGCGACGCGCGGGCAACGCCTGTCCGTCGTCATCCCCGACAACATCTGCTTCACCCGGGAAGGGCAGGGTTGGAACCGTGCCAGCGCGGAGGAACGGCAGGTCTGGGACGAGCGCATGAAGCACGTCGCCGACGAATGGATCGCCTATCTGCACGACAACCCGGCCAAGACCGGCTGCCTGTCCCTGCGCTATTGCCGCGATCAGGAGGTCGACACCGGCGAGGAATGCGAAAAGCAGTCGCAAATCCTGTTCATGCTGTCGCTGCGCCACCTCGAAACCGAGGCGCGCACGGCAAAGACGCACCTCGCGGTCCTCGACACGTTCAAGCGGCTGTACCGGGGCGCGACGTTCAAGCCCCGGATGCACATCTGGGTCGAGACCTTCATCCTCAAGCACGACGAACTGACCACCGAATACGTCAACTGCCATCCGGCGACCGGGCTTCTGCCCTATTTCGAGGTGCGGCCGGCGGTCGCGTCGTCCCGGTAGCGATGTCTGGCGCGAGCGCATCATGAGCCATGTCCTGTTCGAGGTCCGTGACGGCATCGCCTATGTGACGCTGAACCGGCCGGAAAAACGCAACGCGTTTTCGCCGGAGATGGCGGTGCGGCTGGTCGAAATCTGGCGGCAGGTCGCGGCGGACCCGGCCGTCCGTGTGGTCCTGCTCACCGGGGCGGGCGACAAGGCGTTCTCGTCGGGGGTCGACCTCGCCACGACGGTTCATATCGTCATGGGCACGCGCGCGCCGGTCGGCGAATGGGAAGAGCGGCTGGCCGCCGACCGCAAGCAGCTTTATGCCGCGATCCTGCGGAACGCGGATTTCTTCAAGCCGGTTGTGGTTGCGATCAACGGGCACGCGGTCGCCGGCGGCGCCGAGATGATCCTCAGCGCCGATCTCCGCGTCATGTCGAGCGAGGCGACGCTCGCCATCAACGAGGTGCGCCGTGGCCTGATCCCGGGCGGCGGTTCGCTCGTGCGGCTGGCGCGCCAGCTTCCCTGGGCGCAAGCGATGGAGCTGATCCTGCTCGGCGAGCCGATCACCGCGGATCAGGCCCTGGGCATGGGCCTCGTCAACCGGGTCGTTCCGCCGTCCGAGGTGCTGCCGGTCGCCGAAGACCTCGCGCGTCGCATCGCGCGCGGCGCTCCGATCGCGCTCGCCAAGTCGAAGGAGGCGATCGTGCGGACGAGCGGCCGTCCGCTCGACGAGGCGTTCGCGATCGAGATGCGGTGCTCGAGGGAAAACGCGCAGACCGAAGATGCGCGGGAAGGGCCGCGCGCCTACATGGAAAAGCGCGAGCCGGTCTTTCGGGGACGGTAGCGCCCGAGAGGCTGCGACGGCCTGCCTATTCGTCGCGGTAGACGCGCTCGCGCCGCTCGTGGCGCTCCTGCGCCTCGACGCTCAGGGTTGCGATCGGGCGGGCGTCGAGTCGGCGCAGGCTGATCGGCTCCCCGGTCTCCTCGCAATAGCCGTAGGTGCCGTCCTCGATCCGGCGCAAGGCGGCGTCGATCTTGGCGATCAGCTTGCGCTGGCGGTCGCGCGCGCGCAGTTCCAGGCTGCGCTCCGTCTCGCTGGATGCGCGATCGGCCACGTCCGGATGGTGCGCTTCCTCTTCCTGCAGGTGCTGCAGGGTTTCGCGGCTCTCCTTGAGGATGTCTTCCTTCCACCCGAGCAGCCGACGGCGAAAATACTCCTTCTGCGTCTCGTTCATGAAGGGCTCGTCGTCCGACGGACGGTAATTTGCTGGTAGCTCGATCCCCATGCTCACAGCCCTCAATTTCGGGCGCGGAGTATAGGAAGGTCGGGCCGTAGCCTCAACCGCGTCATTAAACTTTGTATCGGGCGGGAAACGCCTTCCGGCGCAACGAGTTAGGCGGTCACGGATACCGCCCGCGCTTTGCCAGCTCGACGCGGGCGCGCAGTTCGATCTCATTGAGGACGCCGGCGAGGCCCCGATCGGCGATCCCGCCGCGCTCCACCTGCACCGCGCCGAGCAGCCGGGTCAGGACCGAATCCGCGACGGCGCCGGCGAGCAGGCCGTGCCGCATCTCGTCGAGCAGGTCGAGCATGTCGCGGCCCCGGCGCAGCGATTGGCGCCGCTCCTCCAGGTTGTCCGACTGCTCCTGCAGCGCGATCAGCACATCGACCGCGGCCAGCGGCGCGGGCGCGGCCGCCGCGCCGAACGCTTCGGGCGCGGACGTCTGGACGGAGAACGTGCCGGCCGTGGTGCGGCCGCGGTCCGATTTCCGGATCGTGGCGGAATCAGCCCGGTTCACGCCCTTGATGTTCATCCTTCGCGCCGCCGTTCCTGGACCATGCGCTGAGCTTCGCGGGGCAGCGTTAACGCGGCCTTAAGCGCGGTCGGATTATCGGCAGGACTTGCCGGGCGCCGGGCAAATCCTGCCGGCGTCCGCAACCGCCCCGTCGGCGCAGGCCGGGATTCCAGGCCGATCCGGCTTGGCACGGATTTCGCTGAACGCTTTGCGGAATGATCGGCGAGCCACCAGGAGAACGTCGCGTGCCATCCCTTCGCAGACCGGACAGCCGAACCCGCCGCCGCGCCGCGCGCGCGTTCGCGGCCGTGGCGATCGGGCTCGTCTGCCTGGTCCTGTTCACCGGCGCCGCCGAGGCGGCGTCGCGGATCAAGGACCTGATCGACGTCGAGGGCGTGCGCGACAACCAGTTGGTCGGCTATGGCCTCGTGGTCGGCCTCGACGGGTCCGGCGATACGCTGCGCAACGCGCCGTTCACCCTGCAAA
The DNA here is from genome assembly GCA_040255145.1 of Hyphomicrobiales bacterium. Taxonomy (GTDB): domain Bacteria; phylum Pseudomonadota; class Alphaproteobacteria; order JBDZUN01; family JBDZUN01; genus JBDZUN01. The sequence continues at coordinate 887 of JBDZUN010000167.1, read as the reverse complement.
GCCTCCAGGGCATGCTGGAGCGTCTCGGCGTCAACACGCGCGACGCCAGCAACATGCAGACGGACAACGTGGCGGCCGTCATGGTCAGCGCCAACCTGCCCGCCTTCTCGACCCAGGGCACCCGCATCGACGTCAGCGTCAGCGCGCTGGGCGACGCCAAGAGCCTGCTCGGCGGCGTCCTGCTGGTGACGCCGCTGATGGGTGCCGACGGCGAGGTCTATGCCGTGGCGCAGGGCCCGGTCGCGGTCAGCGGCTTTTCGGCGCGGGGCGCCGCCGCCTCGATCACCAAGGGCGTGCCGACCAACGGCCGGATCTCCAACGGCGCGATCGTGGAGCGCGAGATTCCCTTCGACCTGGCGCGCATGCAGACGCTGCGGCTCGCCTTGCGCAACCCGGACCTGACGACCGCCCAGCGTATCGCGCAGGCGATCAACGCCCGCATGCAGGCGCCGATCGCCGCGGCATCGGACCCGGCCACCGTACACTTGACGGTGCCCCAGAATTATCCGGGCAACATGGTCTCGCTGCTGTCGCAGATCGAGCAGTTGCCGGTCGAGCCCGATCAGGCCGCCCGCGTCGTCATCGACGAAAGCTCGGGCGTCATCGTGATGGGCGCCGACGTGCGCGTCAGCACGGTCGCGATCGCCCAGGGCAACCTGACCATCCGGGTCAGCGAAACGCCGCAAGTCAGCCAGCCGCAGCCGTTTTCCCAGAACGGGCAGACGGTCGTGGTGCCGCGCACCCAGGTTCAGGTCGACGAGGATACGGGCCGGCGCCTCGCCGTGGTCCATGAAGGCATCAGCCTGCAGAACCTGGTTGACGGGCTGAACGCGCTGGGCATCGGGCCGCGCGACATGATCTCCATCCTGCAGGCGATCAAGGCGGCC
>JBDZUN010000166.1:0-7493 GCA_040255145.1 Hyphomicrobiales bacterium | reverse complement strand
GGTGTAGCGGACTTCATCGCCCACTTCATGCACTTCAAGCCGCGGCGTCGGCGTCGAGCAGAACTCCGAGAGCATCAGGTCCGCCTGCGACTCCACACGCACCCCGTCGAGCGTGCACGGCGCCGGCCGGCGTGCCCGTGCGGTGGTCGAGGATGCGCGGGAGCGGATCGCCGCCGCGGTCGACGCCGCGCCGCGCCAGGTGGTGTTCACCGCCGGCGGGACGGAGGCGAATCACCTCGCCCTGCTCGGCGTCGCCGTCCGGCGGATCCTGGTCTCGGCGGTCGAGCACGATTCGGTGCTGGCTGCCGCTGGTGCTGGCCGAGCGGTGCGCGCCGTGCTGCCGGTCGACCGCGACGGCGTGCTCGACCTCGACGCGTTGGAGGAGGCGCTGCGCACGGAACACGGTCCGGCTCTGGTTTCGGTGATGCTGGCCAATAACGAGACCGGCGTGATGCACCCGGTGGCCGAGGCGGCGGCGCTGGCGCATCGTCACGGTGCGCTGATCCATTGCGACGCCGCGCAAGGTTTCGGCCGTATACCCGTGTCGTTCGCGGCGCTGGGCGTCGACCTGCTGACCCTGTCGGCGCACAAGGTCGGCGGCGCGCCGGGTACAGGCGCCCTGGTGGTCGGCGACGGCGTGGCGCTGGTACCGCTGATCGCCGGCGGCGGGCAGGAAATGGGCTTGCGCGCGGGTACCGAGAACGTGGGCGGCATCGCGGGCTTTGGCGCAGCTGCCATCGCGGCGGAGGCTGAGCGTGCGGCGGGCGGCGACGCCCGGCTGGCGGGTCTGCGCGATGCGCTGGAAGCTGGCGTGCGCCGCGCCGCGCCCGAGGCGATGGTCATCGGCGCCAGGGCCGCGCGGCTGCCCAATACCAGTTGCATCGCCCTGCCGGGCCGGCCGGCCGAGCTTCAGGTGATCGCGCTCGACCTGGCCGGGGTGGCGGTCAGTGCGGGGTCCGCCTGCTCGTCGGGCAAGGTGCGGCGCTCGCACGTATTGAGCGCGATGGGCTACGGCGATGCGATCGCGGGCTGCGCGATCCGCGCGAGCCTGGGGTGGAATTCCGAACCGGCGGATGTCGACCGCTTTCTCGACGCCTGGACCGCGATGCGGGCGCCGGCGGCGGAGCGGGCCGACCTCGTACCGGCGTAACAAGTGGAGCGCGGCATGAGCGTCACCGACACGATGGACCAGATCACGGCGCTGGCGGACCGCAAGTACAAGTACGGCTTCGTCACCGACATCGAATCCGAGTTCGCGCCCAAGGGCCTGAACGAGGACGTGGTCCGCTTCATTTCGGAGAAGAAGGGCGAGCCGGAATGGATGCTGGCCTGGCGGCTCCATGCCTATCGCCGCTGGCTCGACATGGAGCAGCCGGACTGGGCGAAGTTCCCGCATCCCGCGATCGACTATCAGGACGCCTATTACTACGCGGCGCCCAAGGCGGGCTCGAAGCCGAAGAGCCTGGACGAGGTCGACCCGGAGCTGTTGCGCACCTATGAGAAGCTCGGCATCCCCCTGCGTGAGCAGGAGGTGCTGGCCGGCGTCGAGGGTGCCCCCAACGTCGCCGTCGACGCGGTGTTCGACAGCGTCTCGGTCGCGACCACGTTCAAGAAGAAGCTGGACGAGGCCGGCGTCATCTTCCGCCCGATGTCGGAGGCGATCCGCGATTATCCCGATCTGGTGCGGAAGTATCTAGGTTCGGTCGTGCCGTACTCGGATAATTTCCACGCGGCGCTGAACTCGGCGGTGTTCTCCGACGGCTCGTTCGTCTACGTGCCGGAGGGCGTGCGCTGCCCGATGGAGCTGTCGACCTATTTCCGCATCAACGCCGCGCAGACCGGCCAGTTCGAGCGGACGCTGATCATCGCCGACAAGGGCTCTCATGTCAGCTATCTCGAAGGCTGCACCGCGCCGATGCGCGACGAGAACCAGCTTCACGCCGCGGTGGTCGAGCTGATCGCGCTGGACGACGCGGAGATCAAGTATTCGACGGTGCAGAACTGGTATCCGGGCGACGAGGAAGGTCGCGGCGGCATCTTCAATTTCGTCACCAAGCGCGGCGCCTGCCGTGGGCGCAATTCCAAGATCTCGTGGACGCAGGTCGAGACCGGCTCGGCGATCACCTGGAAATATCCGAGCTGCATCCTGCAGGGCGACAATTCGGTGGGCGAGTTCTATTCGATCGCGATCACCAACAACCGTCAGCTCGCCGATACCGGCACCAAGATGGTCCATCTCGGCCGCAACACGAAGAGCCGGATCATCTCCAAGGGCATCTCGGCGGGCCGCGCGCAGAACACCTATCGCGGCTTGGTGAGCGTGCATCCGAAGGCGGAGGGCGCGCGCAACTACACGCAGTGCGATTCGCTCCTGGTCGGCGACCGCTGTGGCGCGCACACCGTTCCTTATATCGAGGTGCGCAATGCCGGCGCGCAGGTGGAGCACGAAGCGACTACCTCGCGCATCAGCGAGGACCAGTTGTTCTATTGCCGCCAGCGCGGCATCCCGCAGGAAGAGGCCGTGACGCTGATCGTCAACGGTTTCTGCCGCGAGGTATTGCAGCAATTGCCGATGGAATTCGCGGTCGAGGCCCAGAAGCTGGTGGGCATCAGCCTCGAAGGCAGCGTCGGCTGACGGAGTTCGTATGCTGAAGATCGAAAACCTGCACGCGACCGTTCACGGCACCGAGATCCTGAAGGGTATCGACCTTCAGGTGCCCACGGGCGAAGTGCACGCCATCATGGGCCCGAACGGATCGGGCAAGAGCACGTTGTCCTATGTGCTGGCCGGTCGTGACGGCTATGAAGTCACCGAAGGCGCAGTGACGTGGGACGGCCGCGACCTCCTGACCCTGTCGCCGGAGGAGCGGGCGCAGGCCGGGGTGTTCCTGGCATTCCAGTACCCGCTCGAAATTCCGGGCGTCACGACCTCGACCTTTCTGCGCACCGCGCTGAATGCACAGCGCCGCGCGCGCGGCGAGCGGGAATACGACGCGATGGAGTTCGTCAAGGTCGCGCGGGCCAAGGCGCGGGCGCTGAAGGTCGATGAGAAGATGCTCGGCCGCGCCGTCAATGTCGGCTTCTCCGGCGGCGAGAAGAAGCGGCACGAAGTCTTGCAGATGGCGTTGCTGGAGCCGCGCCTGTGCATCCTGGACGAGACGGATTCCGGCCTCGACGTCGACGCGCTGCGGCTGGTGGCGGAAGGGGTCAACGTGCTGCGCGCACCCGACCGGGCCATGCTGGTCATCACGCATTACCAGCGCCTGCTCGACTATATCGTGCCGGACCATGTGCACGTCCTGGCCGATGGCCGCATTGTCCGCTCCGGCGGGCCCGACCTGGCGCGGCAGGTCGAGCGGACCGGCTATGCCGATGTCGCGCAGAGCGCGGCGTAACGTGGATCTGGGGTCATGGTGAGGCAGATCGCCCGAAGCGAGCCGACACCGGCGGAGCGGGGTTTCGCCGAGGCCTATGCCGCGCTGCAGGCCGGGGCAGGCGGGCAGCCGGACTGGCTGCGCGTGCTGCGCGAACAGGCGTTTGAACGCTTCGGCGCCGACGGGTTGCCCGACCGCCGGGTCGAGGGCTGGCGCTGGACCGATCTGCGGCCGTTGGCGCGCACCGTGTTCGCGGCCGCCGCGCCACATGCCGGCCCGGTCGCGTGGGATGCACAGGCGGACGCGTTCGGCCGGCTGGCCGGCTGGTCGGTGGTTCTGGTCGACGGGTTCCTGCGCCGCGAGCTGTCGCGGCTCGATGGTCTGCCGGACGGTGTGGCGGTGGTGTCGCTGCGCGAATCCGGCGCTGGCATGCTCGATTTCGGCCGCTCGACGGTAGGCCCTATCGACCGGCTCAACGCGGCGCTGCTGACCGACGGCGTCGTCGTGCGGATCGGGCGCGACGCGCGGCCGTCCAGGCCGATCCACATCGTCCATCTGCATACGGGACATGGTGCGCCGACCGCGTTTCATGCGCGCATCGCGCTGATCGCCGAGCCGGGCGCCGACGCGACCGTGCTGGAGAGCCATATCGGGTTCGGCGCGGGCGTCTACCTCGCCAACCCGGTCTCGCATGTTTCGGTCGGCGCCGGCGCGATCCTCCGCCACTATATTCGGCAGGAGGAGGGCGGCGCGGCATTCCACCTGGCGGCGCGCCATGCCACGGTCGAATGCGACGCGCGCTACGAATCCTTCCTGCTCGCCACGGGCGCGCGCCTGTCGCGCCACGAGGCGGAGATCCGCCTGGCCGCGCCCGGCGCGCAGATCGTGCTCGACGGCGCCTATCTGATGGCGGGCAAGCAGCTTTTCGACGCCACGACGGTCATCGCGCACGATGCCCCGGACGGCACGAGCCGCGAGGTGTTCAAGGGCGTCGTCGACGACGAGGCCAAGGGCGTGTTCCAGGGCCGCATCGCGGTCGCGCAGGATGCGCAGCGTATCGACGCGCATCAATTGCATCGTGCACTACTGCTGTCGCCCGGCGCCGAGGTCGACACCAAGCCCGAGCTGGAGATATTCGCCGACGACGTCAAATGCAGCCACGGCGCCGCGATCGGCCAACTTGACGCCCACGCGCTGTTCTATCTGCGTGCGCGCGGAATTCCACACGACGAGGCCCGCGCCTTGCTGGTCAGCGCCTTTGTCGGCGAGGCGATCGAGGCGATCGCACACGACGATGTGCGCGAGGCCCTGGGCGTCCGGGTCGCGGCCTGGCTGGCCATGCGCGCCAAGGAGAAAGCGATATGACCGGACCTGCGCAGAACGTCGTGCGGCTGCACGACCGCGTGCCCACGACCTTCGATGTCGAGGCGATCCGCGCCGACTTCCCGATCCTGTCGCGTGAGGTCTATGGCAAGCCGCTGGTCTATCTCGACAACGGCGCGTCGGCGCAGAAGCCGCGCGTGGTGCTGGACGCCATGCGCAACGCCTACGAGGCAGAATATGCCAACGTCCATCGCGGCGCGCATTTCCTGTCCAACGCCGCGACCGAGAAATTCGAGGCGGCGCGCGAGACCGTCCGGCGCTTCCTGAACGCCGAGGATGCGCGCGAGGTCGTCTTCACCAAGGGTGGGACCGAGGCGATCAACCTGGTCGCGGCGAGCTTCCTCCGCCCCCGGATCGAACCGGGCGACGAGATCGTGCTGTCGGTGATGGAGCATCACTCCAACATCGTGCCGTGGCATCTGTTGCGCGAGGAGAAGGGTGCGGTGCTGCGCTGGGCGCCGGTGACCGATGACGGCGCGCTCGACCTCGACGCGTTCGCCGGCCTGCTCGGCCCGCGCACCAGGATGGTGGCCATCACGCACATGTCGAACGTGCTCGGTACCGTGACCCCCGTCGCCGAGATCGTGCGGCTGGCGCATGCGCGGGGGATTCCGGTGCTGGTCGACGGGTGCCAGGGCGCGGTGCACCTGCCGGTGGACGTGCGGGCGCTCGGCTGCGACTTCTATGCCTGCACCGGGCACAAGCTGTACGGGCCGACCGGCATCGGCGCGCTCTATGGTCGTCTCGACCTGCTGACGGCGATGCCGCCCTACCAGGGCGGCGGCGAGATGATCCGCGAGGTCGGCTTCGACCGCATCACCTATGCCGAGCCGCCGCACCGCTTCGAGGCCGGCACCCCGCCGATCGTGCAGGCGATCGGCCTCGGCCGGGCGCTTGAATACATCATGGCGCTCGACCGCGACGCGGCATTGGCGCATGAGGCCGACTTGCTCGCCTACGCAACCGAGAGGCTGCAGGCGATCGAGGGCCTGCGCATCTTCGGCACCGCGCCGGGCAAGGGCGCGATCGTCTCCTTCACCCTGGAAGGGGTACATCCGCACGACCTCGCCACCATCGTCGACCGCGAAGGGGTCGCGGTGCGCGCCGGCCATCATTGCGCCCAGACGCTGATGCGCCGGTTCGATCTGGTCGCGACCTCGCGCGCCTCGTTCGCGATCTACAACACGCGGGCGGAGGTGGACGCGCTCGCCGCCGCGGTCGGCAAGTGCAAGGAGCTGTTCGGCTGATGGATTCGGAACTCCGCGATCTGTACCAGGAAGTGGTGCTCGACCACGGCCGCAACCCGCGCAATTTCCGCCGGCCGGAGGGCGCCAATCGCGACGCCGAGGGCTACAACCCCCTGTGCGGCGACCGGGTGCGCCTCCATCTCGCGGTCGATGCCGACGGGCGCATCCGCGATGCCGGCTTCGAGGGCGCGGGCTGCGCGATCTCGATGGCCTCAACCTCGCTGATGACCGAGATCCTGAAGGGCAAGTCGGCCGAGGAGGCCGAGAGGCTCGCCCAGGCATTCTTCGGCCTGGTCAAGGGCGATGCCGCCGGCGCCGCGGTGGCGGCGGCGGACGAGGACGACATGGACCGCCTGCACGTCCTGGCCGGGGTGGCCGAGTTCCCGATGCGGGTGAAATGCGCGACGCTGGCCTGGCACACCATGCAGGCGGCGCTGGAACGTGGGCCGGCGGACACGGCGGAGCCCGTGGTGAAGACGGAGGAGGCACGATGATCCCGGAGCAGGCACAGATGGCCGGTCAGCCGGACGCCGCCAGGGCGGATGCGCCGGCGGCCGGGGACGACGCGCTGCGCGAGCAGATCATCGAGGCGATCCGCACGGTCTATGATCCGGAGATCCCGGTGAATTTATATGACCTCGGCCTTATCTATCGTCTGGACATCGCGTCGGGCGGCGTGATCGACATCGACATGACCCTGACGGCGCCGGGCTGCCCGGTGGCGGGCGAGATGCCCGGGATGGTGCAGGACGCGGTCGAATCGGTCGAGGGTGTCGCGCAGGCGAACGTCGATTTGGTGTTCGACCCGCCGTGGAACCCGTCGCTGATGTCCGAGGATGCCCGGCTCGCGCTCGGCATGCTCTGATCGGGCAGGAAGAAAAGCGAGGACGCCATGACCACCACCGTGCGCGAACGGCCCAAGGCGATGCGCCTGACGGAGACGGCGGCCGAGCGGGTCAAGGCGCTGATCGAACGGTCCGACAAGCCGATCGTCGGCCTGCGCGTCGGCGTCAAGAAGGGCGGCTGCGCCGGCATGTCCTACACGATGGAATATGCCGAGGCGGTCAACCCGACCGACGAGGTGGTCGAGGACCAGGGCGTCAAGATCCTGATCGACCCGCGCGCCGTCCTGTTCCTGATCGGCACCGAGATGGACTGGCAGGAAGACAAGTTCCAGTCCGGCTTCACCTTCCGCAACCCGAACGAGACCGAACGCTGCGGCTGTGGCGAATCGTTCCGCGTGGCCTGACCCGGCGGACGCACGCCGGGTTCCTGCCCGGACCGGCTGTGCCCGCGTTCGAAACCGCGTCGGGTGCGGCGCGCTCGCCATCCAGATGAAATGATGCTTCGATAAGTCTCGGCGCGACAGGCGAGTCCCGTGCGGGCATGGATCTCTATCACATCTGGTGCGATCTCAAGGACGGGGTGTCGGACCGCGACTTCGTCGAGGCGGTCGACGGCTATCTGGGCGACCTGCAGGCGCGCGGCC
>JBDZUN010000394.1:0-1696 GCA_040255145.1 Hyphomicrobiales bacterium | reverse complement strand
CGCCGGAGGGATGACAAGACGAGTGGATTGCTTCGCTACGCTCGCAATGATGGTGCAACAACCCCGACACGAGCCGCCGGCCGCCTACTTCGCCAGCACGTCCTGCAATTCCGGGCGGCGGGCCATCTGGGCTGCGGCGTAAGAGCAGGCCGGCACGATCTTGACCGATTCGGCCCGCGCGTCCTCGACCGCGCGCCTGAGCAGCGCGAGCCCGATGCCCCGGCCGCCCAGCGCGTCCGGCACCCCGGTATGGTCGATGACGATGCGTCCCGCGCCGTCGCCGTAATAGGTCAGCTCGGCCTCGTGGCCGCCGACGTCGACGACATAGCGGCCACCGCGCGGGTCGGTCTCACGCCGGATTTCCAGGGTACCGGTCTCAGTGCTCACGTCCTTCTCCTTCACTGCATGACGTAGCGGGCGGTCCAGCCGAGGCCGAACGGAATCCCGTACTGGACCAGGTTACGGCCGAAGACGGTCGCCTTGGCCAACAATCCGCTCTGTCGCGCGGTGTCGCCGCGGGCGCCCACTGCTTGCAGATAGGCCGCGGTCCGCTGCTGGTCGCTGAAGATATAGGCGACCATGATCGCCGGCGGCAGGATCGGCCACGGCCAGATCTGGAACCAGCCGGCCGCGATGCTGACCGGATAGAGCGCCACAAGCAGCATCCACACGTCGGTTTAGCCTCCTCCAGTTCGCCACAATCCGCGCGTCAGCGGCGCAGCTTAAGCGCAATCTCCGCCACGTGCCGGCCCTGTTCGCGCGCCATCTGCAGTTCAAGCGCCGTCGGCTGGCGCGAACCGTCGGTCCCCGCGATCGTCGCCGCGCCGTAGGGCGAGCCGCCCCGCACCTCAGTAATATTAAGCAGGCCCTGGCTGGTATAGGGCAAGCCGACGATGATCATGCCCTGATGCGCCAGATAGGGCCAGAAGGTCAGGATGGTGCTTTCGTTGCCGCCGCCAGTCGCGGTCGAGGTGAAGACAGAGCCGACCTTGCCAACCAGTCCGCCCTGCAGCCAGAGCTGACCGGTCTGGTCCAGGAACGCGCGCATCGAAGACGCCATGTTGCCGAATCGCGTCGGCGTGCCGAATAGGATCGCATCGTATTCCGGCAGCTCCGCCGGGGTCGCGAGCGGCGCGTCCTGCTCCAGCTTGAAGTGGCTGGCGCGCGCGATGTCCTCGGGCACCGTCTCCGGCACGCGCTTGACCGTGACCGTGGCGCCCTCGACCGCGCCGGCGCCCTCGGCGACCGCGCGCGCCATCTGCTCGATATGGCCGTAGCTCGAATAATAGAGGACCAGAACCTTCGTCATCGCCGATCTCCTGAAAAAAACCCGCAGCCGATATCGCTCTTCGCCCGATTCGCGACAATTCGCTATTCTCGCGCCAGAGCGGCGACGGGACGGAGACAATCGGCATGGACAAGCTGGCCGCGATGCGCGCCTTCATCGAAACCGCGCGGGCCGGCGGCTTCGCGCCCGCGGCGCGCCGGCTCGGCCTGTCGCGCTCGCAGGTCGCCAAGAGCGTCGGCGGGCTGGAAGCCGCGCTCGGCACGCAATTGCTGCACCGGACGACGCGGCGGATCGGCCTGACCGAGGCAGGCGCCGCCTATCTCGAACGCGCGCAGGACATCCTGGCGGCCCTGGACGAAGCGGAAGCCGACGCGGCGGAGCGCCAGACCGAGCTGAAGGGTCTCCTGC
>JBDZUN010000393.1:0-1704 GCA_040255145.1 Hyphomicrobiales bacterium | reverse complement strand
AGCGGCGGGAGGCCGCGCAGGTTGACCGCTTCGATGCCCGGTGGAAAGGCGAAGCCGGCGCGCTGCTCGCGGTTGCGCAGGCCCGAGATCGGCGCATCGACGCTGACCACCAGCGCGCGATAGCCGGCGGCCTCGGCGCGGCGCACCAGATCGCGCGTGAAGGCGCGATCGTGCTGGATGTAGAGCTGAAACCATAGCGGCGTTTCGGCGATGCCGGCGATCTCTTCGAGCGCGACGCTGGCTTGCGTGCTGACGACCATCGCCGCCTGCATCGCGGCGGCGCCGAGCACGGTCGCGAGTTCGCCGTCGGGGTGGGCGAGCTTTTGGTAGGCGACCGGCGCCAGCAGGATCGGATGATCGAGCCGCGTGCCGAACAGGTCGCAGGCGGTGTGGCCGCCGGCGAGATCGGACAGCACCTGCGTGCGCAGCCGGAGCCGGGCGAAGGCGGCGCGATTGTCGGCGGCGGTCGCCTCGTCCGCCGCGCCGCCGTCGAGATAGGCCCAGGCGCCGGGGCTGACGCGCTCGCGCGCCAGCGCCTCGTAGTCGGCGACCGCGGCGACGTGCGGCGGAATCTGCGCGAGCTTGGCGAGCGGCGCGGTCATCGGTTCAGGTGTCGCACCATTCGCGCAGCAGGTTGTGATAGAGCCCGGTCAGGCGGCCGACCGCCGGCTGCGCGGGATCGTTCTGCGCAAGCCCCTGGATGGTGTTGTCGAGTTCGAACAGCAGGGCGCGGCGCGAGTGCTCGCGCACCAGGCTCTGGGTCCAGAAGAACGCGCCGAGCCGCGTGCCGCGCGTCACCGGCGTGACCTGATGGAACGAGCCAGACGGATATAGGATCATATGCCCGGCCGGCAGCTTGAAGCGGTGCCGCTCGATCTCGCCCTGGACGATCAGTTCGCCGCCCTCGTAGTCGTCGGGGTCGCTGAGGAACAGCGTCGACGACAGATCGCCGCGGATGCGCGTGCCGCTGGCCGGTACGGTGAAGATGGCGTTGTCGATGTGGTCGCCGTAGTTGCCGCCGCCGGTATAGCGGTTGAAGCGCGGCGGCAGCACCTTGAGTGGCAGCGCGGCGGCGACGAAGTGGCTGATCTGGCCGAGGCGATCGAGCAGGAACTCGGACAGCTGCTGCGCCAGCGGATCGTCCTGCGACAACTGCTCGTTGGCCTTGGCGCGGATCGCGACGTGGCCCGCGGTGGCGCGGCCGTCCTGCCACTGCGCCTGCCCGAGCAGTTCGCGGAAGCGTTTCACTTCGTCCGGGCTCAGCACGTCGGCTATGATCTGGATCATCGGCGGGGTCCTCTTCTCGAGCGTTTCTCTAGCATCGTGTCAGGCTTTGCCATAGCGCAAGTGGGGGCGGCGGCGATTTAGAGCCTGTCGCAACTCGAGCGGGACCGGCTTTGCGCCCGCGCAAACGAGAATGCCCCGGCAGCGGCGCCGGGGCATTCGGGAGGTTTGCGACGTCAAGTCCGGGGCATCAGAACTTGAAACTGGTGCTGATCCGATAGGTTCTGGGCGGGCCGAGGAAGGCACGTCGCGCCGACCAGTTGAGTGCGGTCGCGTACTGCTCGTCGAACACGTTGTCGACGTTGAAGCGGACGTGGACGTCCTTGTGAACCTCGTAGGACGCCATCAGATGGGTCAGGAAATAGCCGGGCAATTTTCCGGCCGCGCCGTTCTTGACGATGCGGGCCGCATCGTCGGGCC
>JBDZUN010000165.1:0-7643 GCA_040255145.1 Hyphomicrobiales bacterium | reverse complement strand
CGGAGTATCTGGATCACGGCGAACGGCCAGTTCGTCGGCTACTCGTTCGGCGCGGCGGTCGCGCTGCACACCGCCCTGCTGCGCTGCCGGGGCCTGGCTGCCGGTGTCGGCCGAACCGCCCGTACCCGTCGCGCCGCCCTGGACTTCCGCGTGGGAGAGATCTTCGGCCATGCTACATCCCCTCTACCGGACCGCCGCCGGAATATTGCCGGGCCGGCGTGTAACCCCTTGATGTTGCGGAGTGTGTGCGAACCCACGTCGCAAAGCAAGCGATTTCATTCAAATACCGGATAAAATAACCTGGTTTTTTTAACAAACGGAGACGTTAACCTTAACCTTGGTTAATTTTTGGTTAATGTTTACCTTGATGAAGTAAGATTAAATTAAATATAGACTGTGTTTCCGTTGCTCAACAGCACCGCGAGTGCCAGTCGTGTCGTCATAACGGCAAGAAGCCGGCCGCTGTTGGCCGCGGGCTTCGCCGCGATCTCTTGATGGCGATATGCACAGTGCAGGAATTGGCTGACGCACGAGGCGGCGCGGCCGATGGAATTGCCGGTTCGCCCGGCGCAGCGGGCCGATCGCCGCACGTTGCACGGATGCAACGGCGAACGCCGAACCGGATGCGCCGTTCCTTGGACAGGCGGGGCGCGGCCCGGCCGATCCGAAGGAGAGGAGCATGGACCTGCAAAGCATCGAAGCCGTCCGGCGCGCCCTGGCCGAGGCGGACGCGCCGCCCCTGACAAGCGGGATCCTGTGCGCCACCCTGGCGCGGCTGGTCGAGCGTGGGGCGCTGACTGACCAGGACCTCGATTCGATCCTGCGCCTGGCGCAGGCCGAAGCCGGTGCGCCGGCGCACCGCCAAGCGCGGGCCGGCGGCAGCAGCCGGCCCGACGAGCGCCTGCGCGGCGACCGGCTGGTCGATGAAAGCTCCGAGGAATCGTTCCCGGCCAGCGACCCGCCGAGCTACACCCCCGGCACTGGCACCGGGCGCTCCTGACCCCGCCCGCCGGCCACGGCTTTCACGGGCATTCGACGCCGTCGCGCATTCCCGCGCGTTGCGCGCTGTGCTAAGCCACGGCGTCAACGATGAATACCCGGGAGGATGGAATGCGCGCGGTTCTTTGCGAGGCCTATGGCGAACCGGAAACCCTGAAGGTCGGTGAGCTGCCGGACCTCATGCCGGGCAAGGGCGAGGTGACGGTCTCGATCAAGGCCGCCGGGGTCAACTTCCCCGACATCCTGATGGTCCAGGGCAAGTACCAGTTCAAGCCGGAATTCCCGTTCGCGCCGGGCGGCGAGGCGTCGGGCGTGGTCAAGGCGGTCGGCGAGGGCGTTTCCGGCTTCAAGCCGGGCGACCGGGTGATCGCCTATCTGGGGCACGGCGCCTTTGCCGAGGAGACCACGGTCGCGCCCGAGCGGCTGATCAAGATCCCGGATTCGATGGATTTCGTCACGGCCGCCGGGTTCATCCTGACCTACGGCACCTCGCACTATGCGTTGAAGGACCGGGCCTATCTGAAGCCGGGCGAGACGCTTCTGGTGCTGGGCGCGGCCGGCGGCGTCGGGCTGGCCGCGGTGGAGCTGGGCAAGGCGATGGGCGCCAAGGTGATCGCCGCCGCGTCGAGCGACGAGAAGCTCGAGGTCTGCCGCCAGCACGGCGCCGACGAGGTGATCAACTATGCCCGCGAGGATCTGAAGAACCGGCTCAAGGAGCTGACCGGCGGCAAGGGCGTCGACGTCTGCTATGACCCGGTCGGCGGCGAATATGCCGAGCCCGCCTTGCGCAACATGGCCTGGGACGGCCGCTATCTGGTCATCGGCTTCGCCGCCGGCGACATTCCGCGCATCCCGCTGAACCTCGTGCTGCTGAAAAGCTGCCAGATCGTCGGCGTGTTCTGGGGCGCCTCGACCCAGCGCGATCCCAAGCACAACCAGGAGAACATCGCCGAGCTGGTGCAATGGTGGTCGGACGGCAGGCTGAAGCCGCTGATTTCCGCGACCTATCCGCTGGAGCGCACGGTCGAGGCCCTGAAGGAGGTGCAGGAGCGCCGGGTCAAGGGCAAGATCGTGATCACAACCGGCGCCGCCTGACCGGGCGCCGCCGAGAGCCACAAGAAAAGCCGCAAAAACAGAACATCACTGGAGGACAGGATGGACGCCCAGAGCAACGCGGTCGCACGCGAACTGCCCAAGGGCCGGATCGAGGGCTTCTGCGATCCGCGCTTCGCCGCAATCGCCGAGGAATTCGAGCGCAACTTCAAGACGCGCGGCGAGGTCGGCGCCTCGGTCTGCCTGACGCATGAAGGCACCACCCTGGTCGACCTGTGGGGCGGCGTGGTCGACCGGGAGGGCAAGGCGTGGGACCGCGACACGGTCAGCATCGTGTTCTCGGCGACCAAGGGCGCCACCGCCCTGTGCGCGCACGTCCTGGCCGCCCAGGGCAAGCTCGACATCGAGGCGCCGGTCGCCACCTATTGGCCGGAATACGCCACGAACGGCAAGGAGAAGACCACGGTCCACATGTTCCTGGATCATTCCGCGCCGTCGCCGGTGTGGCGCACCAGGCTGACCGACGAGGAGATCTATACCTGGGACCGGATGGTCGACGTGCTGGCCGGCGAGGAGGCGTTCTGGGAGCCGGGCACCACCCACGGCTATCACGCGCTGACCATCGGCTGGACGGTGGGCGAGGTGGTGCGGCGCATTTCCGGCCAGTCGCTCGGCGACTTCTTCCAGTCGGCGGTGGCGAAGCCGCTCGGCATCGACTTCTGGATCGGCACGCCGGAAGAGATCGAGCCGCGCATCGCGCCGATGATCTTCCAGCAGCCCAAGGACGACGAACTGATGCCGTTCGCGCGCGTCGGCCTGGCCGACCGCAAGTCGATCCCCGGCCTGTTCCTGTTCAATTCCGGCGCGCTTCTGGCCGGCGGCGCCAACACGCGCGAGGCGCATGCCGCCCAGCTCGGCGGCGCCAGCGGCATCACCAATGCGCGCGGTTTGGCCGGCATGTACGCGCCGCTGGCCAATGGCGGCGGCTTGAACGGCGTCAAGCTGGTAGACGCCGACGGCATCATGCGCATGAGCCGCGTCTCCAGCGCCAGCCATTACGACCAGACCCTGTGCGCGCCGACCCGCTTCGCGCTCGGCTATATGAAGAGCATGGACAACCGGGCTCTGAACCTGCCTGGCCCGGCGAGCTGCCTGATCGGCGAGCCCGCCTTCGGCCATGTCGGCGCCGGCGGCTCGATCGGTTTCGCCGACCCGGAGGCGAAGCTCAGCTTCGGCTACACCATGAACAAGATGGGCCTCGGCCTCCTGCTCAACGATCGCGGCCAGTCGCTGGTCGACGCCGCCTATCGCTGCCTCGGCTATCGCTCGAACGCCAGCGGCGCCTGGATACGCTGACCTGCAATGCCGATCCGCAACGCCCTGACCGAACGGCTGGGCCTGGCCCATCCGATCATCCAGGCGCCGATGGCCGGCAGCGGCACGACGCCGGCGCTGGTCGCGGCAGTGTGCGAGGCGGGCGGCACCGGCTTCCTCGGCGCCGCCTATATGAGCCCGGACCAGATCGGCGAGGCGTGCCACACCGTGCGGTCGGCGACCAACCGGCCGTTCGGCGTCAACCTGTTCGCGCCGACACCGGCGCCGGGTAATGCCGCACCGGACAAGGCCATGGCGGCGATGGCGCGCTATCACGCCGAGCTCGGCCTGCCGCCGCCGGAACCGCCGAGCTATGCGGGCGATCCGTTCGAGGTCCAGTTCGAGGCGCTGCTGAACAGCGGCGTCGCCGCATTCAGCTTCACCTTCGGCGTGCCGAGCGTCGATCAGATCGCGGCGGCCAACGCCGCGGGCATCATGGTGATCGGCACCGCGACGACGGTGGAAGAGGCGGTCACGCTGGAACGCGCAGGCGTCGACGCGATCGCGACCCAGGGCGCGGAGGCCGGCGGCCACCGCGGCACCTTCCTGGTCGATTTCGAAGCCGGACTGGTCGGCACCATGGCGCTGGTGCCGCAGGTGGTCGACGCCGTATCGGTGCCGGTGATCGCCGCCGGCGGCATCATGGACGGGCGCGGCATCGCCGCGGCGCTCGCGCTCGGCGCCAGCGCGGTGCAGATGGGCACCGCCTTCCTGACCTGCGCCGAGTCCGCGTCGAGCGAGCCGCACCGGCGCGCGCTGCTGGCCGCGGGCGAGCACCAGACCCGGGTCACGCGCGCCTTTTCCGGCCGGCCCGCGCGCGGCATCGCCAACCGCTTCATGGACGAGACGGAGGCCGCCGGCGACGGCGCGATCCTGGACTATCCGTTGCAGAACAGCCTGACCCGGCCGGCGCGCAACGCGGCCGCAAAGCAGGACCGCGCGGAATTTCTGTCGCTGTGGTCGGGCCAGGGCGTGCGGATGGCGCGCCGCCAGGGCGCCGGTGAACTGGTCGCCCGCCTGGCGGCGGAGACCGACGCCGCGCTGGCCCGGCTCGCCGCCCTGCGCTGAGCGGCTATATCTCAGACCGGCCGACCTCAGGCCGGCGCGGCGCCGTCAAGGTCGTCACGCAACCGCGCCAGCGCAACCTGCGCACGTTCGCGATGCGCATCCGTGATGTAGGGCGCCACCATGCCGATCGCGGTGGCCAGCACCGCCGCATCGTCGGTGAAGCCGACGCCGACGAAGAAATCCGGGATCAGGTCGGTCGGCAGGACGAAGTAAGCGAGCGCGGCCAGCAGGATCGCGCGCACCCGCGTCGGCGTCGCCGGGTCCAGCGCGCAGAAATAGACCGCGAGCACGTCGTCGGCGAAGGGGATGCGGCTCAAGCCACGCCGCATCTTGCCCCAGAAGTCGCGCACCACCCGACGCTGGTTGGTCGCGATCGTCGCGGGAAGCTGGATGTCGGGATCGTTCAGGTCGGTCATCGGAATGTCTTCTGCCGGCACCTGTACCGGATATGGGCAGAAATGCCGGCCGGGCAAGCCGGAGCGGCCCCGGCGCACAGAAGCGGCGAATAGCCGAACCGCGCGGCGATCTGCTAGAAACCCGCCAAGCGCATTCCAGGAAGGGGACCATCATGAAGCTCGATTCCAGCGTCGCGGCCATCATCACCGGCGGAGCCTCGGGGCTCGGCGAAGCCACCGCGCGCGAACTGGCCGCGCAGGGGGTGAAGGTCGCGTTGTTCGACCTTCAGGCCGATAAGGGCGAGGCCCTGGCGAAGGAGATCGGCGGCCTGTTCTGCCAGTGCGACGTCACCGACGACGCCAGCGTCGAGGCGGCGTTCCAGAAGGCCCGCGCCGCCCATGGGCAAGAGCGCATCCTGGTCAATTGCGCCGGCACCGGCATCGCGGTGAAGACCGTTTCAAAAGGCCGCCCCCATTCGCTGAGTCAGTTCAACAAGATCATCCAGATCAACCTGGTCGGCACGTTCCGCTGCCTGACCAATTCCGCCGCCGGCATGGTCGGCATCGACCCGGTCACCGAGGACGGCGAGCGTGGCGTCGTGGTCAACACCGCCTCGGTCGCGGCGTTCGACGGCCAGGTCGGTCAGGCGGCCTATTCCGCCTCCAAGGGCGGTGTGGTCGGCATGACCCTGCCGATCGCGCGCGACCTGGCGCAGGAGGGCGTCCGGGTGGTGACGATCGCGCCCGGCCTGTTCGACACCCCGCTTCTGGCCAGCGCACCGCAGACCGTGCGCGACGCGCTGGGCAAGCAGGTGCCGTTCCCCTCGCGCCTCGGCAATCCCAAGGAATTCGCCCTGCTGGCGCGCCAGATCTGCGAGAACGGCATGCTGAATGGCGAGGTCATCCGCCTCGACGGCGCGATCCGGATGGCGCCGCGCTGACGCGCGGTCGAAATCGCCAACGCCGCGCTGACGCGCGGCTGGGGCCACATGGCGCCACGCTGATCCGGCAACCGCGGCCGGTCGGCGCGGCGCCCCTGGCGCCTCAGGCCTGCGCCCCGGCAAGCCGGTCCATCTCGCGCGCCATCGTCACGTCGCGCTGGGTCACGCCGTCGGCGTCGTGGCTGGTCAGCACGACCTCCACGGTGCGATAGACGTTGCGCCATTCCGGGTGGTGGTCCATCCGCTCCGCCACCTGCGCCACCGCCTTCATCCAGGCGAACGCGGCCGTGAAATCCTTGAACTGATAGGTCTTGGTGATCGCGTCGCGCTCCTCGGCGTCCTGCCAACCCTTCAGATCCTTCAGGGCCGCGGCCCGTGCTGCAGCGTCGATCTTGCCTGCCATCCTGTACCTCCCGATCCGGTGAACGCGCCATCATAGAGCATTACGGCCGCGAACCGCCCTTGTCTCCGCGCCGTTGATCGCTCGCCGCATACAGCGCACAGGGAGCATCACCATGAAGTCCATCGCCACCGCACTGGCCGTCAGCACGCTCGCCATGCTCGCCTTCGCCGGCACGCCACCCGCCGCGCATGCCGCCGATGCCACCGCGGCCAAGCCCAGCCCGGTCGATGGGCTGTTCGCACGCGAAGCCGCGGAGATGAACAAGGCCGAGATCGATCTCAGCAAGCGCGCCGCCAAGAACGCGACTACGCCGGCGGTCAAGACCTTCGCCCAGAAGATGGTCGACGACCACACCGCCGCCGGCAACAAGCTCAAGACGATCGCCGATTCCATGGACATCAGCCTGCCCGACAGCCTGGACAAGGCCCACAGCACGTTCGAGGACAGCCTCGATTCCCTCAAGGGCCCCGACTACGAGCGGGCCTATATCCAGGCAATGGTCACCGACCACGCGGTAGCGGTCGCGCTGTTCCAGGACGAGGCGAAGAACGGCAACAACGCGCAATTGCAGCAGTTCGCGCAGGAGACGCTGCCGATCCTGCAGGAGCACCAGGCCGAGGCGATCAAGCTGAACGGCGCGGCGGGTGGCTCAGAGTCGGGCGCGGCGAACAAGTAACAGACGCGACAGGGCCGCGCCTGTTCCTTCCGGTCAGGCCGGCACGAAGCCGACGACGCGGTGCACCTCGGCCAGGATAGGCGCGGCAATCGCCCGCGCCCGTCCTGCGCCGTCGCGCAGCACCGCATCGATGTGGCCCGGATCGGCCTTGAGTCGGCTCATCTCCGCCGTGATCGGCGACAGCTTGGCGACCGCGAGGTCGGTCAGGGCCGCCTTGAAGCTGGAGAACGGCGCGCCGCCGAATTCGGCCAGCACTGCCTCCTTCGTCGTGTCGGAGAGCGCCGCGTGGATGCCGACGAGGTTGTCGGCCTCCGGCCGCTGGGCAAGGCCCGCCGGCTCCGACGGCAGCGGCTCCGGATCGGTGCGCGCCTTGCGTACCTTGAGCGCGATGGCGTCGGCGTCATCGGTCAGGTTGATGCGCGAATAGTCGGACGGGTCCGACTTGCTCATCTTCGCCCGTCCGTCGCGCAGGCTCATCACCCGCGTCGCCGGGCCCTGGATGATCGGCTCGGGCAGCGGAAAGAAATCCTCGGTATCGAAGTCGTGGTTGAACTTCTGCGCAATGTCGCGCGCAAGCTCCAGATGCTGCTTCTGGTCCTCGCCGACCGGGACGTGGGTCGCACGGTAGGCCAGGATGTCGGCCGCCATCAGGTCGGGGTAGACGTAGAGGCCGACGCTGGCGTTCTCGCGATCCTTGCCCGCCTTCTCCTTGAACTGCGTCATGCGGTTGAGCC
>JBDZUN010000164.1:0-7661 GCA_040255145.1 Hyphomicrobiales bacterium | reverse complement strand
TTGGTTTATCGCGTTTCCGAACCGCAAAAGCGGCATCCACTTTTGCTGGAAACGCCCTAGCGGTCGGCGCCCGTGTCGGGCAGGGGCGCCCACCCCTCCGGGCCGAGGATTTCGAGCGGGCGGAAGCGCGTCTTGTAGCTCATCTTGCGGCAACCGGCGATCCAGTAGCCGAGATAGACGTAGGGCAGGTTGCGCCGCTGCGCTTCCGCGATGTGCCACAGCACCATGTACGTGCCGAGGCTGCGCTCCGACAAGTCGGGGTCGAAGAAGCTGTAGACCATCGACAGCCCGTCGCTCATCACGTCGGTCAGGCACGCCGCGATCAGCGCGCCGCCCGCGGCGCGGAATTCGACCATCGTCGTGTTGACCGGGCTGTCCTCGATCATCATGCGGTAGTCGAGCGGGTCCATGTCCGACATGCCGCCTTCGGGATGCCGCGTGTCGAGATAGCGGCGCAGCAGCGTGAATTGTTCGCGCGTCGCCTCCGGCCCGCCCGGGGTCGCCGCGACGTCGGCATTGGCGCGCAGGATGCGCCGGAACGAGCCCTTGGCCTCGAAGTCGTCCGCCACCACGCGCGCCGATACGCAGGCCGAACAGCCCTCGCACGACGGGCGATAGACGATGTTCTGGCTGCGCCGGAAGCCGAGCTGGGTCAACGCATCGTTGATGCCGACCGCGCTGTCGCCGCGCAGCCGGGTGAATATCTTGCGCTCCATCCGGCCTTCGAGATACGGGCAGGGCGAGGGCGCGGTGATGTAGAAGCGCGGAAAGTCGATCTTCTGGTGCTGGGTCACGCGCTGCTGTTCCTCGCCGTCCTTGGCCGACCGGGATGTTCGCTGTCTTAACAATAAGCAGCAAATTCGAGCACGGGAAGCAGGCTTGGCGGGGTGTGTCCTGCCGGCCTAGGACTGTGCCGCCGCCGCCACATTCCAGAGGTGCCGCCGCTCCAGCTCGGTGATCGGCTGGGATTTGCGCGCGGCGCGGTCGACCCGCACCATGATCGCCCGCGACGTGCCGACGCACGCGCCGTCGCGGAACAGGCCCTGTCCCAGGGTCAGCGACGCGCGCCCGATGCCCAGGATGCCGGTGCCGATCTCGACCGAGCCGGGAATGGCCATCTCGCTCAGGAAGTCGATGGTCAGGCGCGCCACGGAAAACGCCATCGTCGGATCGGCCGCGGCCTCGCGCACCGCGCGCAGGAACGACGTGCGGCCCTCCTGGAACAGCACGGCGAAGGACACGTTGTTGACGTGGCCGTTGAGGTCGAGGTCGCTGAAGCGCAGCGTGACCTGGCGCCAGAAGCGATAGTGCGCGCGCACGCGCAGGTCGGCCTCGGCGTCGAGTTCGGCTGTGCCGGCGCGGCTGGACGAATCGGACATGGCGCTAGATTGCGGAGGGCGGCGCTGGTTGCAAGCCCCGGGTGCCGCCGGCGCGCTTGGCGCTGGGCGCTCACGCCGCGATCAGGCCCTTTTCCATGCTCTGCGGGTCGTAGCGGATCACAATATCGGGGTCGGGCGCGAGGTCCTGGTCGGTCCGGCCGTCGTAATCCACCCGCGTCAGGATGTCCCGGATGACGTTGAGGCGGGCCGTCTTCTTGTCGCCGGCGCGGACGATGGTCCACGGCGCGATCGGCGTGTGCGAGCGGGCGAACATCGCGTCGCGCGCTTTCGTGTAATCCTTCCAATGGTCCAGCGCCGCCTCGTCGATCGGGCTGATCTTCCACTGTTTCAGGGGGTCGTTGCGTCGCGCCTTCAGCCGCTTCTTCTGCTCGTCGCGTGTGATGTCCAGATAGTATTTGACCAGGACGATGCCCGACTGGACCAGAAGGCCCTCGAAGGCCGGCACCATGGCGAAGAATTGCTCGTATTCTGCGTCGGTGCAGAAGCCCATGACGCGCTCGACGCCAGCGCGATTGTACCAGGACCGGTTGAAGCAGACGATTTCCCGCTCGATCGGCAGGTGCGGCACATAGCGTTGGAAATACCAGGCGTGCTTGTCGTGGTCCGACGGCGTGCCCAGCGCGACCATCCGCGTTTCGCGCGGGCTCAGGTGTTCGACGACCCGCTTGATCGTACCGTCCTTGCCGGCGCCGTCGCGTCCCTCGAACAGCAGCAGGAGCTTGCTGCCGGTGGCGATGACATGGCGCTGCAGCCTGACCAGCTCGACCTGGAGGGCGCGAAGCTCGTCCTTGTACTTCGCTTTGTCGCCGTTTCCGGCGCTGTCGGGCGCTTCGTGCTTCTTGTGCTTGGCCATGCGGATGCTCCTTCGGGGGATCGGTGCGCGTGGTAGGCGGGCGTCAGATCGCCCTGGCCAGTGTGAGAACGCCCCATCCGATCAGAACGGCGGCGGACGCCCGTTCGATCCATACGCTGCCGGGCAGCGACTTCTCGACCATGACGAAGACGGTGAGCCCGACGATCCACCACAGGTTCATGACGCCGCCGACGAACAGCAGCAGCATCAGGCACCAGCAGCAGCCCAGGCAGAACGCGCCGTGCAGGACGCCCATGCGCAGCGCGCCGCCGCGCCCGCCTTGCCAATGGGTGATGACGAAGCTCATCGGCGAGCGGCAATGGCGCAGGCAGGTCTGCTTCCACGGCGTGAGCTGATAGAGCCCGGCAGCGATCAGCAGGGCGCCGGCGGCGATGCGGCTGATCAGCGTGGCTCGCGGGTCGAGCTGTGCCGTGTGGCTGAGCGTCGTCTGACCAAAGGTCGCGACCAGGGCGAAGCCGGTCCAGACCGCCAGGTAGCCGAGCGCGAACAGCGCGGTCGATGCCGCGTGCTCGCCGCGGGCGCGCGCCTGACGGGCGATGGCGGCGTAGAGCAGGATCATCGGCGTCGCGCTGGGCAGCATCATCGCCGCCATCATCGCGATCCACATGATGGCCAGCGCCGCCAGCGCGGCGGGATGCCATGCCGCCGGCCCAGCCTGCATCGCCGCCATTCCCGGCATCCCCGCCATGCCGTCGGTCATCGGCACGGACGGGCCGGCGGTCGACAACAGGTAGGCCCAGCAGGCGAGGATGACGGCCCCGAGCCCGGCGAGCACCGGCCAGCGCCCGTCGAAGGGAGCGGCGGACAGCGGGGCTCGCGAGTCCATGGCGGTTGCCGGCGTGGCTTCGGCGTTCAGGCGGGGCGGTGATCGGCGTAGACGATCAGGCGCCAGCGTACCGCACCTTCGCCCGGACGGGTATGACGGTGATGGTTCCTGGGCGGCAGGCGTTCGATCTGCTCGACCGCGATCTCGCGGCCGCAGCCCATGCAGCGATAGATGCCCGACCGCGGCGCCAGGCTGCCCGGCCTCAGGTCGGTATCGAACACCTCATCCTCGCTGTGGAAGATGAAATAGGCATCCTTGCACAACGCCATCAGGGTCTCCCCGCCCCAATCCCTTTTCGATCATCCATCCGGGTGAATATGGCCGTCGGGCCACCTTCCGCCATCCCGTCGCAAAGAATGCATCATGACGGATAACGGTAAATTACCGAGCGATCTCGATATGCACGCATAAGGTGTATCTCCTCGGGCGGGGCTAACGCTGCACGCTGCCGGCGATCGGCGTGCTTTCGACCTTGGGCGTGGGCACCGGCGCCGGGGCCGGCTGCAATGCGCCATAGGGAATGCGGGCCGGCCGCACGGGCAGCGCGGGCTTGCTTTGCGGCAGGGCGATCGTGACCGGGCTGGCATAGAGCACGCTCGCCGCGTCGGTGGACTGGCCGAACAGGACCGCGATGCGGTCGGCCGTGCCCGAAGCCTGCGCCGTCGGCTGGTTGACATAGCGCACCGTCTCGAAGCCGGGCTTGCTGCAGACGAAGGTGATCGGCTCGGTCGTCTTGCCGAGCGTCACGGTGCCGGGGGTCGGCATGATCCGCGCCAGCAGCGCGCCGCCGCGGTGCACCGCGCAATCCGCGCCGGCGGGCACGGTCTGGACCACGATCTGCTGCGCGTCGTTGTTGATGGTGCAGCCGCAAACGGTCAGGCCGAGCGCGAGGATCGCCCCCCAGGCCGCCAGCCGCCGATGCGCTGCGGGGCGCCCCCGGTCCTGTTTCGTCACGATGGTCTCTCCTTGCGCTTCGGCCGCAACCTAGCAGAAGCGCGCCGTGCGCTTAACCGAATCGCAAAGGAATGTCTTCACGGTCAATGGCCTATCGCGGGAAAGGCCCGACCCTATGTTAAGCAGCCTGTGGAACGAAGCCGTGGGCCTCGGCCATGTGGGCCTGGAGGGAAACCGCGTCGCCGCGCGGCATCCCGCCGCGGTCGAACTGATCGAATACTGGGCGTCGAAGAAGGACGCCGCGGGGATCGCGCACTGGAACGCGATCCAGCCGGTCGAGATCAAGAAAGCCCTGCCGTTTATCTTCCTGGCGGAGCCGTGCGGCGACGACTGGCGCTATCGCCTGTTTGGTACCGGCGTTTCGGCGCGCTTCGGCATCGACTTCACCGGCAAGCTGGTCTCGCGAATCTACGATCCGGCCACGGCGGACGCCGCCACGCGCCTCTATCGCAAGGTGGCTGACCGTAACGAGGTGCGCGTCTTCAACGGCCGGTATCTCGGCCTGGCGCTGGAGCATGTTGTGGTCGAGATCCCGCATCTGCCGGTGCTGGGCCGCGACGGCCTGGCCTGGGTCTTCGGCGGGGTGTTCTTCTGCGACAACGCAACGACGCGCCCGTGATCGCCCGACCCGGGGCCGCCCCGCCGACACGCGGGAAATGGAGCCGGTGGCCACGCTAGCGTGCCGGCTGGTCGGCGAGGCGCGTCGTCGCGCAGGCGCCGCACCCGGTCGCTTGACACACAGCGAAGCACGGCCATCTCGTCCCACCGCGGCACAGGAAGGGGTGCGACAGCCCGGGCGCGAACGTCCCAGAAGCGGGCGTTCTGGGCGATTAAGGCTCTATTTCTGTAGGAAAACCTGGAGCGGGCGATGAGATTCGAACTCACGACCCCAACCTTGGCAAGGTTGTGCTCTACCCCTGAGCTACGCCCGCGTGAGGGTGCCGCGCGGCACCGCGCCGAGATATGGCGCAAGAAGCCGTGCGATGCAAGCGCGCTCCGGCGGTCGGATGATCTGCTTCGCCGCGCGCCGCGATCTCGATTCGAGGCTCGCATGGGCATTGAGGCGGCGCGGTCCGCCTTCTAAGCTTGCCGAAAGCCGCATCGTCTAGAAACGCGGCACGGGAGGAGACGATGGCCGAATCCAATCCCGGCCCGGAGGGCGGCGGGCCGCTCCGGGGCATTCGCGTGCTCGACCTCGCCACGCCGCGCGCCGAGCTCGCCGGCTGCGTGCTGGCCGACCTCGGCGCCGAGGTGATCAAGATCGAGCCGCCGGAAGGCGCTGCCTCCCGCCGCGTGCCGCCGTTTGTGAACGGGAATGGTACAAACGGGCAGGGCGGTAACGAGCACGACACGCCCCCGGAATCTTTGTTCTGGGCCGCCTATGGCCGCGGCAAGCTGAGCCATGTGGTCGCTCTGGCGGAGCCGGCCGGGCAGGCCGAACTGCGCCGTCTCGCCGCCGGCGCGGATGTCCTGATCGAATCGTTCGATCCGGGCGCGCTCGATGCGCTCGGCCTCGGCTATGCCGCGCTCCGGGCGGTCAATCCGGCTTTGGTCTATGTTTCCGTCACGCCGTTCGGCCAGGACGGGCCCATGGCGCACGCGCCGGCCTCCGACCTGACGGTGGAGGCGGCCGGCGCGCTGCTCGGCCTGCAGGGCGACGGCGACCGGCCGCCGCTGCCGGTCGGCTATCCGCAGGCGCGCTCCCATGCCGGCATCCAGGCCGCCGCCGACGCGATCATCGCGCTGAACGAACGCGCGCGCTCCGGGCTTGGCCAGCATCTCGACGTGTCGATGCAGGCCTGCATGGTCTGGACGCTGTTGCAGGCGACCGGCTATCCGCCGAACGAGGGGCGCGACCCGCCCGGCTCGGGGCCGGAGCGGACGCAGCCGAAGCCGCCGCGCACCGCGGGCCTCAACACGCCCGAATTGTTCGCCTGCGCCGACGGCCACGTCGTCTGCCTGATGGGGCCGTTCGCCACCGGCCTTCTCACCATGGTCGAGACGGCGGCGTGGATGGCGGAGGAGGGGCCGCTGCCCGACGCGGTCGCGGTGCACTGGGCGACCTGGCCGCAGGATGTCGAGGCCGGCCGCCTCGCCATGGAAACGGTCGATGCCGGCGCGCAGCACATGATCGCGTTCCTCGCGGGCAAGACCAAAAAGGAGCTATTCGCGCGCGCGTTTCCGAAGAAGATGCTGATCGCGCCCGTCAACAATGTCGCCGATCTCATTGAAGACGAACATTTTTCGGCGCGGGATTATTGGATCGAGATCGACGGCCGGCGTCAGCCCGGCTGCTTCGCCAAGCTGTCGCGCACGCCGCTCGGCGTCGGCGCGCCGCCGCCTGCGCTGGGCACCGCCAACGGCGCCGTGCACGGAGAACGCCGGCTGGCGGCGCCATCGGTCCATGCGGGCGCGCGGCGCGCGCAGCCCTTCGCCGGCATCAAGGTCGCCGATTTCGCCTGGGCCGGCGTCGGGCCGATCATCAGCAAGGCGCTGGCCGATCACGGTGCGACGGTGGTGCACGTCGAATCGCGCAAGCGGCTCGACGTTGTGCGCGCCCTGCCGCCGTTCAAGGACCGCATCGTCGATCCCGACCGGGCGCAGATGATGGCGAACTTCAATTCGTCGAAGCTCGGACTTGCGCTCGATTTCGCCAATGACCGCGGCCGCGGCGTCGCCCGACGTCTGATCGACTGGGCCGACGTGGTGGTCGAGAGCTTCACCGCCGGCACCATGGCGCGGCTCGGCCTCGGCTGGGACACGATCAGCCGAGGGCGGCCCGACCTGATCATGCTGTCGACCACCCTGCGCGGCCAGACCGGCCCCTACAACACCTATGGCGGCTACGGCAACCAGGGCGCGGCGACCGCCGGCATCCACGGCCTGACCGGCTGGTCCGACCGCGCGCCGGCCGGACCCTACGGCGCCTATACCGACTTCATCGCGCCGCGCTTCGGCGTCGCCGCCCTGGCCGCGGCTTTGTACGAGCGCGGGCGCAGCGGCAGGGGTCAGCACATCGACCTCGCACAAGCCGAAGCGGCGATCCATTTCATCGCGCCGCTGGTGCTCGACTACACCGCAAACGGCAGGATCGCCGGGCCGGCCGGCCACGGTTCGCTCGAATGCTGCCCGCACGGCGTCTATCGCGCCGCGGGGACGGAGCGCTACGTCGCCCTGTCGGTCGAGACCGAGGCGCAATGGCGCGGCCTCAAATCCGTCGCGCCGCTGGCGCAATTCGCCGATCCGCGCTTCGACGCGCCGGAGGTGCGCCGCGCCGCCTGCGCCGACATTGACGCCGCCCTGGGCGCCTGGTGCGCCGAGCACGAGCCGTTTGCGCTGGCGGAGCGGTTGCGCGGCGCGGGTGTGCCGGCGGCCCCCGTGCAGTGGCCGTCCGATCTCTATCGCGATCCGCAGCTCGCCCATCGCGGCTTCTTCGTCACGCTCGACCATTCCGTGATGGGGCCGACGCCCTATGACGGCCCTGCGACACGGTTTTCCGGGACGCCGGCGCATTTGCGCAAGGCGGCGCCGACGCTGGGCGAGGACACAGACCACGTGCTGCGTGATCTGCTCGGCATGGACGCGGCCGAGGTCGCCGAACACCGCG
>JBDZUN010000163.1:4603-7686 GCA_040255145.1 Hyphomicrobiales bacterium | reverse complement strand
TGGCGGCAGCTCGCCGTCGCCATAGGGCGCCGGGAACCCGCCGCCGACATTGAGATAGCTGATCGGGACGGACGCGGCGCGCACGACCCGGGCGGCGAGCTTGATCGCCGTCGCATAGGCCTGCGGGTCGCGGCACTGGCTGCCGACATGGAAGCTGAGCGCCGCGTTGCGGCCCAGCGCATGCACGGCACGCAGCAACTGGACCGCCTCGTCCTCACCGGCGCCGAACTTGGTCGAGAGGTCGAATGCTGCAAAGGCCGGCGGCGTCGCCAGGCGCACCTGAACGGCCGCGTCGCGGCCGGCATGCTCCTCGATCTTGGCCAGCTCGTTGACATGGTCGACGACGAAGTCGCGCACGCCGTACTGCCGATAGGCCGTCTCGATGGCCGGCCGGCTCTTGACCGGATGGTTGAAATAGCACCGCGCGTTGCCGATCGACTGGGCGATCAGCGCCAGCTCGGGAATCGAGGCGGTGTCGAAATGGCGGATGCCGGCACGGTAAAGCGCCTCCAGCACGGTCGCGTGCGGATTGCACTTCACCGCATACAGAACCCGGCCCGGGAACTGCGTCAGGAAGCTGCGCGCCGCCCGCTCAATCTGCTGCGGCCGGAAGCACATCACCGGATAGGTAGGGGCCAACGCCGCGACCATCGCATCGACGTTGGAATAGAGCATGCTAGCCATCCCAGGTGACCTCCCCAGGCAGAGCCATGAATACGAGATAAGATGTCCGGTGGTCAGGTGGTACAGGCAGGCTCTAGTCGCGCCACCAGGCTCGACGTGTCCCAGCGTCCGCCGCCGAGCGCCTGGATTTCCCCATAGAACTGATCGACCAGCGCCGTCAGCGGCAACCGCGCACCGTTACGCCGGGCCTCGTCCAGGCAGATGCGCAGATCCTTGCGCATCCAGTCCACCGCGAAGCCGAAATCGAACCGGCCCTCGATCATCGTCGCGGAGCGGTTCTCCATCTGCCATGACTGGGCAGCGCCCTTGGAGATCACCTCGACCACCGCGCGCGCATCGAGGCCCGCGGCCTGCGCGAAATGCAGGCCCTCGGCCAACCCCTCGACAATGCCGGCGATACAGATCTGATTGACCATCTTGGCCAACTGGCCCGAGCCCGCCTCGCCGAGCAATTGAACCTGGCGGGCATAGCAGTCGATCAACGGGCGCACCCTGCCGAAGGCTTCCGCCTCGCCACCGACCATGACCGTCAGCTTGCCGTTCTCGGCGCCGGCCTGGCCGCCGGAGACCGGCGCATCCAGGAAACCGATACCGCGCGCGCGGGCGGCGGCGTCGAGCTCCCGCGCCAGCGCCGCCGACGCGGTGGTGTGATCGACGAATACGCCGCCCTGCCGCATGCCCGAGAAGGCGCCGTCGTCGCCGAGCACGACGGCGCGCACGTCGTCGTCATTACCAACGCAGGCGAACACGAAATCGGCGCCGGACACTGCCTCGCGCGGCGTGGCGAAGGCTTGTCCCCGATAGTCCTTGAGCCAGGCTTCGGCGCGCGCGGCAGTCCGGTTATAGATATGGACCGCGTGCCCGGCGCGCGCGAGGTGGCCGGCCATCGGATAGCCCATGACGCCCAAGCCGATGAAAGCGACCCGTTCGGCCATCATTCCCGCCCATTGCCGGCGCGGCCGGTCGCGCCACCGGGCCGCCGTCCGCAGAGTAGTGGGTTATGGGGTACGGGGCCCCGGGGTTCAAGACCGTTGAGGGGTTTCGGGGTAAATGTCGCAAAAAATACGGCGGCGTCGAGGGTTAATGCAAAAATGCGCGGCGCTGGCCGGGGGCTTTGCGGCCCTGATCCTCGGCGCCGGCATCCTGTATCTGGCAACCGCCCTGCCCCGCCTCGACGGCCGGGTCGCGGCCGACGGAATCGACGCGCCCGTGGAAATCCTGCGCGACGCGAATGGGGTGCCGCACATCCTCGGCCGCCGCGCCGCCGATGTCTATTTCGGCCTCGGCTTCGTCCAGGCCCAGGACCGGCTGTGGCAGATGGAGTTCAACCGCCGGCTCGCGGCCGGGCGCCTCGCCGAAATCCTCGGCCCCGAGGCGCTGAAGACGGACCGGCTGTTCCGCACGCTGGGCCTGTGGCGCCATTCGGAGGCCAGCGTCGCCGCGCTCGACCCGGAAACGCGCGCGGCGCTCGACGCCTATACACGCGGCGTCAACGCCTATATCGACCGGCACCGCGGACCATGGCCGCCCGAATTCATGCTGCTGGGCGTGCGGCCGGCGCATTGGCGCCCGGCCGATTCGGTCGCGATTGTCGAAGTCATGGCGGTGCTGCTGTCCGGCAACATGTTCCAGGAACTGGAGCGCGCCGCGCTCGCGACACGCCTGTCGCCGGAGCAGCTTCGCCAGTTCGAACCGCCCAATCCCGCCGGCGGCACGGCGATCATCGGCGCGCTGGGCGACCGCTATCGCCGCTTCGGCCTGGGCGGCATAGGCGACCCGCTGCCGCCCGGCGGCGTGTCGAACAACTGGGTGGTGGCCGGCAGCCGCTCGGTGACCGGCAAGCCGCTCCTGGCCAACGACACCCACCTGCCGCTGACTGCGCCGAGCCTGTTCTACCTCGCGCACCTCGCCTTGCCGGCCGGCAACGCGGTCGGCGCCACCCTGCCCGGCGTGCCCGGCATCATCGTCGGCCGCACCGACCGGATCGCCTGGGGCTTCACCACGACCAACGCCGACGTGCAGGACCTGTATGTCGAACAGACCGACCCGGCCGACCCGGACCGCTACCGCACGCCCGACGGCTGGGCGCGGTTCGACCGCCGACGCGAGGTCATCAAGGTGCGCGGCGCGGCGCCCGAAACCCTGATCGTGCGCACCAGCCGGCACGGCCCGGTCCTGCCGCCCGAGATGAGCGCCGGGGGCGGCGCACCGGGCGCGGTGCTGGCCCTGCGCTGGACCCTCTACGAACGGCCCGACACGACGCTCGCGGCGGCGATCCACATGCCGGCGGCGCGCGACTGGGCGGAATTCGTCGCGGCGTTCAAGCCGTATGTCGCGCCGATGCAGAACGTCGTCTATGCCGACCGCGACGGGCATATCGGCTTCATCGCGGCGGCCCT
>JBDZUN010000163.1:4265-4593 GCA_040255145.1 Hyphomicrobiales bacterium | reverse complement strand
CCGACATCACGCTGATGGGGCGTGCGCCGGCGCCGGGCTGGGACGCCCGCTATGACTGGACCGGCTTCGTTCCGTTCCAGGCGCTGCCGCAGGTCACCGACCCGCCCTCGGGCCTGCTGTACAGCGCCAACAACAAGATCGTCGGCCCCGACTATCCCTATTTCCTGACCGGCGACTGGGACACGCCCGATCGAGCGCAGCGCATCCGCACCCTGCTCGAGGCCACGCCGAAGCACAGTCTCGATTCATTCGCGCGCATGCAGCAGGACGTGGCCTCGCCGCTCGCCCGCGACTTCCTGCCGGTGCTGCTGTCCGCCGAACCGCGCAC
>JBDZUN010000163.1:0-4255 GCA_040255145.1 Hyphomicrobiales bacterium | reverse complement strand
CCGCGGGGCGCGCCGCCCAGGGCCTGATGCGCGGCTGGGACGGCCGCATGGTGGCGGACGCGCCGCAGCCCCTGATCTTCATCGCGTGGCTGCGCACGCTGGACCGCCTGATCGACGCCGACGAACTGGGGCCGGTGTTCAAGCAGAGCTGGCGCATCAGGCCGCAATTCCTGCGCGCCGTGCTGACGCCCGGATCGGCCGCGGCGGCATGGTGCGACGACGTGACGACGCCCGTGCGCGAAGACTGTGCCGGCCGCGTGGCCCTGGCGCTCGCCCAATCGGCGGCGGCGCTGGCGCACCGATTCGGGCCGGACGCGTCGGCGTGGCGCTGGGGCCGGGCGCATGTCGCGCGCAGCGTCCACCGGCCGTTCGACGCCGTGCCCGGCCTGCGCGCGATCTTCGACGTCACCGTCGAATCGCCGGGCGGCCCGTTCACACTCGACCGCGGGCTGACCGAATTCGCGAGCGACGATCCCTACGTCAACCGGCACGCCGCCGCGTTTCGCGGCATCTACGACCTCGCCGAGCCCGACCGCTCCCGCTTCATGCTGCCGACCGGGCAATCGGGCAATCCGATGTCGGCCGACTACCGCCGGTTCGCGCAAGGCTGGGCGAAAGGCAAGACGATCGCGATCGCCACCGGCAGGGCGGCGCTGGCGCGCGCCGTGCGCCACCGCCTGGTCATCGTCCCGGCAGGTTAGAGCATCGCGAAGGCGCGGCGAATCAGGCCTTCGGCTGGCCCTCGGGCTGGGCCGCGCCGGCGGACACCGGATGCGCCAGGTCGGCGTATTTGCCGCGATAGAACATCAGCGGCACGCCGTCCTCGTGCGATCGCAGCCGGAGCACGCGCCCGACCATGATGACGTGGTCGCCGCCGTCGTGCCGGGCGTGAACCTCGCATTCCATGGCCGCCAGCGCGTCGGAGATGATCGGCACGCCGGAATCCCACGTCTCGAACGAGATGGCGTCGAAATGATGATTCTGCTTGGTCGCGAACTTGTTCGAGAGGTCGCGGTGATGGGTCTGCAGCACGTTGACGCCGAAATGCTTGCACTCGGTGAAGATGGGCAGCGTGTCGGACTTGCGGTCCAGGCTCCACAGCACCAGCGGCGGGTCGAGAGACAACGACGTGAACGAGTTGGCGGTGAGCCCGATCGGCGCGCCGTCGGGGGCCACTGCGGTCACAAGCGTCACGCCGGTGGCGAAGCGCCCCATCGCATCGCGGAACCCTCTGGCGTCGAAGCTCATGGCGTTTGTTCCCCCTGCCGCCTAGTCCCGAACCCGCCGGCACTATAGAGGCCCGCGGCGCGGCCGTGCAATTCGTCGGGCCGTCCGCCACAGGCTAAACGCGCTCTTAACCAGCGCCGGGAACAATGGCGCCGCATCGCACTGCGATTCACGCTTCCTCCTGAAGGTTCCGGTTCAACATGTTGGTGATCGTCGGCGCAGTCGTCGTCCTCGGGGCCGTGATCGGCGGCTACGCGGCCTCCGGTGGGCACCTCGCCGTGCTGTGGCAGCCGTTCGAGTTCGTCATCATCTTCGGCGCGGCCATCGGCTCGGTCGTGATCGCCAACCCGAAAGCCGTGCTGACCGGCATCGGCAGGGACCTGGGCGCCGCCCTCAAGGGCTCCCCCTATTCCAAGGAAAGCTATCTGGAACTGCTGAGCCTGCTCTACACGATCTTCAAGGTCGCGCGCACCAAGGGCGCGCTCGCGCTGGAGCAGCACATCGAGAATCCCCACGAATCGACGGTGTTCCAGCAGTTCCAGGGCTTCTACAAGAACCATCACGCCGTGGTGTTCCTCTGCGATTACCTGCGCCTGGTCACGCTCGGGACCGAAAACGCGCACGAGATGGAATCGCTGATGCTGGAGGAAATGGAGACCCACCACGCCGAGCAGGCGCGGCTCGCCTCCGCGCTGCAGACGGTGGCGGACGGCCTGCCGGCCCTGGGCATCGTCGCCGCGGTGCTCGGCGTCATCCACACCATGGGCTCGATCACCGAGCCGCCGGAGGTCCTCGGCCACCTGATCGGCGGCGCGCTGGTCGGCACGTTCATGGGCGTCCTGCTGTCCTACGGCTTCGTCGGCCCGCTCGCCAGCGCGATCAAGAACTACCACGACGCCGAGGGCAAATACTTCCAGTGCATGAAGGCCGGCATCCTGGCCCACGTCCAGGGCTATGCCCCCGCCATCTCGATCGAGTTCGCGCGCAAGGCGCTGATGTCCGAGGTGCGTCCGACCTTCCAGGAGGTTGAAGACGCGACCGGCAAGCTGGTCCCGGTCTGAGCCGAGCCGCGCCATGGCCGCGACCAAGAACACGCCGATCATCGTCAGACGCGTCAAGAAGGTCGACCACGGCGGCCATCACGGCGGCGCGTGGAAGGTCGCCTACGCCGACTTCGTGACGGCGATGATGGCGTTCTTCCTGCTGCTGTGGCTGATCAACGTCACCTCGCCCGACCAGAAGCGCGGCATCGCCGACTATTTCGCGCCGAGCGCGGCGAGCCGTGCGGATTCGAGCGGCGCCGGCGGCGTGCTGGGCGGCCGCGCGCTGACCAGCCAGGGCGCACTGAGCAGCGGTTCGACACCGAGCTCATCGGCCGCCATGACGCCGCAGGCCAACACCCTGGGCAAGAGCGCCGAGCAGGGCACCGAAGGCTCCGCCGCCGGCGACCGCACCGGCACCCGCTACGACGGGGAAGAAGGCAAGACCGCGGCCGAGCGCGAGCAGCGCCAGTTCCGCGACGTGGAGGCCCAGCTTCGCCAAGCGATCAAGGCCGTGCCCGACATGGCCGAACTGGCCAACCAGGTCATCATCGACCAGACGCCCGAGGGGCTACGCATCCAGTTGATCGACCAGGAAGGCCGCTCGATGTTCCCGGCCGGCAGCGTCGAGATGTACCCGCGCACCAGGAAGCTGCTGGAAACCGTCGCCAAGGTCGTCGAGCGGATACCGAACCGCATCACCATCACCGGCCACACCGACGGGTCGAAATTCGCCGATCCGGGCGGACGCACCAATTGGGAGCTGTCGTCGGAGCGCGCAAATGCCAGCCGCCGGGTGCTGGTCGCGGCCGGGATCGGCGCCAATCGCATCTATCAGGTCAGCGGCAAGGCCGATTCGGAACCGTTGTTCCCCGAAGACCCGATGATGCCGGGCAACCGGCGCATCGCCATCACGCTGATGCGCGAAGCGCCGGTGGTGCCGCCCGACCTGAGGCCGTGAGCGGGCGCCTTCGTCAGCCCGAGCACTTCTGGGCGGCGAAGCAGAACTCGTAGCCGAGCCGCGCGCCGACCACCCAGGCGCTGTCGATGTTCGGGTCGAAATTCGAGTGGCGCAGGTACTGGACATCCGGCGCCAGGTAGAGCGTCCGCCGCTCGGCCATCTTCCAGATCGGAAACTTGAAATAGGCCTCGGCCTGCAGCAGCGAGTGGCTGTCGGCCAACTCCGACGAAGCGCCGGTCCGGCCGATACCGATGCCGAGCGAGGTGTCGCCGCCGAACGGGATGTTGAACGCCAGCGCCTCGAAATCGCGCGCCGGCGAGACCGACTTGCGCGCGATGCCAAGGCGCATGCTGTATTTCGGGTCCATGTCGGGATCCGCGCGATGGACGATCGGCCCGACGAGGTTGGTGTAGACGCCGTAATTGGTCTCGTCGCCCGCGCCGCTGCGCAGGCGCGCATTCTCTGACGCGTTCGCCCAGATGCCTAGGCCGGCCTCGATGCCGTTGGGCTGCGTCGTCTGCAGCTCGATCGCGCCGAACGGCCCCTGGTCGTCGGTGAACGGGCTCATGACGTGGCTGTAGCGCGGCGTCGGCTGGTCCTCCAGCCCGGCGGTGCTGGACAGCAGGAATTCGAGGTGCCAGGTCTGGTTGAAGTCGAGGAGATAGCTGGCGCCGAGGGCGAAGCTCGGAAACTGGATGGTCGGGTTGTGGACGAAGCTCGACCCCATGAAGTTGGTGTATTCGGTGTCGGCGATGCTGTTGCCGTCGATGTTGGCGGTCGAATCGAGCAGGCCGACGCTCAGGGTGCCAGCGGCGACCGGCAGGCTGTAATAGAGCTGCACGATCGAGGCGCGGCCATAGCCGCCGCGATCCAGCGTCTCGCCCATGGTGTCGTTGGCCTCGCCGAGGATGCCGGTGACGTCGCTGACCATGCCGACGGCACGTGCGCCGCCGTCGGGCGCCGCGACCGGCACGGAGCGGAACCAGAACTGGCGCACGGTGCCGTCGCGCCCGCGCACGCCGATCAC
>JBDZUN010000162.1:0-7639 GCA_040255145.1 Hyphomicrobiales bacterium | reverse complement strand
GTCCCGGCCTTTGGCCCGTCGGGCACCACCAGGCGCGGCGTCGGCGCGCCGCCCGGCGGCGCGCCCCCCGCCGCCACCACGCCGGCCACCAGCGTCCCGGTCCACCAGCGGTCGAAGTCGCCGGCGGCGTGCGGCCGCCATGTCGCCTGGACACGGGCGTGGTCGGATTCCGCGGCCTCGCGCGGATCGAGCAGGTCGAGGATGCCGAGCGTGGAGCGGCCGTCATAGAGCGGGCGGATCAGCGGCTGGACAATGCTGGCGGTGCCGGCCGGGCCACGCAGGTCGCCCCAGACCTCCAGGCCGTGGGCCAGCGGCGCGATCCACTTGGCGGCTACGGTCGTCTCGCTCGGGAAGGTCGCGCCGGCGATCGACAGCGGAACCCGCGCCAGCGCGGCCGCAAAGCCGAGCGCAGGCGGCGCGTGGTAGGCCGGGTTGCAGTCGAGCATCAGCAGCGTCTCGACCGCACCGGCATGCATCTCGTCGACCAGCGCCGCGAGGCCGGCGCCATGCGGCGTCGGATCGGGGTCGACCGGCGCGATCCAGGCGGCCGGGGCGCTCAGCCGATGATTGGCCCAGGCGGCGAAGGCGTGGAGCGCGCCCGGCTGGTCGCGGCCGACCAGGACCAGCGCACGGCCCCTGGCGGCGAGCAGGTCGCCGATCGCCGCCGTGGCCAGCGCCGCGACCGGGGGCGACGGCGCCGGGGCGGGAGCGGACGCGCCCAGCGCCCTGGCGAGCGCGAGTCCGGCGAGCACGATTTCGTCGGGATGGGCGGCGGCGCGTCGGTCGGCGGCGACGCCGGTCAGGGTCATCGACGGCTCGACGACATAGAGCTTCGGCGGCGGACCGTCGGCGCGCCGCCGCCGGCTCCAGTCGTTGGCCAATGCGACCTGGTCCGGCCCCGGCCCGAGCGGATCGGCGCCGAGCGCAAGGATGACGTCGGCGCGGTCGAGGCGGGGTCGGAAGTCGAGCGGCCGGCCGAAGGCCAGCATCGCGCCGGCGCGCGCATTGTCGTCGTCGAATGGCTCATAGCGCGTGTGCCGCAGGCCGGGCAGGCGCTGCTTCAGCCGCGCGATCCGGGCGAGCACGGTGGGCGAGGTGATCCGCCCGGTCAGGAGCCGGGTGCGCGCGCCGTCGCCGACCGACCGCGCGACGCTGGTGGCCAGGCTGGTCCACGACGTGATGCCGGCCGATCCCGACGGCGCCTTCAGCCGCTGCGGATCGTAGAGATCGAGGATCGATAGTTCGGTGAAGGTATCGGTGGCGCCGCGGCTGGCCGGGTGGGTGTCGAGCCCCTCGAGCTTGATCGGCCGGCCGTCGACGACGAGACCGGTGACCCCGCGGCCGTAGCCGCCGAGCGAAAGCGCGGTCGCATAGCGTGCGATCGCGCCGGGAACCAGCCCCTCGGGCTGGTCGACATAGGGCACGATCGGCTCATGCGGCCGGTCGCAGCCGGCGAGCACGCCGGCCGCGCCCGCCGCGATCATGCGCAGCACGGTGCGCCGGTCGAGATCGGTCGCGCTCATCGGTGGCACACGGAGCAATCGGTCAGGTGCTTCGCGTCCCGCCCTATCTTGCGGAGCTGCGCCTGCAGGGCAGCGTGCTCGGTCGCATCGAGTCCGGCATGCGGATCGCTGGCCAGGATGCGGTCGGGCGGGACGATGTGCGGCGCGGGGTTACGGTGGCAATCGAGGCACCAGCCCATGGTCAGCGGCGCGGCCTGCCGCAACAGCGGCATCGTGCGCACGTCGCCGTGGCAGGCGACGCACGGCACCCCGTTCCGCACGTGGACGTGATGGTCGAAATAGACGTAGCCGGGCAGGCGGTTGACCCGGTTCCAGACCAGCGGCACGCCCGTCGCCATGCTCTCGCGCACCGGGGCCAGCATCGTGGCATTGGTCCAGAGCTGCGAATGGCAGGCCATGCAGGTCTTGGTCGACGGCATGCCCGCGAAGGCGGCGGTCTCGACGGACTGGTGACAGAAACGGCAGTCAATGCCGAGCTCGCCGGCATGGTGCTGATGGCTGAACGGTACCGGCTGGTCCACCGTCACACCTTCCCCGGTCGCGAAGGGCGAGCGGACCAGCACGCCCAGCAGCACGAAACCCGCCAACGGCCCCAGCACCGCGGCGAACAGCGCCAGGCGGAGGATGGTGTTGGCGCCGGGACGGAAGAGCTGCGCCACGGGCTCAACGCGGCCGCCGGCGGCACTTCATGACGAACCCCCTCGCTCCGGGCGGCGCGCTCGACGCCCATGACTGCCAACAGCGCCCGCCGACCGGGCGCTTCCGTCAGCGACAACTTGCCGCGATTTTGGAACCGCGGCGGGGCGCCATTGGTTCCCAAACACATGCATGGCCGGACCACGTGGTCCGCCGTCGATCGGATGGCTTCCATTCCGAGTGGGGTACGACATGGCCAAGACGGTGGGCGATTTCTTCTGGCAGCGTCTGCATCAATGGGGCGTCCGTCGGGTGTTCGGCTATCCCGGCGACGGCATCAACGGCCTGCTCGGCGCGCTGGACCGGGCGGGCGACCTGTTCGATTTCGTTCAGGTCCGCCATGAGGAGATGGCGGCCTTCATGGCGTCGGCGCATGCGAAATTCACCGGCGAGCTCGGCGTCTGCCTGGCTACGTCGGGACCAGGCGCGGCACATCTCCTGACCGGGCTCTACGACGCGCGGCTCGACCACATGCCCGTGCTGGCGATCGCGGGCCAGCAGGCGCGCACCGCCATCGGCGCGCACTACCAGCAGGAGATCGACCTCAACGCGATGTTCAAGGACGTGGCCGGCGCCTTCGTGCAGACGGCGATGGTGCCGGCGCAGGTCCGGCACCTGATCGACCGCGCCGTCCGGATCGCGAAGTCGAAGCGCCGCGTCACCGCGCTGATCCTGCCCAACGACCTGCAGGAACTCGAGATGATGGAGCCGCCGCGCGCCCACGGCGCGGTGTTTTCCGGCGTCGGCTGGACGGCCCCGGTGGTGGTGCCCGCGCAGGCCGACCTGGAGCGGGCGGCGGCCATCCTGAATGCCGGCCGGCGTGTCGCCATGCTGGTCGGGGCGGGCGCCAAGGATGCCGTGGACGAGGTGATCGCGGTGGCAGACCGGCTCGAGGCCGGCGCCGCCAAGGCGCTGCTCGGCAAGGCGGTGCTGCCCGACGACCTGCCGTGGGTGACGGGCTCGATCGGGCTTCTCGGCACCAAGCCGAGCTGGGACCTGATGCAGCATTGCGACACGCTGCTGATGGTCGGCTCCGGCTTCCCCTATTCGGAATTCTTCCCCAAGGAGGGCAAGGCGCGCGGCGTCCAGATCGACCTCGATCCCGGCATGCTCAGCATCCGCTATCCGATGGAGGTGAACCTGACCGGCGACGCCAAGGCGACGCTACAGGCCCTGCTGCCGCTGCTGGACCAGAAGAAGAACAACCGCTGGCGCAAGCGGATCGCCGGCTGGATGGACGATTGGTGGGAGACGCTTGAAGAACGCGCCATGGCCAAGGCCAATCCGGTCAATCCGCAGCGGGTGTTCTGGGAGCTGTCGCCGCGCCTGCCCGACGACGCGATCCTGACCAGCGATTCCGGCTCCTGTGCCAACTGGTACGCACGCGATCTCAAGATCAAACGCGGCATGATGGCGTCTCTGTCCGGCGGACTGGCTTCGATGGGCGCCGGCGTGCCCTATGCGATCGCGGCGAAGTTCGCCTATCCCGACCGCCCGGTGATCGCGATGGTCGGCGATGGCGCGATGCAGATGAACAACATGGCCGAGCTGATCACGGTCACGAAATACTGGCGCAAGTGGCGCGACCCGCGCTTCATCGTCCTGGTGCTGAACAATCAGGACCTCAACCAGGTCACGTGGGAGCAGCGGGTGATGGAGGGCAACCCGAAATTCGAGACGACACAGGATCTGCCCGACGTGCCCTATCACCGCTTTGCCGAGCTGATCGGCTTCCGCGGCATCTTCGTCGACGACCCAGGGCGGATGGGCGCGGCGTGGGACGAGGCACTGGCAGCGCGACAGCCAGTGCTGCTCGAAGTGAAGACCGATCCGGAGGTCCCGCCGCTGCCGCCGCATATCACGCTGAAGCAGGCGAAGAATTTCATGTTCGCGCTGGCCAAGGGCGATCCGCGCGAGGGCTCGATCATCAAGGACACGGCGCGGCAGGTGCTGGGCGACCTGCTGCCCCACGATTGATGCGAAGGAGTCGGAAGGTGGCTGCGCGCGACCGGCCGGCTGCGTGCGCCCTGAGCGCCGGTGCGGCGGCCTTATGCTTTTCCGTGCTGGCCGACAGCGCGCTCGAACATTATCGCGGCCGTTTCCGCAACCGCGCAATGTATGTGCCGCTGGCCGTTGCGGCGCGGGCCCTGTGGAACAACGCGGCCGCCGGCGCCGGGTCGTCGTCGCGCCGCGGCAAGGAATGGGAACACCTGCTGACCGCCGCGGCCGGTGCGGTCGGGTTGGGCTTCCACGCCTACAACATATTCAAGCGGCCGGGCCGACTGTCCTGGCACAACCTGTTCTATGCCGCGCCGGCGGGGGCGCCGGCGGCCTTGTCGATCGCCGGGTTGCTCGGTCTGGCTGCGGACCTGGCGGCCGCGGAAGACACGATTCTCGACCGGGACGTGGTCGCGCGCCTCGCATCCGCGCTGATCGCCGGCGGCATCGCCGGCAGCGCGGCGGAGGCGTGGCTTCTGCATTTCCGCGGCGCGTTCCACAATCCCGCCATGCTGCTGCCCGTGACCGTGCCGCCGGTCGCGGCGGCGATGCTGCTGCGCGATGCGATCGCGGCGGCGCCGCGCGATTCGACCCGCGCCGCCCTGGCCGCCACCGCCGTGCTGGGCGTCGGCGGCACCGCGCTGCACGTTTGGGGCGTGTCGCGTGGCATGGGCGGCTGGCGCAACTGGAGCCAGAACCTGCTGAGCGGGCCGCCGCTGCCGGCGCCGCCGGCCTTCACCGGGCTCGCCATCGCGGCATTCGGGGCGCTCGGCATGATGAGGCGCCGGCATGGCTGACGCCTATCCCGATTACGACGTCCTGGCGAAGTGGGACAGTCCGTCCTGGAACGACAAGACGCGCCAGGTGATTGGCGATCGCCTGCGGATTGGCGAGGGCGCGCCGCGCTTTCTCGACCGGGGGCGGTGGGCGACGCTGTGCGCGCTGGCGGACCATGTGGTGCCGCAGCCGCGCGGCCGGCCCGCCATCCCGGTTGCCGCGATGATCGACGCCCGCCTGGTGGAGGGCATCGGCGAGGGGTTCCGTCACAAGCATATGCCGCGGCTGCGCGAGGCGTGGCCCCTGGGCCTGGCCGCGATCGAGACGGAGGCGAAGCGCTTCGGCGCGCCGTCCTTTGCCGAATTGACCCCGGCGGCCAAGGACCGCCTGCTCGCCGCCATGCGCGACGGCAAGCTCAAGTCGCGCGCCTGGGGCGGCATGGCGCCCGAGCGGTTCTTTCGTGACCGGATCGTCGGCGAGCTGGTGACCAGCTATTACGCGCATCCCTCGGCCTGGAGCGCGATGGGCTTCGGCGGGCCCGCATCGCCGCGCGGCTATGTCCGGCTCGAACCCGGCATCGCCGATCCGTGGGAGGCCGTCGCCGCGGCGCCGGGACGGACCCGCCATGGCCGATGATGCCGTTGACGCGCCGCGGGCGATCGGCGGCCGGGCGCCGGACGTGTTCAGGCCGCGCGGCTGGGTGCCGATGCGCCAGCACCGCGACGACGAGGCGGTCGACTTCGCCATCGTCGGCACCGGCGCGGGCGGCGGCACCCTGGCCTGCCGGCTGGCCGAGGCGGGCTTTTCGGTGGTGGCGTTCGACGCCGGGCCCTATTGGCGGCCGCTCGAGGATTTCGCGTCGGACGAGGCGCATCAGGAAAAGCTCTACTGGCGCGACGACCGCATCGTCGACGGCAAAAACCCGCTGACGCTCGGCGCCAATAACAGCGGCCGCTCCGTCGGCGGCAGCACCGTGCATTTCGCGATGGTGTCGCTGCGCTTCCGGCCCGAATGGTTCAAGGCGCGGACAAAGCTCGGCTACGGCGCCGACTGGCCGCTCGATTGGCGCGAGATGTGGCGCTATTACGATGAGGTCGAGGACGCGCTGAAAATCGCCGGCCCGATCCGATATCCGTGGGGCCCGAAGCGGCCACGCTATCCCTACCGCGCGCATGAGCTGAACGCCGCCGCGCTGATCCTGGCGCGGAGCGCCGAGGCGATGGGCATCGCATGGTCGCCGACGCCGCTCGCCACCCTGTCGGCGCCGCGTGGCCGGGCGCATCCATGCGTCTATCGCGGCTTCTGCGTCGTCGGCTGCGCGACCAATGCGAAGCAGAGCGTGCTGCTCACCTGGCTACCGCGCGCACTGAAGGCGGGCGCGGAGATCCGCGATCTCGCCATGGTCGGGCGCGTCGCCACCGACGGGCGCGGCCTCGTCACCGGCGTCGACTATCACCGCCAGGGCCGCTGGCGCTTCCAGCGGGCGAAGAACGTCGTCGTCGCCGGCTATGCGATCGAGACGCCGCGGCTTCTGCTGGCCTCCGCCGATACGCGCTTTCCCGACGGCCTCGCCAACAGCTCCGGCCTTGTCGGCCGCAACCTGATGGCCCAGTCGAACCAGGCGGTGTTCGGCACGGTCGAGGAGGAGGTGCGCTGGTACAAGGGGCCGCCGTCACTCGCCATCAGCGAGCACTGGAACTACGACGACGACAAGGATTTCTTCGGCGGCTATTGCTACATGAGCCAGGGGCCGCTGCCGCAGGTCTGGGCCAAGTCGGTGGCGCTGGGCCGCAGCCTGTGGGGCGACGCGCTGATCGCCGAGATGGCGAAGTACAACCACCAGGTCGGCCTCAAGATCGTCGGCGAGGTGCTGCCCGACGAACGCAACCGCGTGACCCTGGCCGACGAACGCGACCAATATGGGCTGCGCATCCCGCGGGTCACCTTCTCCTATGGGCGGAACGACCGGGCACTGATCGACCACGCCATCGGCTTCATGGACCAGAGCTTCGATGCAATCGGGGTAAGCGACCGCTGGGTCGAGAAGGACGATACCTGCCACCTCAACGGCACCGCGCGCATGGGCGATGACCCGCGGACCAGCGTGGTCGACGCCGATTGCCGGAGCTGGGACATCCCGAACCTGTGGGTGTGCGACGGCTCCGTGTTCCCGACCGTCGGCGGCGTCAATCCGTCGCTGACCATCCAGGCCATCGCCTGCCGCACCGCCGACCGCATCAAGGCGCTGGCGGCGCGGGGCGAACTGTGATTCCGGCGGTGACGCGCGCCGCCCGCCATCTGTTCCGCGCAGGCGATGGTCGGACGCCGTCGTGATGGACCCGAACCGCCACACCGCGCTCGCGCAACTGGACGGTACGCCGCGGCGCCACTTTTACACCGGCGGCCGTCTCAAACGCGCGGTCGAGATCGGCGATCTCCGCGCCATGACGCATAAGCGGCTGCCGCGCTTCGCGCTCGAATACCTCGAAGCTGGCGCGGAGGACGAGGCGACCATGGCGCGGGAGCGCGAAGCCTATGCCGAATGGCGGTTCATGCCGCGCATGCTGGCCGACGTGTCGGAGCGTACGCTGGAAACGCGGCTGTTCGGCCGCATCCTACCGATGCCGCTGATCGTCGCGCCGACC
>JBDZUN010000392.1:0-1720 GCA_040255145.1 Hyphomicrobiales bacterium | reverse complement strand
GGGCCTGACGGTGGCGGCCGAACGGATCGCCGAGCTGCGCACCTTCCTGGCCGACCGCTTGGCAGCTTCCGCCGCTGCCGGCCGGGTGAAGACCATCCTTCTCGACGGGGCGGTGACCCCGCGCGGGGCGACGGTGGAGCTGGCCGAACGCATCGCGCGCGCCGGTCCGTTCGGCGCCGGCAACCCCGCGCCGCGCTTCGTGCTGCCCGCCGTCCGCGTCGTCCAGCCTGCCCCGGTCGGCAACGGCCACGTCCGCTGCATCCTGGCCGGCGAAGGCGGCGGGGTCCGCGCCATCGCCTTCCGCGCGCGCGAAAACGGCTTGGGCGCGGCACTGCTGAGCGGCGGCCAGCACACGCTGCATGTCGCGGGCTGCCTGGAGGCGGACATCTGGCGCGGCGAGACCCGTGTCAGCTTCCGCATCGAGGACGCGGCGCCCGCGGGGCCGGGACGCTCGGTTGCGCCGGTTCCCGGCTTCGGACTATAAGCGCCGAGCCGCTGGCGGGCGCCAAGCCGCCCCCGCCGGGCCCTTCGTCTATCGGTTAGGACGCCAGATTTTCAATCTGGAAAGACGGGTTCGACTCCCGTAGGGCCCACCATGCCACCGGACATCGTGCCGCATGGCCCTGCCCCCCGTGCGATAAATGCGCTGCCCTGCGGCGGCGGCGCCCGAATAGGTCAACGCCGTTTGCCAGCCGAACCTGTCGTAGGACGATGCCGAGGGGGTGCGGCGGAAGCGCACAGGGCCATAATCCCCGCCGACATGGTCGCAGCCGAAGCGTAAACAGTCGCGCGGCCCGTGTGGGGTCGTTTGGCCAACCTTGGAAACAACCACCATGAAAAGCATCCTGCACGGAACAATCGGCGCGATCCTCGCGGTGGGGCTGACTGCCGGCATGGCCCTGGCCGCCGACGCCCCGGCCAGCAACGCCGGCGCCGCGCCAGCGAGCACCACCAAAACCGCGGTGCACAAACACGCGGCGACGAACGCGCACCACAAGCATACCGCCCACAAGACCACGAAAAAGCCGGAGACTAA
This sequence comes from Hyphomicrobiales bacterium, assembly GCA_040255145.1. Taxonomy (GTDB): domain Bacteria; phylum Pseudomonadota; class Alphaproteobacteria; order JBDZUN01; family JBDZUN01; genus JBDZUN01. The sequence continues at coordinate 684 of JBDZUN010000392.1, read as the reverse complement.
GCCGGCCTCCTGATTGGGCGAACTGCGCGAAGCCTGGTCCGGGGATCGCCATGGCGACCCCGGGCCAGCGTCGCCCGGGCCGCCGGATGCCGTCAGGCGGCCTCGACCCTGATTCGATGGATCGCGACATTGCGACCCGACGCCGCGTCCGGTACGGGTGCCTGCGCCGCGCCGGCGCTGTCGGTAGCGCGAGCCCAGATTTCGGCATAACCCGGCGCGGCGAAGCGCACCTGCGCCTGCCAACGCGTCCAGGAATGCGGCATAGCGACGCCGAGAGCGGCAGCGTGCCACGTCCGCCCGAAATCGCTGCTGACCTCCACCCGGCGGATCGTGCGGTCGCCGGCCCAGGCCGCACCGTGAACCGCGACCTCACGTGCGGTGGTCGCGCCGTCGGCCGGCGCGGTGATCAGTGATTTGACGCTGAGCGCGGCCATGGTGCCGGGGCTCGCCACCACCCGAAGCCGCGTGACCCATTTGCGCGAGTAGGCCTCCGGCCAGCCGGGCACGACCAGCCGCAGCGGCGCGCCATGGCGCGGCAACAGCGCGTCGCCGCCCATGCCGAAGGCGAGCAGGGTGCCGTCGTCCAGCGCCTTGGCTATGGGCAGCACGGGGCCGACGGCGCCGTCGAGGCCTTCCGCGACCACGCCGGCGGCCGATCCCCCCAACCCGGCGGCGGCCAGCACG
>JBDZUN010000161.1:0-7739 GCA_040255145.1 Hyphomicrobiales bacterium | reverse complement strand
GGCGCCCGCCTCCAGGCCGAGGGCTTGCCGGCGCGCGTCCTGCCGGTCGCCGTCCATGCCGACCTGGGGGCGGCGGTCGACGCGCTGGTCGGGCGACCTCCGTGAAAGCGGTGCGCCATGGGCTCACGGCGGTGCTGGTGCTGGCGCCGCTGCTATGGTTCGTGGGCTTCGTGCGGTTCGTGCACGGGCTAACCTACCCGACGTCGCGGGGCGAGGCGCCCGCGGACGGCATCGTCGTGCTGACCGGCGGCGCGGACCGGATCGCCACGGGGTTGCTGCTGGTCCGCGCCCATCGCGGCCGGCGGCTCCTGATCTCCGGCGTCAATCCGGAGACCACCGCAGACGACATTGCCCGCTATGCCGGGTTCGCCGAGCAGTTTGCCTGCTGCGTCGATATCGGCTATCGCGCCAGCGACACGCAGGGCAATGCCAGCGAGGCGGCGCGCTGGGCCGGCAAGTGGGGGTATCGTTCGCTGATCATCGTGACCTCGGCATCGCACATGCCGCGCGGGCTTGCCGAAATGCGCCGGGCGATGCCGGACATCCGTCTGGTGCCCTATCCCGTGATCCCGGGCGGGGTCGGCGCGCGGGACTGGTGGCGCCACCGCGCCACCGTCTGGCTGTTGGCGCGCGAATACAGCAAATACCTGGTCAGCCTCGCACGCCTCTTTCTCGGCGTGCCGGTTCCGGGCGTGTAGGGCGGTCCCGATGCGCCTGTTGCGTTCGCTCGCCTTCAATCTTGCGTTCTACGCCTTCGCGGCGACGATGCTGGTGGTCTGGACGCCCGCGCGGCTGGTATCGCGGCGGGGGGCGGTCCGCGGCATGGAGGCCTGGGCCGGGGGCGTCCACCGGCTGCTGCGCCTGGTGCCGATCACGGTCGAGGTGCGCGGGGCGCACAACCTGCCGAAGGGGTCGGTGCTGGTCGCCTCGAAGCATCAGTCGGCCTGGGACACGATCGTGTTTCACAAGCTGCTCGATGATCCGGCCATCGTGCTGAAGCGCGAATTGCTGCGCATCCCGCTCTATGGCGGCTTCATCCGGCGGGCGGGCATGATCCCGGTCGACCGCGATGCCGGCGCGCGGACACTGCGCGCGCTGGTCGCCGAGGCGCGGCTCAGGGCGGCGGAGGGCCGGCCGATCCTGATCTTCCCCGAGGGCAGCCGCGCCGCGCCCGGACAGCGTCTGCCCTACCGGCCCGGCGCCGCGGCGCTCTATACCCATCTCGGCCTTGCCTGCGTGCCGGTTGCGCTCAATTCGGGGCTGTTCTGGCCGCGCCGGCGATTCCTGCGTCGGCCGGGCCGCATCGTGCTGGAATTTCTGCCGCCGATCCCGCCGGGCCTGACCCGCCGCGCCTTCGCGGCGGCGCTGGAGGCGGCGGTCGAGACCGCGACCGATCGCCTGATTGCCGAGGCGCGGGACGGCGGGCCGGCGGTGGTCCAAGAGTACAGAACAAGAACATCTGCTTGACCGGCCGGGACTCGATTCCTACGATCCGAAACGCCACCTCTATCCGGTCATGCCGTCTATGTCCCCCAGCGCCCCGATTTCCCAGCAGATCTGGGATATGAAATACCGGCTGAAGCAGGCCGACGGCACGCCTGTCGACGACCGTATCGAGGATACCTGGGCGCGCGTTGCCCGCGCGATGGCGGAGGCGGAGCGTCCGGAGGCCCGCGCCGAATGGACTACGGCGTTCGAGGGCGCGCTGCGCGACTTCCGCTTCCTGCCGGCCGGCCGCATCCTGGTGGGCGCCGGTGCGGGCCGCCGGGTCACGCTGTTCAACTGCTTCGTGATGGGCACGATCCCCGACGACATGGCCGGGATTTTCGAGAACCTGAAGGAAGCCGCCCTGACCATGCAGCAGGGCGGCGGCATCGGCTACGACTTCTCGACGCTGCGGCCCAAGGGCGCGCCCGTCCACGGCGTCGGCGCCGACGCTTCCGGGCCGCTGACCTTCATGGACGTCTGGGACGCGATGTGCCGGACGGTCATGTCGGCGGGCTTCCGCCGCGGCGCGATGATGGGCTGCATGCGCTGCGACCACCCGGATATCGAGGCGTTCATCGCCGCGAAGCAGGATCCCGGCCGCCTGCGTATGTTCAACCTGTCGGTACTCGTGACCGATTCGTTCATGGACGCGGTGGCGGGCGATCGGTCCTGGAACCTCGTGTTCGACGGGCGGGTCTACGGCACGGTCTCGGCGCGCGTGCTGTGGGACCAGATCATGCGCGCGACCTACGCCTATGCCGAGCCGGGCGTGATCTTCATCGACCGCATCAACGCCCGCAACAACCTGGCCTATTGCGAGACGATCAACGCGACCAACCCGTGCGGTGAACAGCCGCTGCCGCCTTATGGCGCGTGCCTGCTCGGCTCGATCAACCTGGCGAAGCTGGTGCGTGCGCCGTTCGAGCCGGAGGCCGGCATCGACCTGGATGAGCTGGACGGGCTGGTCCGCACGGCGGTGCGGCTGCTCGACAATGCGATCGACGTCTCCAACTTCCCGCTGGAGGCGCAGCGGCGCGAGGCCGAAGCCAAGCGCCGCATCGGGCTCGGCGTCACCGGGCTGGCCGACGCGCTGATCCTGTGCCGCGCGCGCTATGGCGCACCGGAGGCGCTGGCCCTGGCGGAAACCTGGATGAAGGCGATCCAGCGCGCGGCCTATCTGGCCTCGTGCGCGCTGGCGGCGGAGAAGGGGGCCTTCCCGCTGTTCGACGCCGACGCCTATCTGGCCGGCGAGACGGTGGCCACCCTCGATCCGGACGTGCGCGCGGCGATCGCGCGGGACGGCGTGCGCAACGCGCTGCTGACCTCGATCGCGCCGACCGGCACCATCTCGCTGTTCGCGGACAACGTGTCGGGCGGGCTGGAGCCGGTGTTCAGCTATTCCTATACGCGCAAGGTGTTGATGCCGGACGGTTCGCGTAAGGAGGAATCCGTCACCGACTACGCCTATCGCCTGTTCCGCGACCGCTTCGGCGAACAGGCGGAGCTGCCGGCCTATTTCGTCGGCGCGATGGACCTGACGCCGGCGGACCACGTCCGCATGCAGGCCGTGGTGCAGCGGTACGTCGACAGCTCGATCTCCAAGACCATCAACTGCCCGGAAGAGATGGCGTTCGATTCGTTCAAGGACGTCTATCGGATGGCCTACGAATCGGGCTGCAAGGGCTGCACGACGTATCGGCCGAACGCGATCACCGGCTCGGTGCTGTCGGTCGAGCGCGAGGCGGCGGAGGCGGCGCGCGAGGAGGGGCAGGCCGAACTGCCGCTGGAAACGCCGCCGGCGCGTCCGAAGGACATCTACGAGGCGGGTGGCGTCGTCTACATGACCCAGCCGCTGGAGCGGCCGGGCGTGCTGCCGGGCAACACGTACAAGGTACGCTGGCCGGATTCCGACCACGCGATCTACATCACGCTGAACGACGTGATCCAGGACGGCCGGCGCCGGCCGTTCGAGATCTTCATCAACTCCAAGAACATGGAGCACTACGCCTGGACCGTCGCGCTGACGCGCATGATCAGCGCGGTGTTCCGGCGCGGCGGCGACGTGTCCTTCGTGGTCGAGGAATTGGAGGCGGTGTTCGACCCACGCGGCGGACAATGGATGAACGGCCGCTATGTGCCCTCGCTGCTCGCCGCGATCGGCGAGGTGATCGAGCGCCATCTGATCGCCATCGGCTTCATCGCGCGGCCTGAGGATGGCGGCCTCGCCGAAGCGGCGCGGCTTGTGGTCGGCGCGGAGGCGCCGGCCGACCCGCGGCTGCGGCCGTGCCCGCGCTGTTCTTCACCGACGCTGGTTCGGCAGGAGGGCTGCGACACCTGCTTCACCTGCGGCTATTCCAAGTGCGGGTGACGCGGCCGAATTCGCCGGGCGCGACCGTTTAGAATTCCGGCGCGGTCGCCGCGGCGGCCGGCGCCGGCCGCAAGTCGAGGGCCAGCGCGCGGCTGAGCGCGGCGAGCCCCGTGTCGCGCACGCCGATTTCGGCAAGGCGGCGCAGCGTATTCGCCAGGTAATCGACGTTGTGGCCGGACACGCCCTGCGCGTTGCGCACCAGGTCGGCCTGGGCCGTGACATCCAGCCGGCCGGCATATTGCGGGTGGGCGCGATCGGCCGAAAACGTCATCACACGGACGGTACGGCCGTCGTCCAGCCGCGCCTTGGGCGTGATCTCGACATAGACCATCGTTACCTGCTCGCGCGCGATCAGATAGGCGCGCACCGCTTCGGCCTCGTGCGCGGAAATGCGGAAGGCGACGCCCCGGCAGGCGCCGCCGCGGTCGAGGCCGAGCACCAGCCCCGGCCGCTCCCGGGTGCCGCGGTGGTGCCAGGAATAGACGCACAGCGCGCGGTGCCAGCCGCGCAGCACGGCGGGATGCGCCTCGACATAGGCGAAGCCCGGCCGCCACATCAGCGAGCCGTAGCCGAACACCCACAGGTCGCCGGCCTCTGCATCGCCATTCGCGTCGCCGCCCATGGCGCGGGAGAATGCCGGGCGGCGATGCCGATGCCAAGGCCGCACCAGGGCCGCGCCCTGGGGCCGGGCGATCGTGGAGTGGCGCGGCGCGCGCGCGCCGGCTATACAGGCGCCCTGGAGCCTCGCGAAAACTCGACGAAAAGGCCGAGCGAATGCGCCGAGGCCGCACCAGGATCGCCATCTCCCTGACCGCCGTTCTCGGCCTTGCCGCGGCCTATGCCGGCTATTGGTACTGGCTCACCGGGCGATTGCAGGCCGGCATCGTCGATTGGATCGAAGCGCATCGGGCGGACGGGCTCCAGATCGACTGCCGCGCGATGGCGCGTACTGGTTTCCCGTTCAACGCCGCGGTCGCGGTGTCCCGGCCCATCGTGGGGCGCGAGTACGATCGCATCGCCTGGCGATGGCGGGGCGAGGGATTGCGCGTGGCGATGCCGGTCTATCGCTTCGACCGGCTGGTCGTGGCGACCCTGGATCCGAGCAGCGCCGTGATCCGACGCGCCGACGGCGGCGAAGCGACGATCGGCGCGCAGGCCTTGCGTGTGGTGATGGATTTCGATCCCCCGGCGCTGACCGCACTGGAATTGGACGCACAGCAGGTCGTGGCGACCTCGGCCGGGTCGCCGCCGGTCCATCTGCGGCGACTGGCCTTCACCGCGCATCCTGATACGGCGGGCGCCGGCGACGCGCCGGCGCGCCCATTCGCCTTACGGGCGGAGGACGTAACGGGCGCGGCCCTGATCGCGTCGGGGCTGGGTGGGCGCGTGGAGGTGGTGGATGTGACCGGGGTATTGCGTGGGCCGTTCCCCGACGCTCCGCCGCACCAGGCCGTGCGTGACTGGCGCGACGGGGGCGGCGTCCTCGACGTCTCGCACATGCGCCTGGTGTGGGGGCCGGTGCGGGCTATCGCGACCGGAACCCTGACGCTGGACGCCGCGCTGCGCCCGTTCGGCGTGTTCGCCATCCGTATCGCCGGCTACGACAAGGCGATCGACGCACTGGTCGCGCAACGTCGGATCGATTCGAACGACGCCGGTCTGCTCAAGAGCTTCCTGGCCGCGCTCGCCGCGCAGAAGGGCGATCGGGACGGCGTGCCGCTGCCCCTGCACGTCCAGAACGGCCGCGTCTGGCTGGGCCCGAAGGCGGTGGCCAATGTCGGCCCGCTGTTCTAGAGCGTTTCCAGCAAAAGCGGATGCCACTTTTGCGGTTCGGAAACGCGACAAATCAAAGGCTTGGAGATCGTTCAGCGTTTCCATGAAACGGTGAACGGTTCTAGGCGCTCCGGCCTTCGCGGTGCGCCGCGGCGCCCATGGCGGTTGCGGCGCGATGACAATATGATCCGCTACCGGCCCGTAGAGTCGGCCAATTCGCTCACAGGTCTGCCATGACGCGCAACCGCCTTCCCATGATCGTCGCGTGCCTGATCGTCCTGGTCGCCGCCTATACCGGCCTCTGGTATTGGGAAGCGGGTCAGCTTGCGTCGCGGGTCGACGGTTTGATCGCGGCCGGCCACCCCGTTGGCATCACCGTCGAGCACGGCGCCGTGTCCCGCGCAGGCTATCCCTTGCAGGTGGCGCTGCATTATCACCAGCCGGTCGTCACCCATACTGAGCCGGCCCTGAATTGGACCTGGCGCAGCGACGAACTGGTCGTCGCCATCTCGCCGTTCCATTTCAACCAGGCGCGTCTGCAATCGGAGGGCGCGAGCCGGATCACCTATACCCGCGCTGCGCTGCCCGCGGCCGGCATGCCGAAGGTCGACGGCAGCATCACATGGGACGCCGCGTCGACGACGGCGGATTACGATCGTGGGCGGGTCCGCTCGATCCGCACCGTGCTGCGCAACGTCGTCACGATCAGGAGCGACGATGGTGGACGCCACAAGGAAACCGAGACGCTGATCCTCCAGGTCGCGCCTCTGGCGGCGAGCGGCGGCGCTCCGCAGCTTGCGGTCGGACTCCGTGGGGAGGGGATTCGCAATGCGGAACTGGCGCCCGGCGCTGGCGGCGATACGGTCTCGCTGCTCGAACTCGCGGGGACCATGACCACGCCGACGCCGATGCCGAATTGGCGCAATGCGCTGATCAAGTGGCGGGACGATGGAGGCACCCTTGACCTCACCACCATGCGCATGGCCTGGGGGCCGGTGCGGCTGACCGGCTCGGGCACCCTGTCGTTGGACGAACTGATGCGGCCGATCGGGGCGTTCTCCATCCGCGTCAAGGGCTACAACTGGCTGCTCAACCAATTGACGGCGGCGGGCAAGATGAACCCGGCGACCGCCGATCTGGCGCGCTCGGCGCTGCAAGGGCTCGATGAGGAAAAGGGCAATGCCGACGGCGTGCCGCTGCCGATCCGCATGCAGGCCGGGCATGTCTGGATGGGCCCGCAGGCGATAGGCGATGCGCGGCCGGTCCTGTGACGCGCGCGGGCACCGGCGACTCGTGACGGGAACGGCTTCCGTCCGCCACCGTCCGCGCGGCTCGGCGTTCTTGGATCGGGGGCGCTGCAATTCCGCCGGCTTCGCCCGCAAGGAGGCATCGAGGCGACAATGGACCTGATCCGTATCCTGATCGCGATCGTGCTGCCGCCGCTCGGGGTGTTTCTCCAGGTCGGCATCGGCGGCCAGTTCTGGCTCAACATCCTGTTGACGCTGCTGGGCTACATTCCCGGCATCGTCCATGCGGTCTGGGTCATCGCCCGCCGCTGATCGGCAATGTGCCGCGCCCTGCCGAACCGATCTTCCCGATTGGCGAGCACCGTCCTATCTTTCGAATCATGAGCTACATCGCCGAGGCCGAAGCGCCAATTAAGAATACTGGCCTGATCAAGCTGCACGACAGCCAGGCTTTCGAGGGGATGCGCCGCGCCGGCAGGCTGGCCGCCGAGACGCTCGACTTCCTGGCGCCCCACGTCCGGCCTGGCGTCTACACCGACCAGCTCGACCGGCTCAGCCATGATTTCATCACGGCCCACGCCGCGGTGCCCGCGCCGCTGGGCTATCGCGGGTTCCCGCGCAGCATCTGCACGTCGGTCAACCACGTCGTGTGTCACGGCATACCGGGCGACAAGGTGCTGAAGGATGGCGACATCCTGAACATCGACGTCACCGTCATCCTCGACGGCTGGCACGGCGACACCAGCCGCATGTACTGGGTTGGCGATGTCGGGGTCCGCGCCCAGCGGCTGACTGAGGTCACCTACGAGGCGATGATGCTCGGGATCCAGGCGGTGCGGCGGGGTGCGACCGTCGGTGATATC